>CAINDO010000164.1 GCA_903847385.1 uncultured Myxococcales bacterium
CGGACCGGGGCGCCGTGCCCACGGACGCCGCCGCCGCTGCGCCGGACGCCGGCCCCGCCGCCGACGCCGCCCGCCACCTGGCCTGCGCCTGCGCGGACGCGCCCGAGGACTGTGACGCCTGCTTCCGGCTCATCAGCCAGTGTTGTGACACCGAGGCCCACGACGAGACCTTCGGCGGCCGCCTGACACACATCGTCGCGACGTGCCGCCTCGACCCGAACTGCGCCTCGTGCTGTGACGAGTGCGCCGCCCGCACCTGCGAGCAGGTCATCGCGGCGGGGGACTGTCCGATCTGACGCCGCCGGCCGGCTCGGGGGGGACGGCCTCAGGCGTCGGCAGGGTGTACCAGGCGCGCAACACCTCGGCCGCCGGCTTGCCCTCGGGCGTGTAGTCCAGCGCCTCGGGGATGTGTCGCTCCGGGACCTCGTAGAACTTCCACCAATACATGCCGCGACAGAAGCTCGCCGCGGCGCACTGCGCCAGCAGGGCCTCGTACATGCGGGCCTGCAGCGGGGCGTCCGGCGCGTCCGTGGCCTGCGGCCAGCGCCAGGGCGTGCGCGCCGCGCCCGAGACCGAGGGCGCGCCGACCTCGGTCAGCACCACGGGGCGGCCCCAGCGCGCCGAGAGCGCGCCCATGCGGGCCATCGGGCCCACCAGCCCCAACAGAAGCTCGGCGTAGGTCGGCGAGTCCGACTCGGCCAGGGCGAAGTAGGCGTTCACGCCGATGACATCGAGCGCGTCCCAGAAGTCCACGTGGGCCATCTCGTGATTGCCATCGGCGGAGTAGGTCAACACACCGGGATAGACCTTGCGGATCTCGCCGATGAGGGAGCGCCAGCGGGCGCCCTGCGTTCGGGTGATCTCCACGTACTCCAGGCCCACGGAGAACATCTCCACCCCGTGCGCCGCCGCGTTGCGGGCCTCGGCCACGATGAAGCGCTCGTAGGCGTCGAACCAGGCCGCCCACGCCGAGTCCGACTCCATGCGGATGCTGCCGCGCCACAGCTTGCTGCCCGGCGCGTAGAACTGCCGGCTCCACACGTCCGGCTTCAAAAAGATGCGAAAGCCCCGCGCCCGCGCCGCGTCGATGAAGGCCGCCGGCCAGCGCTCCGCCGACTCCGGCACGATCTCCGGCCGGGCGATGTCCGGCTGCTCGGCAAACGTCAGCACCTCGACCCAGGTGACCCCCAGCGCCTGCAGCCGGTCCAGCGCCGCCGCCCAGGCCTCGCGGTGCGGATACGTGCCATCCCAGGACGACAGCACCGCGCCCCGGTGAAAGCCCGGCGCCGGGTACGGGGCCGGGGCGGTCGCCAGAATCAGCGGCAGGGCGAAGACGGGGAGAAGGGGCATGCGCCCACCGTAGGGGGTGGGGCGGGGTTGGGCAAGCGCGGGTCGTGGGCTACGCGCCCATCGCACGACGCCCGAGGACCGCCTCGACCTCCGCGTTTGTCGCAAACTCGCCGCGCTCGGCCTGGGCGGCGCCCTCGTCGACGGCCTGCCCGAACGCGAGCGCTTCCTGCATGCGCTCGAACTGCTCCACGTCGACGAGCACGGCGACACCGCGGCCGCGGCGGGGCAACTCGGGTGGAGGAAACGAACGTGGGATCGATGCGCGCCGTCGGCCTGTCGACCGAGCTGCTACGCCGCGCCTCGGTTCACGACATATCGGGTCTTCGTTCTGAGGCCGGTCGTTCGGACGAGCCGTGTCAGCTCCGCGGGCGTCACGTCGAGCTGTTGTTGCGGCCGCTCGCCCACCCACAAGGCCGCGACCGTCAGGCGACCAGGCCCCAGACTCAGCAACGTCTCCAGCGTCCGTGCCAGCGGCTCGACGATGTCCGCGCGCATGGCCGACGTTTCCGCGTTCCAAGCGGCGTCATCGCTCAGCATCCCGCAGGCGCATCCGCCGCCCTCCGAGATGGTGGCGCGCACCGGCTTCGAGCGCGCCCATGGCCAGCGGGAAGCACGGGCCACGTCGACCTGAAGGCCGAACTCGGAGGCTGCGTGGGCGGCCGTGACGAGGCTTGCCCTGTCCGCCGCTTCGGCCTCGATCCAGATGAGCAAACACATCCGCGACCTCCCCGTGTCCGCGAGCGCTCTGGCCCTCAGGCGCCGGCCAACGCGGCCGTTCCCAGTCCCGTTCCGGTTTCGCAGAGCACGCATCCGATCGCAATGGCGATGCAGTCGGCGCTCCCGATGAACGACGCGAACCAGACCCCCTCGATGGCGAGCCGTGATCGCAGGATGTTCATTTCGACTCGGGAGTTGAGCGACCTTCGCAGGCCGGTCCGGCCCCCTCGTCCACGGCCTGCCCGAACGCGAGCGCTTCCTGCATGTGCTCGAACTGCTCCACGTCGACGAGCACGGCGACACCGCGGCCGCGGCGCGTGATCAGCATCGGTCGCCCACTGCGGACCACCTGGTCGACCATGGCGGAGGCCTGGACCTTCAGGTCGCTGACGGGCCTGATGTCGTCCGTGAACACGGCACGCATCGGTACCTCCAAGTGGACCCGTCGACCGTACGGTTGGGTGGGGCGCGGTGCAAGGCGGCCAAGCCGCGGGCCCGTCGGATTCAGCACCGTGTTGGCTGCCGTCGCTACGAGCCGCACGGTCATGGCGAGGTGGCCACGATGGCCACGCTGTTGTGCTCGGTGCGCCGGGCGTCGAGAAGCTCTGACAGCCGTCCCGCGGAAATCGTCAGTCTATCGAGCGGCTCCTGATCACAGTCGGACTCGCATCGCACGATCCAGAACTCGTGGGCCTGCAGCAAGGAGACCAGTGCAGCCAGGAACAAGGACCAAAACTCGTCGTCGGCGGCCGCCGCCCGAGCCGCAGGCGCTGCGGCGAGGACGGTCCAGTGCCCTCGATCGACCGAGTCCATCCAGCTTTGCAGGTTCGAGTAGGCCTCCTCGGCTCGAAGAACATGGCCGAACGCGACACCGTCGACGTACGCCATGCCTTCGTCGCACGGGCCGAACTCAGTCTGTGTCCGTCTGATCTCGACGGGAGCGCTGGCAGCGAGTGCCGGAACCTGAATATCAAACACGTCGAACATTTGGGTCGCCTCCGCTTGGTCTGCCCGACGACCATCAGCCGACCTGCCGAGTCCGGTGGATCCAGGTCAAGCCGCGATGGCGGAGTTGCCGAACATGCTCGCCACCGTATCGGCTCCTTCCATGCCCCGCAACGTCGCCAACGCCCAAGGACAAGGCGCCAACCTCGCCATTCGGTCAGCCTGACGCTCGCGCTCGCATCGGCCCGGATCGTCCCGACCTACCCGTGCTCGCCGCCGTCGAGGTGGTCCTGGCTCTCGTCCGTCCAGCGGAGTGACGCATTTCGGGCCGCGATGGTGATGAACGCGTTCCACTCGCTCACGAAGAGATGGGCCTCGAATGCATCCTCTGGAAGCGGCGAACGCGGGTCGACCGGATTCGATTGCATCAGGGCGACAGGCCCAGGTTCAAACGCGGAGCGATTTCGCGGTCGAAGATCCGGCGGGTCGATCGAGCAGTACACGAGCCCCGTGAACCGAAGCTGAGCCCGGCGCTCACGCTCCCGGTCGGGTCCGGCGGAAAGTCCAAGGGTGCCCACCCAGACGTCCAACGTGAAGTCGACGACCCGGGCCACGTAGTCGATCGTGACGCTGTGGAGATACGCGTCGTGGAGGCCGTTCGGCAGGGTCGCCTCGAGTTCGGTGAGCGTCACAGGCACCCCTCCGTGCGGCCGCCGGTCCGCCTCAGCGCCCGATCAGGCGCCGCCGTTCCCGCCCGCGCGTTTCCATGCCGCAAACTGCTGCGCCCAGTCCGGCATCGCGAGCCAGGTCTCCTCGGCCCTTTCGTCGAAGACGATCCAGCCGGCGCAGTCGTCGGAGAGTTGCCGAAGCCGTGCCCGTTGTTCATCGCTCAACTCGAGCATGCCGTAGCCCGTTCGCGCACCCAGAAGAGCCTCCCAGAGCGCGTACTCCAGTCCGGCCATCCACCCGGCGCAGTACGCGTCCTCCGAGAGGTCGGACATATAATCGGCGAGCTGGCGCTGCGCGGGTGTGAGGTCTCGAAGCATCTTGCGTGCGCCGAGCCTATCGGTGGCTGCGGTGCCGCGTCCAGCGTGTCCGGCGTGTCCAGGCCACGCGGGACCCACCGGCTACCCCCGCCCCGGGCCCGGCGCCTCGCCCTCGTCTGGGGTCGCGGGCTGTTCGGCGCCCGGCGTCGTATTCGCGCTCCGCTCGCTCAGGAGCGCCATCGCGCGGTGGGTGACCATCGCGATGACACGATCTCCGGACCGCAACAGGCGGTGAGGCAGCCCCGGGTGGGCGGAGATGTGCACCGCGAGCGCACGCGCGTAACGGTCCTTGTAGACCGAGCCCCAGTGGCCGTCCGCGTGCAGCCGAAACACGTGGCATGCCTCGTTGAGCGTCTTCGCGAGCGCGCCCCGTTCAGCGTCCGGAAGCCCGAAGTCGTAGTCGACGTCGACCCAGCCGTCGTTCTTTGGATGTTGCCACTTGCTCGGCATGCTCGTCTCCTCAACCCGCGCGGCGGTCGTACTGTCATTCGCCAGGATCATGGGACCACCCCGGACGTCGACCGCGAGCCGCGGCCTATCCGACGCGGGTCGCGATCCACCACGTGGTTCCACCTGCGTCTTTGACCCCGCCGCGTTTGTCCTCATCACCCTTCTTCTCGGGCACCTGAACTGATGTCGCGCCCTCGGACAGCGCCCGCGTGTAGGTCGCGTCGACGTCCTGGACGTAGACGTGCGCGTACGCGGGGACGGGGGGCCAGTCCGGCGCCGAGTCCGCCAGCATGACGACGGTGTCATCCACTCGGACTTCGGCGTGCATGAGGCGGCCCTGGTCGTCTGGAAAACTCCGGATCAGCTGCCCATCGAGGACGCGTTCGAGGAACCGGATCGTGGCTGCAGCGTCGGCGACGATCAAGTACGGCGAGACTGTGTTGTAGCCGGCGGGCTTGAAGCTCTCCATGGCGACTCCCTGCACTGTGGGTTGTGAAGTGTGGCTCATGTCGCCTCTCTAAACCACTCGCCGGCGTCGGGGGGGGTCGTTTCACCTCTCGGCGACGGTGACGAGCAGCGGCGACTCGAACATCGCGACCGGGGAGATGACTGCTTCGTCCAGGGGGATATCGTCGCCGTAGCGCTCGCGCATCTTGGCGCGAACGGCCGGATCCGACAGGTTGAAGTCGCGGAGCTTCTGAAGATCGCCGATCTGAACGCCGAGGGCCCGGTCGTAGGCCTTCCAGACGAGCTCCGAGCAGTAGATCCGGTCGTCGGCCCAACCGAAGGTGAGGTCGTACGGCCGACCGGCGAAGCTGCGAGCCGCGAGACGGAGCTTCTCAACGGCCGCCGGCGTGAGTGCCGTGTCGGCGTCTCGGAGTCGCTTCACGACGAAGTGATGCCCCGCGCCGCGGGCGATCCACCGGCCGAGCGGCGTGAGGCGCACCGTGGCGACCGCTTCGAATACAAAGGGCTTACCACCGCGATGAACGATGACCCCCATGTGGCTGTATTTCGACCCGGTGGCCCGCTGGATGGCGACCGACTGTGACGACCGGGAGGTGTGAAAGATGAGGTCGCCGTCCCGGACGGTCGGGACTTCGGCCCTCGCCGAACAGGCGGCGGCCAGGAGCGCGACGACGATGGCGAGGCGCA
>CAINDO010000165.1 GCA_903847385.1 uncultured Myxococcales bacterium
CGGCCTGGCCGGCGCGGGCGCCTGGTTCGCCTCGCAGGGCCCGCCGCCGGCGTCCCCGATCCCCGCCGCCGCCGCGCAGCCGGCGCCGGTGGAATCTCCGAGCGCGCCGCCATCGTCGCTGAGCCCTTCCGCGCCCGCGCCCCGCAGCGCGCGGCTCCAGGTCGAGGCGACGCCCGCGGGCGCGCAGGCCGAGGTCCGCGTCGTCGTGGGCGATCGCGCCGAGCCGGTCCGCCTGCTCGGCACGCTGCCCGGCGCCATCGAGGTCCCGCTCGGCGCCCGGGCCACGCTCATCTTCACCGCGCCCGGGCACCAGGCCGTGGAGCGCGCGCTCGTGGTCGAGGGCCCCGTGGCCGTGTCCGTGGCGCTGTCCCCCAGCGCGCCGCCGGCCGGCGAGCCCTCGAGCGCCAAGGCGGCGCCCGTGGCCGCGTCGCCGCCGAAGCCGAGCCCGCCGGCGACCCCGAATCCGACTCCCCCCGCGCCGCATCCGGCGCCCACCCCCAAGCCTGCGGCGCCGGTCACGACCGCCCCCGCCGCCGGCCTGGATGACCGGAAGTAGCGAACGACCCGCGAGGTTTCGCCATGTCTCTCGCAGCAGAATTCGGCATCACCCTCACCCAGCACGTGCTCCGCAAGCAGACCGGCCACCGGGACGCCCGGGGCCAGTTCTCCCAGCTCCTCACGCAGATCGGCGTGGCCGGCAAGCTGATCACCGCGCAGGTGCGCCGCGCCGGCCTGATCGAGCTCTGGGGCGCCACGGGCGACGTCAACGTCCAGGGCGAGACGGTCCAGAAGCTCGACCGCATCGCCAACGACACGTTCATCGAGGTCCTCAAGCGCTCCGGCTGCGTGGCCGCCATGGCCTCGGAAGAAGAGGACGAGGTCATCGAGGTCCCGCCGCAGATGGCCGGCGACTACGTGGTCGCCTTCGACCCGCTGGACGGCTCCAGCAACATCGACGTGAACGTGTCGATCGGCACGATCTTCGCGGTCTACCGCCGCCACGACCGCAACGAGGTCGTCAAGAGCGACATCCTGCGGCCCGGCCGCGAGCAGGTCGCCGCCGGGTACATCATCTACGGCCCCAGCACCGCGCTCGTGTACACGGACGGCAAGACGGTCGACTGCTTCACGCTCGACCCCTCGTGCGGTGAGTACTTCCTCACGCGCGAGAACATCCAGATGCCCGAGAAGACGGTGCAGCTCTCGATCAACGAGTGCAACGAGCCGTACTGGGCCGCCTGGGTCACGCCTTACCTGGACGCGCTGAAGTCCCGCAACGACGCCGAGAAGCGCCGCGTCTCGGCCCGCCACATCGGCTCGCTGGTGGCGGATTTCCACCGCAACCTGCTCAAGGGCGGCGTGTACCTGTACCCCACGGACGCCAAGACGGGCCGCGGCAAGCTGCGCGTGCTCTACGAGTGCAACCCGCTGGCGTTCATCGCCGAGGTGGCCGGCGGCGCCGCGACGGACGGCGTCCACCGCATCCTGGACATCGAGCCCCAGGGCCTGCACGACCGCACGGGCCTGGTGATCGGCACCAAGGCCGAGATCGCGCGGGTCGCCGAGTTCGTGGCCAAGTACGGCACCGGGCGCGCCTGACCCCCCCACTTTTGAGGCCCGGCCCGCCTCTGCCGTAGTCAGGGGTGATGGCCGCCACCTCCGCCCAAACTCGCGTCCTGGTCGTGCACGAAGAGCCGACCATGGTCCTCATGCTCCGCCGCACCCTCGAGGCCGCGGGCCGTTGGGACCTGACGGGGGCCCGTTCCGGCGGCGCCGCCGTGGAGCGCCTGGTCGCCGAGCCCGGCCGCTACCACGGCCTGCTGCTCAACTGGACGCTGCCGGACCTGGGCGCGCTGGTCACGCTCATCGGCATGTTCGAGCGGAACGTGGCGCCCCGACCCTGGGTGCTCGGGCTGCACGGCCACTGGGGCGAGGACGATCTCGCCCGCGGCATGCAGGCCGGTGTCGATGGTTTCGTGACCTCGCCGCTGACGCCGGAGGCCCTGGCCGCCGAGGTGGACGGGCTGCAGACGTACGGCGAGACGCCGACGCGCACCCGGCTGGCCACGCTGGCCGGCAACCGCCTGCAGCGCGAGGACGAGAAGCTCTGGTCGTGTTTCGAGGACCCCATGTGGCGCGTGCGGATGACCCGCCTGGCGCGGAATCTGCGCGAGAAGGCCGCCGAGGGGGCCCGCGCCGAGGCCGACCGCATGGTGCAGCGCCTGGACGGCCTGTTCGGGCGGCCCATCGGCCCCGAGGTCGTGCGCATCCTGCGGGCGCAGGTCGAGCGGCCGCAGGCGCCGGTCGAGGAGATCGCCCGCCAGCTCGGCGCCGAGGGCGTGCGGGTGCGGGCCTACCTGGGCGTGCTCCACGAGATGTTCGCGACGGGCAACCCGCGCCTGCCGCTGCGCAGCACCGCGCGCGCCGTCGTCGCCGCGGCGGACACGGCCGTCGAGGGCCGCTCGGACACCGAGCCGGTCAGCGGGCCGGAGTTCGCGCGCCTGAAGCTGCTGGCGGCGGACGTGGTCTCCCAGGGCGTCTCGGCGCCGATCTCGGCCGACGCGCGGTCGGAGCTCTGCCACAAGATGGCCGGCCTGCTCGCCGTGCCCGCTGCGACGCTCTCCACGCTCGACGCCGGCGCGGTGAACTACGTCGCCGCCGGGCTGCTGCAGGCCCGCGAACAGAGCGAGGCCATCGACCGCGCGCGCCTGGCCGTGCTCCAGGCCACCCTGAACGAGGTCCCTGCGACGGGCCCCCTGGACCAGACGCGCCTGCGCGCCCTGTGCGCCGCCCTGGGCGTGTCCCACCCGCCGGACGCGGGCGTGACCGCGCGCCTGTTGCAACTCGCCGGCGCGCTCTGGCCCGAGCCGGGCATCGAGGAGATCGACGCCGCCCGCCTGGCCGCGCTGGAGCAGGTGCTGCGGCAGACGCCGGGTCTGGAGGACATCGACATCGCCGCGCTGCGGGCCCGCCTGGCGCATCTGCTCTCGGCGCTGGATCCCGGCGCCGCCGTGGACCTGCAGCGCCTCGCGCACCTCGTCGACGCCTGGGACCGCCGCCTGATCCTGCGCGTGGGCCTGCCCACCGTGGGCGCCATCGTGCGCATTCTGGACCGTGGCCGGCAGGACCCGCTGCTGCTGCGGTTCTTCTCCGTCGTCGGCGCCCGCGAGGCGGCGTCGCGCCACCGGCTGCTGGACTCCGCGGTGGTGCTGCGCGAGCTGCGGCCCGTGCCGCTCCTGGACACCCTGCGCATGCTGGCCATCCTGCAGCGCGTCCTGCAGGAGAACGAGCCGCCCAACGCCGCGCGCATGCGGGCCATCGTGCAAGAGATCGACATGCTGCAGGGCATGGCCCGGGCCGCCGAGGGCAAACCCGCGGACGTGCCGCCCGTGCCCATGGAGCGGGTGCGCGTCGAAGCGCAGCTCGTCGGCCTCGGGCGCCTGCTGGACATGGACACGTCCGCGCTGGGCCTCGACCGCGCGCAGGTCGAGAAGCTGGCGGCCATGTTCGGCCACATCGAGGCGTCGGAGTTCCCGGGGCTCACGGCCGAGGCCGTACTGCGCTTGCGTGTGCTGGCGGCGGTGCTCGGCCGGCCGGGGCGCGATCCGGTCCCGATCCTGCGCAAGGTGCTGGCGCACTGCGGGCGGGACGTCCGGACGCTCACGACGCTCTCGGTCATGCTCAGCGAGCCGGCGCAGCGGCCCGCCTGGGAGGCCCTGCGCACGATGGTCGGTCTGGCGCCCAAGGCCTGCGTCTCCCGCGATGTAGAGGGGCACCTGTCCAACGGCCGCGTCGAGGCCGCCGTGCTCGGGCTGAGCGACCTGAACGACTCCGATCCGCGCCTGCTCGGCCTGCTGAACGAGGCTGCGCTCGCGTTGCGGACGGCGCAGCGCGGGGAGGAGGGCGAGCCCCTGCTGCTGCGCGCCCTGCGCATCGCGCCGACGCGGCTAAATCTCCTGTTCAACTACGGTCGGCTGCTCTTCGAGGCCGGGCGCGACGCCGAGGCCGTCGCGGTGGCCGAACGCTGCCACCGCCTCGCGCCGGACTTCGGCATGGCCGAGACGCTGCTGCGCGACGCGCGGGCCCGCATCGCGAGCGCCGGCGCGGCGACCGGGGCCGGACAGCCCGCCCCCACCCAGGCGGACGCCGCCTGAGTCAGTTGTCCGCGCCGAAGGCGATGCGGCACAAAACCGGTCGATGGGTGATGCGACCGCGGTCCTCGGCCCCGCCGGCGAGCAACGCGAAGTCGAAGCCCGCGTCGAACGCCGGGTCGCCGAGCGCCTCGCAGCGCGCGGTCGGGCCCCGCGTGAAGAGCGTGTCCTGGGCCGTGCCCACGGAGAGCTCCGTCGGTGAGCGCGCGCCGTCGGCCTCGCGCGGGGCGTGGTCGGCGAACGGCCCGATCGGCGCGACGTGGGTCGCCACGCGGTCGCCCGAGTCCCCGGCCAGGGGCGACTCGGGGTCGAAGGCCAGATCGCCGAGGACCAGCGGCGTGGCGTCGGCGGCGAGCGCGGCGGCCGCGAAGAGCTGATCGACCTGCGCCGCGCGGCAGGCCTGCCCGGTGTAGAAGCCGCCCGCGCCGCGGCCCGGCCCGCTGAGCATGAAGAAGACCACGGACAGCGGACCGGCGGGGCCGCTCAGCGGCACCTGCGAGACGGCGGAGTCCTCGTCGCAGTGGGCGTCGTCGCAGGTGTTGGCGCCCACGCTGCAGGGCGGCAGGGGCGGCGCCGAGGTGGTGCGCACGGCGGTCGGCGGCAGGCCGAGCCGCGCGTGCACGCCCAGGCACGTCGTCCCGCGCCCGGCGTCGCACACGAGCTGGTAGTCGGGCCCCAGCAGGCGCTCGGCCTGCGTCGGTCGCAGGCTCGCCTCGAAACACGTGCGCGTCGGGTCGACCTCGTTGGCCGTCGCACAGACCGCGCTCGGCAACAGACCCTGCAGCGCGACCAGATCGGCGTCCAGCGCCCGCAGCGCGGCCCCCAGGAAGTCCTCGTAGGGCTGGCTGCTCACGTGGCGCAGGTAGACGGGATCGGCCAGGTTCAGCGTGCTCAGGTCCAGCGTCACCGCGACGAGGCCCGGGCCCGCGGCGGCGTCCGGCGACGGCGGCCGGGCGTCGGAGACCGCGTCCCCGCCCGGTCGCGCGGCGTCGCTCGGGTCGGCGGCGGCGTCCGCGCGGGAGACGGCGCCCCCG
>CAINDO010000166.1 GCA_903847385.1 uncultured Myxococcales bacterium
CCGCCGCGCCACCGCCGGACCCGCCGCCCCCCACGCCGGACGCCGACGCCGCGACCGGCCCGCAGACGGACGCGGCGCCCGGCGCCCAGACGGACGCCGGGACCACGGACGACGCGCGCCCCGGCCCGACGCCGGACGACGACCGCCCGGACGCGCTCCGCCCCAACGGCCGCACCGCCGACGCCGCGCTGACGGACTCGGACTCCGACCCTGCGAGCGAACAGACCGGCTCCGACAAGGTCGTCGGGCAGGGCAGCGCGTGCGGCGTCTCGCCCCCCGGCCGGGCGCTGCCCCCGGCGCTCCTGCTGCTGGTCGCAGGCCTCCTGCGTCGCCGGCGCGCTGGGCGATGATGCCCGTCGCGCCGGTCATTTCGAACGACACTTCGACACATCCCCAGAGGTCCCCCCATGCTCGTCCGTGAGAATCTCGGCTTCGGTCTCGCGTGTTTCGTGGCCGGCGCGCTCGGCGCCGTGGCCTTCGCTCCGCCTGCGCGCGTTTCGGCCGCGGGGAACGCCATCCCCGACGAGCGTGTCGTCGAGGCCGGGGAGCTGCTGACGGTCCGGACCGGAAAGGTCCTGAACGTGGACGCAGGCGATCAGATCATCCTGAAGACGGGCGACGCCCGCCTCGAGATGAGAAAAGACGGGACGATCGCGTTGCACGGCAAGGCCGGCACGATGTTGCTGACCCGCGAGGGTTTTGTCGCCAAGGCCGCGGCCGATCTGCCCGTCAAGGGTGCAAAAGTCGGCGGGAACTGAACGGAGCGGCCCGAGAGGCCGCGTGTGGTAGGCTTTCCACCCATGAACCGCCTGCATGACTCCGCCTGCATCGTCTCCCTGGGGGTCGCGCTCGGCCTCGCTTTGACCGCCTGCGGTGACGACACCGCCGGCGCCGCTTCGACGCCCGTCGTCGACGCCTCGCCGCCCGCCAGCGACGCTGCGTTCTTGCCCGATGCTGCCCCGCCGGTCCCCGACGCCGCCTCACTCGAGGCGGACGCCGCACCGCCGCAACCCGACGCCGCCCCCCTGCCGGACGCCGCACCGCCCTGGCCGGACTTCGGCGCGCCGCCGAGCCCCTTCGGGCCGGCCGGTCGGGTCGACCAGCTGGACCTGCCCGCGTCGCTCGAGGCCGCGCAGGCCGCCGGCTGCCAGGTCGTGGGCGCCAAGGGCGGCTCGGGCCTGACGCCGCTGGGCCGGTTCCTGGGCGATGGCGGCTTTCAGGGGCTCGTCGATCGACAGGACGACGGCGCGGTGGGCGTGGTGCTGCTCGTGCAGGCCGCCGGCTTCGAGACCGGCGCCGAGGGCGAGCGCGTGGCGCTGCGGACCTACTACGGAGACGCCGTGCCCGGCGCGGAGACCTTCACGGTGGACCCCAGCAGCCTGGACGCGGACGGCCACGCCGTCGTGCACTGGCCCGCGCTCGCCCTGGGCGCCGGCGGCGCCTTCGCGAGCGCGAGCGCCGGCTTCGTGCTCACGCTGCCATTGGGCATGGGCCTGCCCTCGCTGCGCCTGCGCCTGGAGCGGGCCACGCTCCGCGGCGCGCTCACCGCAGACGCCCCCGGCGTGGCCATCGGCGGCGGTTTCCTCGAGGGCTACCTGACCCGCGACTCGCTGCTCGGGCTGGTGGTCGACCTGCAGGCCGCCTGCTCCACCGAGCCACCGCCGGACTTCTGCGAGCCCCTGCGGGCCTTCTTCGACCCGGCCGCCCCGCCGGAGATGACGGTCAACGTGCTCCTGGCGCTCGTGGGCGGCTACGACGTGGGCATCGACGAAGCCGGGCCCCACGCCTGCTCCAGCGCCGCGCGGGACTGCAACGCCATCGGCGTCTGCCTCGAGGTCGGCGCCAGCGGCGTGGCCATCGACGGGCTCACGCCGTAGGATTCGACGCATCATTCGAGCACAGGGGGCATCATGCGCATTCACGGAGTTCTCCTGGCCGGTGTGGTGCTCGGTCTGGCCGGTCCGGCGCGGGCGGACGGCTTCTCGTTCAGCGTGGGCAAGGGCCTGGCGGCGGTGGATCTCGGCGCCGAGGACGTCGACGGTGCGGGTGCGTCGGCGGCGACGGATCTGTCGACCCGGATCGGCTATCGCCGGGGCGACACCACGGTCTTCGCCCTGATCGACTACACCCGCCTGGGCATCACCGAGACCACCTACGTCTACGGCGACTGCTTCGACTCCGAGTGCGACGACGAGAAGGACGTCGACAGCAGCATCTCGCTGCTGATGTTCGGTGTCGGCGCGAAGCACCTCTTCGACCCCTCCGTGGGCGCGGCGAGCCCCTACGTCGTCGGCGCGCTGTACACCGGCGTCCCCTCCGAGGAGCGCGACGGCGACAGCAGCGACAGCATCGACGACAGCTGGTCGCTCGGCGCCCTCGCCGGGTTCGGCGGCGAGTACGCCTTCGCCGAGTCCTTCGCGCTCGGCGCCGAGTTCGGGCTCAACTCCTTCTACGTCTCGCTGGATGGCGACCCGACCCTCTCCTACACCCAGTTCTATAGCGCGATGACGCTGAGCTTCTATCTCTGACCGGCGCTGGCGCGTGGGCGTAGACTGCGCCCATGTCGCCGTTCCAGCACTTCCCCGACGCGATGATCGTCACCGACGCGGCGCTGCGCATCACCGCCTGGAACGCCGCGGCCGAACGCCTGTACGAGCGCACGGCGGCCGAGGCGTGCGGTCACGACCTCGACGCGGTGATCGAGCCTGACCCCACGGTGGGCGCGACCGCGACCCTGCGGACACTCGTCGACGCCCGCGCCGAGCTGGCGCAACGGACGCCGTCGGGCCGGCGCCTGTGGGTGGACTGCGCCGTGGGGGCGTACGGCGAGGGCCGCCTGATCGTCGCCCGCGATGTGACGGCCCGGCACGACGCCGAGGCCCGGGTGCAGGAGTATCAGCGCCGCCTGCGCGACCTGGCCGCGGAGCTGACGCTGGCCGAGGAGCGGCAGCGGCGCGAGCTGGCCGCCGACCTGCACGACCACCTGGGGCAGGCGCTGGCGATGCTGCGCTTGAAGCTCATGCGCCTGAAGGGGGACGCGGTGTTCTGCGGTCTGGACGCCGACCTCGAGGGCATGCAGACGCTGCTGGGGCAGGCGATCCGGTACACCCGCTCGCTCACCTTCGAGATCAGCCCGCCGGTGCTGCACGAGCTCGGCCTGGCCCCGGCCCTGGAGTGGCTGGCCGAGCACCTGGACGCCAAGCAGGGCCTCACCGTGCGCCTCCGCGCCGAGGCGCCCGTCGATCCGCTGCCCGAAGCCATGCGCGTGCTCCTCTTCAAGTCCGTGCGTGAGCTGCTGACCAACGTCGTGAAACACGCGAACGCGAAGACGGCCACGATCGAGACCACGCTGGAGTCCGGGGCACTCGTGATCGCGGTCGCCGACGACGGCGTGGGCTTCGACCCGACGACCCACCTGCACCCCCGCGGCGACGCCGGCACGTTCGGCCTGTTCAGCATCCTGGAGCGCGTGCGTGCCCTGGGCGGCCGCCTGGAGATCGACGCGCGTCCCGGCGCCGGCAGCCGCGTGCGCCTCGTCGTGCCCCGCCCCGCCGGAGTCGGGCCATGAGGATCCTCATCGCCGACGACCACCGCATGGTCCGCGAGGGCCTGCGCGGGCTGCTGCAGGGCCTCGCCGGGTACGAGGTCGTCGCCGAGGCGCAGGATGGCGACGCCGCCGTGCGCCTGTGCCGCGAGCTGCAGCCGGACGTCGCCCTGGTGGACATCACCATGCCCGCCCTCAACGGCATCGAGGCCACGCGCCAGATCCTGAGCGTCTCGCCCCACACGCAGGTCGTGGTCCTGTCGATGCACGCCGACCGCCGCTTCGTCCACGAGGCGCTGCGGGCGGGCGCGCGGGGGTACCTGCTCAAGGATTCGGCCTTCGAGGAGCTCCTCGCCGCGCTCTCGGCCCTGCGGCAGGGGCGGATGTTCCTGAGCGAGTCCATCAACCGCCTCGTCCTGGACGCGTTCGTCTCCGGCCTGAAGGCCCAGCCCTCGACCGCCACCGCCGCCGCGCCGCTCAGCGCCCGCGAGCGCGAGGTCCTGCAGCGCATCGCCGAGGGCGAGTCGACCAAGGAGATCGCCCACCACCTGGGCGTGAGCGTGAAGACGGTCGAGACGCACCGCGCGCAGGTCATGGAGAAGCTCGACCTGCACACCGTCGCGGAGCTGACGAAGTACGCCGTGCGCGAGGGCCTGACGTCGCTCGAGTAGGGAGAATCGAAGCGCGTTTTCAGGGATTCCCCGATGCTGCCCGGCTGCGGGGAGGGCCACCGTGCGGGCTGCGCCGGCACTCGGCGCCCCACGACCCAAGGAGCCCCCCATGGAGGCGACCCAACCCCTCTTCGACACCGGCAACACCGGCTTCATGCTGCTCGCCACGAGCCTCGTGATGCTGATGACGCCGGGTCTCGCGTTCTTCTACGGCGGCCTGGTGGGCCGCAAGAACGTGCTGGCCATCATGATGCAGAGCTTCGTGTCCATGGGGTGGACCTCGGTGATCTGGTACATCTGTGGCTACTCGCTCTGCTTCAGCGGCGGCGAGGGCGGCATCATCGGCAACCTGGACATGGCCTTCCTGGCCGGCATCGAGCCCACGACCGTCTTCGCCGGCAGCGCCCGCATCCCCGTGCTGGTCTTCTGCGCCTATCAGATGATGTTCGCCATCATCACACCGGCGCTCATCACCGGTGCGTTCACGAATCGCATCCGATTCCCGGCGTATCTCATCTTCCTCACGGTCTGGCTCCTCTTCGTCTACTTCCCGTTCGTTCACATGGTCTGGGGCGGCGGTCTGTTGGCCAAGTGGGGCGTGCTGGACTTCGCCGGTGGCATCGTCGTGCATGCCATCGCCGGCATGGCGGCCCTGGCGGCGGTGTTCTACGTGGGTCGGCGCCGCGTGGCCGATCCCGGTATGCACAGCATCCCGCTGGTGGCCCTGGGCACGGGCCTGCTCTGGTTCGGCTGGTATGGCTTCAACGCAGGCAGTGAGCTGCAGGTCGATGGCGTCACCGCGCAGGCGTTCCTGAACACCGACACGGCGGCCTCCTTCGCCGGCATCACCTGGCTCATCCTGGCCTGGACGCTGGAGAAGAAACCCAAGTTCGTCGGCCTGTTGACCGGCGCCGTGGCCGGCCTGGCGACGATCACGCCCTGCGCCGGCTACGTGACCCTTCACGCCTCCGTCGCGATCGGCATCACCGCGGGCGTGGTCTGCTACTTCGCCATCACCCTGAAGAACCGCCTCGGCTGGGACGACGCGCTCGATGTCTGGGGCGTGCACGGCGTGGGCGGCATCCTGGGCACCATCCTGCTCGGTGTGTTCGCCACGAAGACCATCAACGCCGCCGGCGCCGACGGCCTGCTGTATGGCGACAGCGGCTTCTTCGTGAAGCAGCTCGTCGCCGTCACCGCCGCCTCGGCCTATGGGTTCTTGTTCACCTACGTGGCGCTCTGGCTCATCGACCGCGTCACGCCGGTCCAGACCAGCGAGACCGAGGAGTCCGCGGGCCTCGACGAGGCGCTCCACGGCGAGCGCGCTTACGACTGAGCGGCCCGTCCGTGGAGCGGGGCGTCAGTCCCGCATGGAGCGCGCGGCCTTGCTGCGGGCCTTCCACACGCGGCGGTGCTCGGCGAACAGCGCCGGGTCGACCTTGCGCGCCTCGAAGGCCGCCTCGCGCCGCAAGGCCTCCCACTCGGCGACCCGCGCCGGGTCGAGCTCACCGCTCGCCAGCGCGCGGCCCACGGCGCAGCCCGGCTCCCCGGCGTGCCGGCAGTCGCCGAACCGGCACCGGGTCGCGAGCGCCTCCACGTCGTCGAAGACGGCCGCCACGCCGCCCTCGGCGTCCCAGAGCCCCAGGCCGCGCATGCCCGGCGTGTCCAGCAGCAGCGCGCCCCCGGGCAACCGGAACAGCTCGCGCCGCGTGGTGGTGTGTTTGCCCCGGGCGTCGTGCTCGCGCACCTCGCCCGTGTCCTGTCGCGCCTGACCGCACAGGCGGTTGGCCAGCGTCGACTTGCCCACGCCGGAGGAGCCCACCAGCGCCAGCGTCCGCCCCGGTTCCAGGTAGGGCGCGAGGGCGTCGAGCCCCGTGTCGTGCAGCGCGCTCACCGTGTGCACGGGGAACCGGTCGGCCAGCGCACCCAACTCGGCGAGGCCCGCGGCGGCGCGGTCGGCGTCATCGGCTTTGTTGAGCACGAGCACGGCGCGGGCGCCGGAGTCGTGCAACTGCGCCAGGTAGCGGTGCAGGCGGCGGGGGTTCAGGTCGCCGTCCAGGCCGCTCACCAGCAGCACCGTGTCCACGTTGGCGGCCACGGTCTGCGGCGCCTCCCGCGGGCCGGCGGCGCGGCGCACGAACAGGCTGCGTCGCGGCAGCACGTGGCGCACGACGCACAGGTCGCCTCCCTGCCCGGGTACGGGCGGCTCGCACAGCACCCAGTCGCCCACGGTGGGCAGGTCCTCGGGCCCGCGGTCGCGGCGCCACGCGCCCGGCAGGCGCGCGTGCAGGACCGGGGCGTCCGGGGCGGTCATCAGGTCGAAGGCGTCCCGGTGGGCGGCGCACACGCGGGCACAGGTCAGGCGGGAAACCGCCGGATCGGCGGCGTCGGCCGCAGCCAGCCCCGCCTCGAAGAACGCGTCGAAGCCCAGCGGGCGCAACGCGTCGAAGTCGTTGAAATGCAATGAAGTTTCTCCCGAGCCCACAGGGGACTCGACGC
>CAINDO010000167.1 GCA_903847385.1 uncultured Myxococcales bacterium
CGAGGCCTGGCTCGACGGCGAGCTCGTCGGCGGCCTCTACGGCCTCACGATGGGCGGCGTGTTCTTCGGCGAGTCCATGTTCAGCCACGCCGACAACGCCTCGAAGGTCACCTTCGCCGTGCTCGCCCGCTGGCTCTTCGAGCAGGGCTACGTGTTCATCGACTCCCAGGTCTACACCGACCACGTCGCGCGCTTCGGCGGGGTCGAGATCGCCCGGGCGGACTACCTGCGCGGGCTGCGGTTCGCGCTGCCGCGGGCGGTGGGGCGGGTCTGGCCGGGGGGGTGAGTCATTCGACGACGACCCGGAGGCTCCGTGTCTGCGGTGGGACGAGCCCACGACCATCGCGCCGCAGCAAGACGACTTCGACCTCGCCTCTCTCAAGAAAGCGAGCAACCCCGTTCGAAGTCAGCGGGTCGTCGAAGTCCAGCGACCCGTCGGGGTGATATGACTCCCCGACGCCGCCGGCGACCAGTCCATCCGTTCGCAACAGTGACCATTCCCAGTCGTTGTAACACGGCTCATGCAACCAGTCAGAATGCTCCAGCGTCCATGTGTCGTTCACAGCATAGGGCTGATATGTGCGCACGCTGTCGCCGTTCCCGACGGGAGTGCCAGAATAGAGATCCGTCATCACAATCACACCACGGTCGACGTCGCAGGGAAATTGTCCGGCGGCGGCCTCGGCGTCGTCCGGGCGTGCATCCGGCAAGCCGCCGTCTGTTTCGGGAGGAGACACGAGTGAGTCACTCACTTGGGCGGGCCTGGAAATGTCCCAGGAACGAGATCCCTGGTCTGGGCGTTCTGCATCGTCCGCAGCGGGCGTCGCCGGTGCATTGCATGCCACTATAGCGATCATCGATGCGACGGGCGGCAATTGGAAGTGCTTGACCGTGCGATGGTTCACCAGTTTCACTCAGCGACTCCGGCAGTTCTAATGGATATGCAATGGACCGTGATATTGGTGTCCTGAACGAACCCCATTGCCTCCCTGACCCCTCCGACGAACAATGCGAGATTCCGGTCGCCGACGCCTCCCACAAAAGTCGAGATCCCGTTCGCGCGACCTGTCGAATCATAACGGAGTCCGGATGGCGATCGAGAGTAGGTGTGGAAAATTGTCCGAGTCCCCTGTGCGTCATAGGTCGAGACCGAAACACGGCATGGAAAGAGAAGTCCATTGTAGTCTTCATACACGATCGGTTCGTGGTTGGACTCGCCAGGGCGGGGGTCCTCCCGCCTCACGTGTGACAAGTCGATCAACGGAGTCGCGCTTTCCCGGACGGCAGGAAAAATGGTCAGAAGAAACTGAATTCGTAGAGTCGACTGACCTGTCGCGCGGCCCGAAGCGTTGCGCTCGGGCAACAGGTAGTCCGGTCGGCCCTCCATCAATTGCCTCCAGTCTCCTGGCCGCGTTGCGCCACGATACGTTCGCAAGACCGTCCACGGCACAGGTGCGTCGGGGGGCAAGTAGTAGATCCCAGATCGATCGCTCGGCAAGCCCCGGAGTGGCAGAGCTCCGAAAAGTTCTCCGTGTGCCAAAAACGACGCGGCAGCGCTTGTCGACATCGGCTCCCGGTTGCCTCCGCCATAGCGTCTACCGTCTCCACCTCCGATAAGAAACACGTCGGCTACGTGGTCCCCAATGAGACTTGTGACGCCACTGTCAGGAAAAGCGCGCGGATTGGGCGTCGCCCTCCCAAGGCCAACGAACACACCATC
Organism: uncultured Myxococcales bacterium; assembly: GCA_903847385.1. GTDB lineage: Bacteria > Myxococcota_A > Bradymonadia > UBA7976 > UBA1532 > CAINDO01. The sequence goes on from CAINDO010000167.1 coordinate 1,721, forward strand.
AACGGCCGGTGGCGGGATTTGGACCTTTACATCGCGCCAGGCGTCAGGACCGCTGGGCCGGCGACGACGTCCTACCTTCTCAACCGAGAGTTCGACCGAAATCTGCACAGCGGTCTCAGGCGCCAACGAGAATCCATACACTCGCTGGTGTTCGTGAGGGTCTTGGACACATGCGTAAGATCCGTCGAGAGAATATCCAAGTGTTGCGCCGGCGGCATCTTGAACAGGCACAGGTCCAGCACAGGCGTCTTGCGGCCGAAAGCGCGCCCCCACTTTTCCCGCGAGATTCCTCAGGGCATCTCCAATCCGAATCGCCACAAATCCCGCAGTTGGTACGGTCGCCACGATTCGCTCATTGACCCTCATACCGAGGTCTTCTGCGCTGAGTGCCACCGATATGGTGTCGGTTCGCCGGACCGACAAATGAAGCCAATCACCGAGGTCCCCAACTGCTCCTGACGAGGGCACGGCGGATACGACCGCCCCAGCACCAACCATACCGACTCCGCGTGCCAAGTCGGCTTCACTCAGGACGACCGGCGGGGCCTCACCAGGTCGAGTCGTCGGGCGGTTCAGAGATGTCAAGGCGTAGGTGAGATCATGCCACGCCGGTCGCTGCAGATTTAGTACTCCGTTCGACGCCGAGACAATTAGATCAAACGGAGCATGGCATGGCGGACTATCTTTGGCCTTGTGCGTATGCCGCCCAGGAGTCTCAGCCTCTCTGGATGTACTTCCATTCTGAAGATCTTCATCAGTTCCCGAGGAAGACGTGTCTGAGTTTTGACTTCTAGACATCGGAATGGCGCCGGAATTATCGGCGCCCGCCTGTGAATCGCTTCGTAGTCCTAGAGGCCGGACCTGAGTCTCAATGCCGAACGCGGGTATGCACCGGACACCAAGGCAACCGCTGCGCAGCTCGGCGAAGAGGAACGATGCTCTGTTCACGTCTGTCAGAACTGCTCCGGGTCTGTGACGCTGTGTAGCGACTCTGGTAGCCGCCTTGTCGGTGCAAGACAGAAACGCCCACGATGCCATGGTCGGGGCGTGCAAAGTCTGCGCTGCAGACCGAGCCAATGGATGCTTCCCGCTCGCTCGACAGTTCTGTCGTTCCCGCGAGTTCAGTCGTTCAAACGTCGTCTGCAGTGAATCCGGTCCCGGCTTAGCCCGAACGGCGCTCGGCGCAGGGCTCCCGTCGCACCCACAATCGTCAGCCCCACTCCTCAACTTGTCTTTCATACTTCCCCCTCCTCCAGCCGAACCATCGCCGTCCCGAGCACACGGAGGATCTCCTGGGTACGTGAGTACGTCATGTTCTCGAAGCCGACGAAGATTTCGGACCGCACCCGTGCGCGGGCCTGGAGTTCGAGGAAACGGCCGGCCGCGTTGAAGGCGTCGTGCCAGCGCCCGAGTCGGGCGAAAACCAGCGCGCCGAAGTAGAACGGATCCGGGTGGAGCGGCTCGGCGTCCGTGCAGATTTGCGCGCCGCGGAGAACGTCGTCCGGTCGGTCGAGGCGCGCTGCCGCGGCCATCAGCGGAAAGGCCGCGTGGGGCAGTCGCGCCGCCGGGGTGCCCTGGGCCTCGTGGAGCGCCAGGGCCCGGTTGGCGGCATCGAGCGCCTGTTCCAGGGTCTCCTTTGTTTCGAGGCGGGCGTACGCGAGGTAGGTCCACGCGCTCGGATTCTCGGGCTCCTCCGCGACCCAGCGCTCGCACATGGTCACGCGACGATCGGTGCGCGCCTGCGCCGTGTCCCCCGTTTCGGCGTAGCCGTGGTGGAGGATGGCCAGGTCGCACTTCTCGATGGCGCCCTGAATCTCGGGGATGTTGTGGACCCGCTGCGAGTAGCGAATGGCGCCACGACGAAACAGGCGCGCGTGCAGCAGGTGGGTTTGACCACCCTGAACGAGGTTGTGAAGGTCTACGAGGAAACACCCGGTCTTGGGCGGCGCCTCGTTCAGTGCCCGCAACAGCGGCGCGTTCTCGGCAACGAGCTCCTCATCCGAGTCGAGCACCAGCGTCCAGTCGCCCGATGCGAGGCTGAGCGAGTGGTTTCGGTGGAACGAGAAGTCGCCGGTCCAGGGCTGGTCCTCGACGACCACCTGCGGTCCGCCGTCGGCGGCGCATCGTCGCGCAATGGCGTCCAACACCGAGCGGGCGACTGGACCACAGCCCGTGTCCACGACTACGATCTCGTCGACCCACGGGCGCGCGCTCTCCAGTGCCGGACCGAGTCGAGCGTCGAGCTGCCGACGGGCCGCTTCCGTCTGGGCGCCGGCGATCATGCACACGCTGACGGTGGCTTGCTGCGCCGTGCGTCGCGGAGACGCGGCGATGGTGCGCAGGAAGTCGTCCAGCACCGGTATCTGACACGAGACCGAGAATCGTTCCTCGACGACGCGGCGGTATTTGTCGGAGTCATATTCTGATGCGCGGAGTCTCGCCGTGAAGTCTTCGACCGTAACGAAGAGGCACTCCGCGGGGAAGAGCGCCTCTGCGCCCGGCCAGTGGTGGACGAGGGGCTTTACGCCCGCGGCCATCGCCTCGATCACGGCGTTCGGACAGGCCTCCCAAGGGGACGTGTTGAGCAGGTAGTCGACCTCGCTCAGGAAGCGCGGGATGTCCGATTGCCAGCCATGCAGGACGACGTGGCGCGTGAGACCTGCGGCGGCGACGATGTGACGGAAATACGCCTCGGTCCGCAGTTCATCAAACGCCCCCGCGATGTGCAGCACATACCGCGGGTCGAGCGCCACGGCCGCGGCAAGGCACTGGATGAGCAGCGGGATGCCCTTCTTGCCGTTCAGGTAGCCGAGATAACCAAGCCGAGTTCCACCGGCCTCCCGCGGCCGGAAGGGGTGCTCACCGGGGTCGACTGCGTCCAGGAGGGTGAGGTGCGGGACATCGCGCAGGGCCGGGTATCGTTCGTTGGCGAGCTGTCGGACGTGCGGTGCGACGAAGATTGCGCCGGCGACGTTGCGCCATTCGATGGCCTCCATCATGCCGGGGGTGAGCGCCTCGTAGCTTCGCACGAACGTCACGAGGCGCAGGTCTCGACGCTTCGCCAGGTCAGCCGCCAGACCATCGGCCCAGAGGGACAAGGTGATGTCCGCCTGGGTGACGGCCTCGTCGAGCCGCGACGGCGGCAGGCCGCCGGGGGCGACGACCGTGACGGCGTGCCCTGCGGCCTGGAGCCCGCGCGCGAGGACCGGCGTGAAGCGGTTGTCGAGCTGGTTGACGAGGGCGATGTTCATTTCACCTCGTGGGGGCGCGGGACGTCAACAGCGCGAACCGCTGGAGACCGGGCTCAAAGGGAAGGTACGAACACGTTGACGCCGTTCGGCGCGAATGCCCATGGGACCTCGGCCAGCGGTTGACAGTCCTCAGGAACTGAACTCGGACAGACTTCGACAAGCATCGGTTCGACGTATCCTTCCGCGAACTGAATGTGAAGCGTGCAGCCGGAAAGGTCGAGCGACTCAGCGTCGCCGGCGTTCCCGTCACGGGCAGCAAGCCGTAGGTTGATGCTCCCTTCGCGTCCCAACGTAACGAAGTTCAGGACATCGTCGGAGAAGAGACACGATGCATCTCCCGGCCCGAGGGCCTTCTCTGGGTCCAGCGGAATCGAGTGGCCCTCAGGAATATCGTCGAGATACAGGCCACCGCCCAAGTCGGCGACCGCCTCGACCGCGAAACCCGTAGTGCCGTTAGGACAGATAAAGGTGAGACTGCAAACATCGAGGCCAGGATACGCGTCAGACTCCAGCGTGTTGGTCGCAGGTAGCCCATGCAGATTCACCCAGGTTGGTGGTGCAGGGGCAGCGTCATGTTCCAACGTGGCGTCCACGTGATCCGCGTCGTCCTGCACGTTAGAGATGTCCTGACCGCACTCAGTAGCCGTTGGTGCGGTCTCGATGCAGGCATGACAGAGCAATGCTGCCAACCCAATGCGCACAAAGAAGTGTCTTCTGCCATCAGATGGCTGCGTGGCAGGAAATGGCCGCTGACTAATCACGGCGCAGTCTCGCGCGTCGAATTAGATCGACCCGTTGAATCGCGACCGGAGCTTCGCTGTCTGGGTACAGCCAAACCGCGATGGCTTCAGCCGGCTCGTCCTTTGCTGGAACGGGAAAACAGTCAGCTGGAAACCAATGAGTCGTCGCAAACGCGGTCGTCCCATTGTTTCTGGGAGATTGGTCGGCCCGATCGCAGTAGTAGGGTCGGTGATTGAGTCTCGCCCAGTTATCGTCCTTGCATTGGACGCGCTGAAATCCCGGGGTACCGGGAATCGGGATGTCTAGTCGCGAGACCATCTCGGCCTGGAGGTCTTCATTCACATCAAGGCGCCTCGGGCCGGACCAACCGACAAAGGCGGGCCCGACTGCTCGAATTGGTGACTCGACTCCGATCCAAAGCCCACCGCCCATGAATGTCGGCGGAGTTGGCGTGCCAATGCGCAAGAATGAGGGCCTTGGGTCGACAGAAGCTGCGGTGACGGCAATCATCCACTCTCGAAGGTCCACAACACGGCCTGGCAACGGAATCCTTACTCCGGCGCCGACGCCATTCGGCGGCTGTCTCGTTGGATTCCTTTGGCGAATCACGAGCCCGTGTCCGCAGCAAATGATGGCTGGCCGACGGTCTCCAGGCCCAAAGTAGACGCTGACATCTGAAGGCCACTCCTGGGCATCGGCATTCAGGCCGTTGAAGACGGCCGCCTGCACGTCAGTATCGGGAGTGTGAGTGGCACCTATTGCTAGAGAATCGATGGTGAGCTCGCGGCCGCGGTTTACAGAGCTAGCGCCGAACTCTCGGATGAGTGCAACGCAGTCACTTGCACGGTAGGCAATTCGGTAGTCGGGTGTCGCAGAACGCTGTGGCAAGACCGATGTGCCACTCACGAGAGCGGTTTGGCGACCTGCGAGTGTCTGCAGAAACAAGGCGCCTGCCAATCCAGTCAAGATCCTGACGTGCTCACGCACCGGCCGAATGGCTGACGAGTTCGGTCCAGTTCTGCCGCCCGGGAAAACGCCATCCGGATGCTCGCTGTTGAACGAATTGTGATTCGCGGAAAAGACGTATGCTACGGAAACGAATCCCGCCGCACTCCGCCCAGCGAGCCACCAGGAAGGGTCCAGAAGGAGGTCCTCGTCTCGGCTGCCCTGAATCAACAGAATCGGGCACGACGGCGCAAGCGCGTGGTGGCTGGAGGTTCCGACAAGACACAGCGCCTCGACTCGACTTCCCGCGAACGACTCCGGGTTGTCTGCCAGTCCAATGAGATTGTCGGAGCCGCGATTGATGAGTGTTGCAAGGTTCTGGGCGGCCCAACCGCCTCGAGAATGACCAAGGAGTCCAATCTGCGGACCGAAGGATAGGCCACGGGCGACGGCAAATCGCTCGGCCAGTTGAACACAAAGTGCCGCGCGTCGTGCCTCATCGCTGAATTCAAGTCCCGGATGAGTGAATGGCTCTTCTTCTTCATGATCGTTGTCCGATGCACTGACAGAGGCAATCCCATGTGAAGCGAGGAGCCTCTGTAAATCGACATACCCTCGGGACGGCCGCCCAGCGCCGCTATTCTGGTGCATCATGAGTACAAACGGCACAGGGCCCGTGACGCCGGCCGGCTGCGCGCAAAGGCCACGGACAGTCCAAGTCTCGTGCTCTGCGAGCCTTCGCGACTCAGCGTCGGGGAACGCCGTGTCGATGTCAACCAGCGCACCGCCCCTCCAAATGAGTTCCATCACATCAGGTTCGTACGGGCCGTGTGTCGGGTTCTCGACTGCTGGCGTGAAACAACCCCACCCGCCGAAAGGTGGGGTCGGGAATGTCCTTGGTGGCTCTGGCGCAGGTGGTTTGGTCGAAACCGGTGACTTCGGCTTGGTCGGATGCTTCGGATGTTCCGGCTTGCGAGGCGGATCCTTCGGACGGGGGAAGCGCGTGAAGGGGGGACACTTCTCACCGCCCGGCATGGCTTTCGTCGTCGCGCGCTTGTATTGCGGCTCACTGCTGCAACCGCCGCCGCCGCAACAATCACCCCCGCAACGCCCACCGGAGGTGCACTCGCCAGTGGAGCCGGCGGCGCGAAACGCCCATGGTGCTTGCGCTGTACTCTGTGATCCGCTCGTGCACGCGCACGGTCGCAGCGACTTGGAACTCTCGCCCCGCGGACGCGACAACAGCCCCAGGCCGGCGCTGACGAGCGCGGGCGTCAAGCGTTTGTCAGGTCGTTGAACGAGAACGGGGTTCATTCTACCTCACGCGGGCGCGGACGTGGTCGAGAGCTGCGCCCGAACGATACACTTTCCGGGGCCGGTGTTGTCAAACTGGACGCGGATGTACCCGGAAACAACGCCACCGACCCGCCTGCGCTTCAGGCCCGGCGCGACCGTGAGAACCGTGGTCGTGCTGCCCGAGATGTGGGTCCAGTCGACCAGGTTCGCGCTCTCCTGCAGCGCCCCGGTCAGACCGATGGTCGACGCCCCGAACTGGCTTACGGCCAGGACCTGCAGGCTGACGATCGTGTCGTCGTTGAGCTCCAGTGCGGGCGTGTACTTGGTCTGGCCGGATTCGACGACCAGCGCCCGGGCGACTTCAGTATTCATGGTCAGCTCCAGCGACGTCGCGACGTCAGATCAGGTTGCGCGGCCGCATGCCGGCGCGAACGACGACCGCCGCGGCCGTTTCATTCAGGGTGATGGCGAGCCGGACGTATTCGAAGGGAATCGGCTCCACCGAGCTGATCGTTCCCGACGGCGCCGTCGCCCAGGGTGACGATGAGCTGTAGAAGGAAATCTGGTACGGGTAGTAGAAGGTCTTCCAGTTCTCCAAATCCGAGCTCGCCTCGAGGGCGATGCTCATGCCCGGGCCGCTCATGCCGCGCGCCGAGACGAGCCAGGCTTCGATCTGGACGGTGTTCTTGCCGTCGAGCGCGAGCGGTTCGGTGTACTGGGTGACCGCCGAGCCCGAGGTCTCGATGTAGAGGTCGTCGGCAACGATGTGGAGCATGTCGGGTCGGCCTCCTCAGCGGACTTCCTGGAGTTTGAGGGTCACGCGAATCAGCGAGTCGTACGAAGCGGCGGCAATCGCGATGCGCAGCCGGCAGGCGGTCGAGTTGGCCAGAGCCGTGTTGCTGTACGCCAGCTCGGTTCCCGGTGCGTTGTGGGCGCTGCTCGACCAGTTGACCGTTGGGCTGGCGAGCGTGGTCCAGTCCACGCCGTCGCTCGTCGTCTGCAGTTCGACCTTGAACTTTGATCCGCCGGCCGCGGACGACACGTGGACGAGTTGAAGGCTGGCCCGCACGGCGGCTTGCAGCGGAATGGGCTCACCGGTCAATTCGACGGCCGTGCCACCGGTTGCGGGCAGGAAGAACTCCTGCATCAGAGTGTCCGACATTGGTTGCTCCCGTCACGTCCGCTTGGTGAACGCCGACGCCTTGAACAGGCAGTCGCCGGCGGTCGCGTAGAACTTGAAGCGGCCGTAGGCGGAGACGATGCCCGTCGCCGAGAGCGTGGCCTTGCGGGGGGCGTCGCCCGACGCGAAGCTGACCACCGAGGTCGTGTGGGTCACCCAGTTCTGCTTGTCGTCCGACATCTGAAAGTAGACGGACGCGCCCGTAGTCGCGGTGGCGGAGATCAACAGGATCTCCGCGGTGACGTTGTTGTCGTTGTTGAGCGCAAAACCCTGGGAATACTGCACGCTCGACGACCCGTAGGGCACGAACAGCGCATCGACGACATCAATCAGCATGGCGACCCTCTCCCTCGATGGTGACGCGCCTCTGGCTGCGCCTGAAGTGCCCTCAGGCGTGAGATCCGCAGCCGGTGCGCTTGGTAGGACGCTACTGCACATGGGGGGGGGTGAGTCAATTGTTTAATTTGGCGGGGTCGCTTTTTTTTCTCGACTCGGCTCACAGAAAGCCCGTGCGGTTCGTCAGCGGCGAATGGCGCGGTTGGCCGTGGCCGAGAACTTGGAATATCGAAGCATGGGAAACGGCGACAGGCCTCGGGATGTCGGAATTCCACGACGAATCCGTTGTTTGACACCGCCCGGCGTCGAAATTCGACCAGGGCGCATATCCGGCGGTCCAGGCCCCGACGATTTTCGAGGCGACCGCCGTTGCGCAACGTCGGGCGGGTGCGCGCCGACCCACCATGTTCAACATCCAGTGGGTGGTGAACCGAAGCAGCGTCCTACGGGGCGCGAGGGGCGCACCCCGGCAACCACAGCGGAGGCAACCGAGATGTCCGTACTTCACGTCAACCGAATGGAGTTCATTGCCGAGGACTACCTGGCACGGTGCGCGCCGGAGCTGGCCGAGCTCATGACCGGCAAACTCTACACGGCGCAGGTCGCGCGCCTGCTCGAGTCGATTCGGGCGCAGCGCGCATCCACGGCGGCCAACGGCGGAGGCGCGGCGCCCGACAAGGCGCTGGTCCAGGAGCAGATGGACCTGCAGAACGATCTGATGAACACGATCTGGGCGACGATCACCGGACTCGCCACCGACCGGAAGCAGAAGCCGCAGGTCAGAGCGGCGCTGGCCGAGGTCAGCGCGCACGTGCTGCCCAAGCGCCCGAGCGCGCGGATGTCCGCCATCCGCCGTGTGGACGCGGCGCAGAGCCTCGCGCCCCTGGTCGAGGCCCACGCCAAGAGCCTCGCGGCGATCCCCTGCCTGGGCGGCGGCACGGTGCTGGAGCGCGCCCGCGAGTACCTCGCCTGTGCCGAGACGCTGGCGACGCTCATCTCACAGGAGACCGTGTCCGGCGCGCGAGGCCCGACCGCCGCCGGCGCCGGCATTGGTAGCCCGGTGACACTGGCGGCCGAGGGCATGCGGATCTTCAAGTCGATGCGCGCCACGCTGACGGCCGAGATGGCTCACAACCCGGCGCTGCCGCGCGACCTCGTCACGCGGACCTTCGCGCTGTACGACCGATCCGTCGCCGAGGCCCGGCCGGCCCGACGGGCGACCAAGGCGGCACCGGACGCGGCGGAGGCTCGGGGCGCGGCGGCGTGAGTGGGGTCCGCGAGACGGGCTGCGTTCTAAGAGATTGGTCTGGAGATTGCTCGCGAATTTCGGGTCAAGCGGCGATGGAATGCCCGTCTTTCGCCTCGACCGTCGCATCGCGTTCCCCGACCCGGCCCTGGCCGATCCGAGCGGGCTGTTGGCCGTGGGCGGTGACCTGAGCGAGGCCCGCCTGCTGCTCGCCTACCAGAACGCCATCTTTCCCTGGTACAGCGAGGGCGAGCCGATTCTGTGGCACTCGCCGCCCTGGCGGTTCGTGCTCCTGCCCGAGTCCCTGCACGTGGGCCGCACCACCGACAAGTGGATCCGGCGCGGCGTGTACACCCTGAAGTACGACACCGCCTTCGAGCGGGTGATGCGCGCCTGCGGCGAGACGCCCCGCCCCGGCCAGGACGGCACCTGGGTCACCGAGGCCATGGTGCAGGCC
>CAINDO010000168.1 GCA_903847385.1 uncultured Myxococcales bacterium
GCGCTTGTCCCCCCCCCCCTGGAAAAATCGGACGCGCCCCGTCTCGGCGGTGGGTTTCCCCGTTAGCAGCAGCGCGTCCGTGGCGCCGGCGTCCAGCATCGCCCTGGCCAGACCGGCCGGCGTGGCGCCGGCGCCCGCCGCGAGCAACAGTCGGCCCTGGGCGTCCTGGCCGAGGCCGACGAGCCCGCGGGTGGCCTCGACGGGCGCCGCGTCCGTCGAGTGCCCGGCGGCGACGGCGTGCCCATCGTCGTCGGCCGCCGCGTGCGCGGTGTGCCCGCCCCCGGGCGCGACGACCGTGTCCGCGTCCTCGGGCAGCGCCGCCGTGACGGTGCCGGCCCGCAGGATCGTCTGGCCCTGGAGCAGCTCGGGGAAACGGCTGGCGTCTCCCCCGGCCGGCCAGGGCCCGATGCGCGGCACGCCGTCCTGATCGACGGTCAGCGTCAGGACGTCCGCGACGGGCGCACGCCACACCCGCCCGCCGACCACCAGGCCGAGCTCCGCCGCCGCGCTGCGGACGCCGGAGTCGACCCAGAACACGGGCGCGGCGGGCAACTTGAGCACCCGCGGTGCCCCGGGACCGCGCGCGACGGGCGCCGGCTCGGCGAGCCCGGGGATGCTCTGCGGTCGCACGGCGTCGAGCCGCCAGAGGCGCACGGGCGCGTCCGGACCCTCGGGCGTGGCCACCCCCAGATCCTGCGGCTCGGACGTCGGCCGCTGCTCGTAGGCCGCCATGGTCAAGTAGAAGAAGTCCCGAGCGTCCACGCCCAACCAGCGCCGCTCGCGGAAGTCCATCTCCGGCGCGCCGCGCAGCGCGTTCGTGCGCTCCGGCGCGTCGGATGCGCCGGCGGGGTAGAGCTCGAGGCCCGTGTGGTTCGGGTTCATGTCCAGGTGGATCGCGAACTGCACGCCCGCGCGGCGCATGGCCTCGCCGAGCAGCTCGGCCGAGGTCGCCGGCGCCCAGCCGAAGACCAGGATCCCGCCGTCCGTCACACCCAGCGCCGAGCGGGGGGTCTGCGACTCGTCCAGCCGCGACACGAGCTGACCCCAGTTGTGCATGCGCTGGGGATTGACGACGCCCCCTGCCAGCAGCGGCGGCAGGTTCTGGCGCAACCCGGAGACCTCGACGGGCAGCTCGCCGGCCAGATCCCAGACCCCGAACCGCGCGCGCCCAAGGGCGTCCAGCGCCACCGTGCCCAGGCCCGCCGCCGGCGGCACGATGACCTGCCCGCCCTCCGCCGCGCCGAAGACGCCGTGGTCGACCTTGAAGCCGCCGTTGAACGTGGCCACCAGCGCCGCGCGGTGCTCGGCCGGGATGGTTCCGCGGCCGCGAACGCCCGTCGTCGAGCGCGGATCCGTGGTGCCCCCGACGAAGTGCAGGCCCAGCCGGCGCATGTCGAACGCGAAAAGGTAAACGCGCTCGTACGGGCGCTCGGGGTCCACGCGCAGGAACGTGCGGAGCACGGGCGGGCCCTCGCCGGCGGCAGCGGGCGTCTCACCGGGGCTGGCCACCGGGCTCGTCCACTCACCCTCGCCCGCCACGGCCTCCTCGTGGGGCACGGAGAGCGGCCCGGGCGGCCACCCCGTCGCGCGGGCCGCCGGCGTCCGGACCGAGGGCGCCACGGGCTGCCGGTCCTCGGCCGTGGGAAACAGCCCGTGACGTGTCCTCAAGACCCAGTCACGAAACTCGAAGAGGGCGGCCTCGAGCGCGACGACCCGGGCCGTTCCGACGACCTCGGAGGAGCGCAGGGCGTCGGCCAGCAGCGTGAAGACCTCCAGGGGTGGCGGACCACCGACCTGCAGGCGCCCGGCCGCCGGGGGCGTGAGCGTGCCCGCCGCGCGGTCGAGCACCAGGTCCACGTGTTCGTCGAGTTGCAGCGCGGCGCCTGCGTCCGTGCAGCGCCCGGTGAGCGACCGGGCGGGGGCGGCGAGCGCCAGGTCGAAACGCTCCGGGCTTTGCGCGGTGCCGTAGGACTGCCACGCGGAGAGGCCGGCCAGCAGGCGGACGAGGGGCCCGGCGTCCACCGGGGTCGGCTCGCGCTCGAAGTCGAGCAGCACCGCGCCGCTCGGGCGCTCGCCGAGGACGTTGGCGAACAGGAGACACCCGGGCACGACGTCGAGCAGGCGCTCATCGCTGTCCGGCGTGCGCGTCAGGTTCGTCACCCCCGAGACCACCAGCGGCGTGCCGTTCGGCGCGAGGCGCAGCGTCGCCCGGAAGACGTCCGAGGCCCCCTGCCCGGCCGGTTTCGCGGTGAACACCGCGGCCACGGGCGCCCCGGGGCCCATGGGCGCGTTCAGGACGGGCACGAGCTGCAGGGTGTCGGCGGCCACGGTCAGGCCCGTGTTGGCCACGAGCGCGGCCGCCACGCGCTCCGCCGGCGGAGCGTCCGCGGCCACGTCGGCCGAGGGGCCCGCCCGGTAGCGCGCCATGCCCGCCGCCCCGGCCGTCAGGGCCAGGGCGAGCAGGCCCTTCCGAACGGCGGGGCCGGGACCGCGCCGCGGGGCTTCAGCCAAGGCTGTCGAAGAAGGCCGCGTCCACGTAACGCAGGACCGGGGCGTGCGCGACGACGCCGAGACCATGCTCGTACATCAGGCGCGCGAAGCCGGCGCCGTCGATGAGCGTGAGGGGCGCCTCGTCCGTCGCCAGCGCGGAGGTCCGCGCCTCGGCGGAGAAGGTCCCCGCCGTGAGGATCAGGCCGTGCGTGGCGTCGAGGTCGTCGAGGGCGCTGCGGAGCGCGCCCAGGGTCTCCTGGGCGATCTCGTTGGCCGACCGACGGATCACCATGGCCGTGGCCGCCCCGCCGAGCGCCTCGTGACGACCGAAGACCAGCAGGGTGCCGCGGTTGCGATGAACCGTGCGGATCTCGCCGAAACCGAGCCGCGTCAGCAGATCGAGGACGACCTGCTCGAAGGCGACGTCCGAGAGCTGACCCACGCGGCCGAGGAGCTCGCGACGGATGATCTCCCGCTGCTCCGCCATCGAGGTCAGGATGCGGCGCTCGAGCTCCAGGTAACGCGCGGACAACGCGGCGCTCGAGAGGCCGACGCGACCATCGAAGCGGAACACGAAGGGCGCGCGGAGGCCGGCGTGGGCCCGACGCGCGTTCTCGGCCAAAAGGGCAGCGCGAAGACCGGCGGCGTCGGGCCGACCGGGCAGCGCGGCGGCGAGGGCACCGAGCGTGGGCGACTCGCTGCTGCCACCGAGGTAGGTCTCGGCGGCGGCCGCGAGGTCGTCCGTGGGCTGGACCTCGGGCAGCGTCGGCGCGCGGCGCTCGACGACGGGCGCGGGGGCCGGCACCGGGGCCGGAGCGCGCTGCTCGACGTAGGGCGAGTCCTGAAGGGCCTCGACCTTGGGCAGCTCGGGCGGGAGCTCCGGACGCTGGCCGGCGCGCTCGGCGAGCCGGGCCTTGAGGCGTGCACGGGGGTCGCCGGCATAGGTGGGCGGAGTCGTCGCGGCGGGCGCGGGCTTCTCGACCACCGGCGCGGGCGCGGGCTTCTCGACCACCGGCGCGGGCGCGGGCTTCTCGACCACCGGCGCGGGCGCCGGGGCCGGCTTGGCGGGCGTCGACGCGGGGCGGACGGGGGCC
>CAINDO010000169.1 GCA_903847385.1 uncultured Myxococcales bacterium
CGGCCGACGCGTCGGACTCGCCGGACGCCGGGCGCTCGCCGGACGCGGTGTTCACGCCGGACGCCGACGGGTTCGCGGACGCCCGCACGCCGACGCCCGGGCCCGACGCGCGGCCGGGGACGCCGACGAGCGCGTCGAACTCCGGCACGTCGAGCGGTTGCGGCCTGACGCCGCGTCCCCGGGGCCACGGCGGGGCGCTGCTCGGCCTGGCGCTGCTCGGGCTGGCGGCGATTCGGCGGCGAGCGCGCCGGCAGGATCAGGGAAACGCCTGATCTGGATCCGGGCGCGCTCAAGTCGCTGTGGTCCGATGCCGACGGGAGGGCCCAGGGTCGAATCCCGGCGGAGGTTCCATGGTGACGTTGCGCACGGCGCGGGTCTGCGGACTCGGTTGCATCCCACTGCTGCTGGCGGCGAGCGCGGGGGCGCAGCCGCTGTGGCCCAACGAGAACAGCGTGCCGGCGCTCTACGCGTGGGGTGACGTTCGGCCGCGGGTCACGCTTCAGCCCGCGCAGGCTCCGCTCGGGCCGCCGGACGAGGTGATCGAGTTCGAGCTGGGGCGCCAGACCTACGGGCCCTTCGACCTGCCGTTTCCGGTCACGCTCGGTGGGACGACCCACGCTCAGGCGTATGTGTCCGCGTCGGGGTTGCTCTCGTTCGACGCTCCGCTGCCCGAGCAGTTCGGTTTCTCCGTGATCGCCGACTGGCCGAGCCACTCGATCACCACCATCGCCCCGGCGGGCCACCGGAACGTCGTCAAGTACCCGCGTCAGATCGAGTTTCGTCTGGTGGGGCGCGCCGGTCGACGTGTGTTCACGGTCTCGTGGGTGGACATCCCCCTGATGCCGCAGTTCAGGAACACGCATACTGCACACGTCCGATTCGAAGAGGCGACGGGGGACGTCACGGTCTCGGACATCGGGACGCACACCCCGACTTCGGACTGGTACCGCTACAACGAAACGTGGCTCGGGTTCTGGGTCGTCGACGCCGTCGCCCCCTACGGCATTCAGTACATCGGCGAGCCCGTCGCGGGCAGGTCCGTGAGCCTGGTCCTGAGCGACTGCGACCCGGCGACCCACGCCGATCGCGACGCCGACACGCTGGTCGACGCCTGTGACCCGTGTCCGGACGCCTTCGACCCGCGCGGTCTCGACCGCGATCGCGACGGCATCGGCGACGCCTGCGATCCCGAAGTCGGCGTGGAGGATCGGGGGTTCCCCGAACCTGAGGTGCACGACGACGACCCCGATGGCGATGGTTGGCCGGACGGCTTGGACAATTGCCCGAACGAAGCCAACCCGGACCAGGCCGACCTGGATGGCAACGGTTGGGGCGACGCCTGCGAGATCTGCCCCGGCGACCTCTGGCGCTGGGACGAGGACTTCGACGGCGTCTGCGACCTGGACAACTGTCCGGATCTCTACAATCCGGAGCAGGGGGACGCCGACGGTGACGGGCTGGGGGATGCCTGCGACGACTGCGTGGGTCCCGCCGTGTTCATCTTCGGTGGCTCACCGGCCCAAGCGGACGGGGACGCCGTCTGCGCGGATGTGGACAATTGCCCCGAGTCTCAGAACGCCGATCAGTCCGACCGGGACGGTGACGGCCTCGGCGATGTCTGTGACATGTCGCCGGATCTGCCCGAGGCGCAATTCGACGACGACGGCGTGCCCCAGGACATCGACGATTGCCCCGGGCGTTGGGACGCGAACCAGTTGGATCAGGACGCGGACGGTGTGGGCGACGCGTGCGACCCCGACATGGACGGCGATGGCGTCGAGAACGCCCTCGATTGGCCCATCCAGTCCCCCGATTCGCCGGACAACTGCCCGCGGGCGCCCAACCCGGACCAGGCGGACGCCGACGGCGATGGCCTGGGCGACGCTTGTGACCTCGGCCCGAACTTCGTCGAGATTCTGTTCGCCGACGTCGGCGCGAACGCGCAGGTGCGCGCCGGGTTGGACGCGCAGCTTGCGCTGGACGAGGCGATCCCGCCCGGCGCGATCGGCCCCCTGCGCTTCCGGCTCGACGACGGCCTCGACCGTTTCGGGGCTCCGGGTCCCGGTGGCATCTGCGATCAAATCGTGTTGTGGGTGGGCGACGCGTACGCCTTCGAACCGTTGGAGTTGGCCTGGGTGGCGCTCGTGCGCGAGACGCCCGAGGGCCCGCAGCGCACATGTCTCATCGACGGCCGGAACAACCCGGAGCCTCGCTGTGAGCGTCTGGATCCGATGACGGCGCCGCCCGGCGTGGTGCCGACGTTCCCCGCTGAATACTCCAGTTTTGGCGCCTACTGGTCCAACTATGACGACGATGGCATCGGCCTCGGCTTCGGCCCCGGCTGTGTGCCGGACAACTGCCCGCAGGCGGACAACCCGGACCAGGCCGACGCCGACGGAGACGGCCTGGGCGACCCCTGCGACGTGTGCCCGCAGATCGCCGATCCGCAGCAGCCGGACCGCGATCTCGACGAGGTCGGCGACGCCTGCGACAACTGCCCGGAGGCCCCGAACCACGAACAGACGGACTCGGACGACGACGGACTGGGAGACGCCTGCGACCCATGTGTGGCGGTCATGAGCAACCCGCCCGGCGATGGCGACCGCGATGGCTGGGACACGGCCTGTGACAACTGCCCGGTCAAGTGGAACCCCGACCAGGGCGACCGGGACCGCGACCGCCTCGGCGACGCCTGCGACCTGTGCGGCGCGGTCGCCAACCCCGGCGCGCCGGACCGCGACCGCGACGGCCGGCCGGACGCCTGCGACAACTGCCCCAAGCTGGGCAATCGGGCGCAGCGGGACGCGGATCACGACGGCCGCGGCGACGGCTGCGACAACTGCGTCGGCAAGTACAACCCGGACCAGCGCGACTCCGACCGGGACGGTCGCGGCGACGTGTGTGACGCGACACCGGGGCGGGCGCGCGCAATGCGTTGACCGCGTGCCATGCCGGGGGAATACTCCCGTGCCATGGCTTGGTACGACTTCTTCTCCGCCTTCTACGATGCCTCCCTGGAAAAGCACTACCGCGAGCAGCGCGTGCTCGCGACGGCCGCGCTGGACCTGCAGCCCGGGTCGGTGGTGCTCGACCTGCCCTGTGGCACGGGGCAGAGTTTCCCGGGCCTGTGCGCGGGCGTCGGGCCCTCGGGTCGGGTGCTCGGCGTGGACCTGTCCGCGGGCATGCTGCGGCAGGCTGCGCGGCGCGTCGAGCGCGGTGGGCTGACCGGCGTCACGCTCGCCCGGGCCGACGCGACGACGCTGGATCTGGCGGCCGTCGGCGGCGCCCGGCCGGATCGGCTGCACATCTTCCTGGGCATGTCGGTGTTTCCGGATCCCGAGGCGACGTTCGGCCACCTGTGGTCGCTGCTCGCGCCCGGGGGCCGCTGTGTGATCGTGGACTGCCACGCCGAAAAGCTGAGTTTCCAGGGCCGGATGGTGAACCTGCTCGCCGGCGCGGACATCCGCCGCCGCTCCTGGGCGCCGCTCGAGGCCGTGGGCGCGCAGTTCGAGCGGCGGGACCTGCCCTCGTTGCCGCTGCACGGCGGGCAACTGTTCCTGGCCACGGCCGTCAAACCCTGACCGGCGGCCACGCGCTCCACAGCCGGCGGGTCGCTGCTCCAGGGGCTCCGCCGCCGTGGAGCACGGCTACGCCGCGGCGGGCTCGGGTCGGCCCGTGACGGCCAGTCTTCGCGGCGCCGAAGACTTGGCATCGTCGTTGCAAATCTCTCCGGTCGTCAAACACCGGAGGTCACCATGAACGCTCGTCACTTCGCTCGCCTCGCACCTTTCGCCCTGTTCGTCTCCCTCGCCGGTTGCGAGCTCTTCGGCGACGAGGACATGAGCTGCGAGGGCAACGTCGCCTACACGCACGTGTGTGAGGAGAGCTGTTGGGACATCGAGGTCGATTGCAACACGACCGCCGTCGAGTCGTCGTGCGCCATCGAACCGCTCGGGGCGCGCTGCGTCCCGGTCGCCGACGTTCCTTCGCCCTCGGGCGCGCCCGCCGTCTTGTGGCGTACGCCCGGTGCGGTCCTCAGCGCCGCCTCCGGTCACATCTCGTTCAACGAACTCGAAACCGGCCTGCCCGCGGACGTCGAGACCGAGGAAATCCGGAGCGAGAACACCGAGGAGAGCTTTTTTCGCGCCGAGTGGTCGGCGGGCGGGCACCGCTGGGGCGTCTGGACGAGCTTCACGCTCGACCATGGCCAATGGGGCACATCCATTGTGACGGTGAGCGTCGACGGCAAATTCGAGCACTTCTACGGGCCCTTGGTGAGCGCGCCGCTGGGCGAGTGGTTCTCCGGCGACCTCGAATTCGTGGGAGAGGCCGGGAACCGGCTGGCGCTCGAGGGCGCCCGGATCCGCGCGCTGAAGTGAGTCGAGTCGGGACGAGACCCCGTTACGGAAACACACACGAGTTGGGGCTGTTCGTGATGTTCACACACGTCATGCCGTCGCCGCAGGCGGCGTCGCTCAGGCAGTTGCAGCGGTTCTGATAACATGTGTAGTCGGGGTGGATGGCCTGACACTGGGCGTTGCTGCCCTGGCAGCGGCACGAGACGCGGGGGATGACGCCCACGAAGTCAGCGACACACGCGCGGCCGCCGCAGGAGATGCCGCAGCCGCCGCAGTTCGCGGCGTCGGTGAACACATCGACACAGGCGCCGCTACAGCAGCGCAGCTCGTACAGTTCACCGCCGCACTGCGCGCCGTCGGGCCGGCGCTCGGGCACACAGGCGCCGGCGCCGTCGCAGCGGTCGGTCGTACAGGGGTCGCCGTCGTCCGGGCAGGGGCTGTTGGCCTCCACGGGTGTTTCGGCGCAGGCGGGGCCGCCCGTGCAGCCGCGAAGCATGCACGGCGTGCTCTCGCAGGTGAGCGTCGTGCCCCGGCACGTGCCCGGGCCCGGGTCACACCGGTCGTCGTACGTGCAGACCTCGCCGTCGTCGCAGGGCTCGTCGGCGCAGTCGGGGTCTGCACAGTCGGCGAGCAGGTCGAGGTCGTTGTCCACCGTGTCGTGGCAGTCCTCGTCCGGAGGGGGCGGCGGCGGCGGTGGCGGCGGGCGGGCGTCCGACGGGTCGGGTCGCAGGCCGTGATCCGGGAGCAGCGGCGTCTCGAAGTCGAGCTCCGGCGGGCGCAGCGAAAGATCCGGCGGCGGCGGGCGCAGCGCGTCGCCCGAGACGGCGTCGGCGGGGACGGGCGGTTTCCGCGCGTCCGCCCCGACGTCCGCGGTCGGCGACCCCGCGCCGCCGGCGTCGAAACTCAGGGGGTGGTCGACGTCGATCAGCGCCTGGCAGCCCGCGAGCAGCAGGAGCCCCAGTCCGAGCAGGGGTCGGTTCGCGGTGTTCGGTCGACGATTCGCGTGCATCTGCGCTGGTTTTACGGGCTTCCCGCGCCCGCCGCCAGCCCTCGGCGTTGACGCCCCGACCCGGGTCGGGGACAATCCCCGCAATGACCTGGGGAGCCTACGCCGCACTGTCGCCGCCCCTCCTCATGGCCGGGGACGTCGTGCAGTTCGCCACGCGCGAGACCCTGGCGGCGCTCATCGAGCCCGAGCTCTCGCAGCACCGGCTGCTGTGCATCAACCTGGGCTCGTTGCCGCTCAACGTGGAGCGGCTGCTGAAGCTGCGGATTCAGGGCGTGTCGGGCGAGGTCGCCGTGCGGGGTCGCGGCGTGTACCACCAGTCGGATCTGGTGGGGCTGCAGGTCGAGTGCGAGCCGGCGATCCTGCTGGCGCTC
>CAINDO010000170.1 GCA_903847385.1 uncultured Myxococcales bacterium
CCCGAGCAGGGGCGCGGCGCCTTCGCGATGGCCTTCATGGGCACCGTGGCGATGCGGCCGCCGCTGATGGCGCTTGCTCCGGTGATTCTCTACGAGACGCTCGGCCCCACGCTCGGTGACGCCGCCGAGGCCGCCCTGCTGTGGGGCGCCGCGCAGAGCTGCGCGATGAGCTTCCCGGACGCGGTCAAGCGCGCCGGCATCCCCGGCGACGGCCCGGCGCTGGGGGACGCGCTGTTCGACGCCATCCTGGCGAACCGGTCGGGCATGGTCTTCAGCGTGGACGACTACGACGCGACGTGGCAGCGCGTGGAGACGCCGGACGGCCGCGTGCGTCTGGCCGTGCCCGAGTTGCTGGCCGAGCTGGCGACGCTCGCCGAGGCGCCGGCGCGCGACCCGGACTATCCCTTCGTGCTGGCGGCGGGCGAGCGGCGCTCGGGCACGGCCAACACGATCTACCGCGACCCGGCGTGGCGCAAACACGACACGGCCGGCGCGCTGCGCATCTCGCCGCAGGACGCGGCGGCGCTGGGCCTCGTCGAGGGCGCCCCGGCGCGCATCACCACGCGTCGCGGCTCGGCCGTGGCCCCCGTGGAGATCACGGACACGCTGCAGCCCGGCCACGTCACGCTGCCCAACGGCCTGGGGCTCGACCACCCGGACGCCGACGGCCGCCGGGTCGTGCACGGCGTCGCGCCCAACGAGCTGACGTCGTCCGGCGATCGCGACTGGCTGGCCGGGACGCCGCACCACAAACACGTGCCCGCCCGGGTCGAGGCCGTCGCGCCCGCCTGAGACCTCGCCCGGCTGTTCTTGGCACGAAAGCTGCTTCGGCGCGCGGCGAATCGTCTCGCGCCCCGGAGTCTCGTCCATGTGCCCCTCGAATCTGGCCACTCGGCCTGCCGGTCTACCTGTGATGTCACCGCCGTTCTCACCCCCCGAGCCCTCGCCCCTGGACGACGCCGCGCTCTCCCGCCTCGGCTGACACGCTGCCGAAAACCCGGACGACGGCCCGGGCAGCCGACGAGCGCCGATTCCTGTCCGTTCGGGCGTCGGAAGTATGCGACACTCGTTTTCCCCGAGCGAAACGAGACGCTGCATGGCCGTGACCCCCGTTCCGCTCGCGTGGCGACTGCCGAACCCGCCGCCCCTGCTCGTGGGGCGCGAGGCCGAGGTTCAGGCCCTCGGCGCCGCGGTTCGGCAGGGGGCGGTCACCGTCGTGGCCGGGCCCGCGGGCGTGGGCAAGTCCGCGCTGCTGCTGTGGGGCCTGCACAAGGCGCTCCCCCGCCGCGTGGACGCGATGCGCTACGTGCGCCTGGGGCCCGAGCGCCCCGCGGAGACTCTCCTGCTCGCGCTGACGGCCGGCGACGCGCTGCGGCGGGACGACTGGTCGTCGCTGCTCGGCGACGCCGACGCCCTGCGCGCGGCGGCCCTGGATCAGGCCGAGTCGAAAGAGGCCTGGATGGTCGTCGACGCCGGCCCGGACACGGACCCGGCCCAGCTCGACGCCTGGATCGAGACGATCTCGCACCACGCGCGGCGCAGCCACTGGATCGTGGCGACGCGGCAGACGCCGCACGAGACGGAGTACCTGCGCGGACAGATCGTGCCCGTGGGCGCGCTGGCCCCCGAGGATCTGCACACGCTGGCTCGCAAGCTCGCCCCGGAGGCGGACGAGGTCTGGCTCGAGGCGGCCCTGACGGCGGCGGGCGGCTCGCCGGGCTGGCTGCGACACGCGCTGTCGCTGGAGCGCGCCGTGGGGGCCGACCCGCGTCTGCTGCGCGCGCGCCTGCGCGAAGGCCTGCTCGCGTCGCTCGCGCCGGACGTGCGCGCGGCCGTGGAGGCCCTGGCCGTGGCCGAGGTGCCCGTGCCCCGGGCCGCCCTGCGCCGCACGCCGACGCCCACGCTGGACACCCTGGCCGCCGCCGGGCTCGTGGACGAGTGGCCGGGCGGAAACGTGTCCGTCAGCCCGATCCTGCGCGCGCAGCTCGCGGCGGTGGCGACGGGCGAGACCTGGCAGGCCGCCGCCGGCGCGCTGGCCGATGATCTGGCCGCGTGCCCCACGCCCCTGACGCCGCCGCAGAGCGTCGAGTCGATCCGCCTCTGGATCGCCGCCGGTCGGCCCGAGGCCGCGTGCGCGCGCCTGGACGCCGTGGGCGACGCCCTGCTGGACGCCGGTTACGCGCGCCGCCTGTGGAGCCTGCTGGAGCCGCACACGGAGCCGGCGCTGGCGCGGTGGCGGCTGCGGGCCGCCGTCGAGGCCACGGCCGTGACGGCGTCGCGGGAGCTGCTGCCCCCGGTGGACCCCGAGCCCCGCGTGCAGCTCGACTGGGTGCGCTACCTGGCCAGCCGGGGTGAGCTCGCCGCCGCCGAGCGCCTGGCGCGTCGCCTCGCCGACGAGGTCGCCGGGAGCGATCACGTGCTGGCGTCCGAGGCGCAGACGCAGGCCGCGCGCTGCGCCATGAACGAGGGGCGTTACGCGGACGCGCTCGCCGGGCTGGAGTCCCTGCCCGCGCCGGACCTCGTGGCGCAGGCGTTCCGGCTGACCTGCCGGGCCGTGCTCGGCCACACCGAGGCCCTGGGCGAGGCCCGCGCTCTGCTCGAGGTCGCGCTGCGCCGCCCCGCCGCCGAGACCGTGCGCGCCCGCCTGACCATCGCCACGCTGTTCTACCGGCTCGGCCGGCTGCGCGAGGCCGGCCACGCCTTCGACACGCTGCTGCGGGACGAGGCCTCGGCCCCGCTGGCCCTGCGGCGCCCGGACCTGTCGTTCGTGCAGTTCGCCGTGCGCCTGGCCCTGGGGCAGCTCGACGAGGCCGGCGTGACGCTCGGCCGGCTGCGCCCCCTGCTGGGCACCGAGTCGCTCTTCGGGCTGTCGGCGGAGTTCGGCGTGGCCGCGCTGCGCCTGGCCCGCGGCGACCTGGACGGCCTGGAGGCCGAGCTGTTGCGCATCGAGGCCTGCGCCCGCGACCGCGGCCGGCCGGACCTGCCGTGTTTCTCGCGCTCGCTGGACGCCGAGGTCAGCCGCATGCGCGCCGCGCCGCTGCCCGAGGCGGACGCCGCGCCCTCGGTGCGCGTGCCCTATTACACCGACCTGGAGCAGCTCCAGTTCGCCCGGCGCCGCGCGCGCCTGGGCCAGCCGTTCACGGCGCCGGCGTCGTCCGAGCACGCGGACTGTCGAATGCTCGCCCACATCGTCGCCGCGGACGCCGCCCTGGCCGCCGGCGAGCCCGCCCAGGCCTCGGCCGCCGCCGGCGCCGCGCTGGCGCTC
>CAINDO010000171.1 GCA_903847385.1 uncultured Myxococcales bacterium
GGAGCCGCGGGCTGCGGCTTGGGCTTGCGGCGCTTGTCACGCCCGTCCGGCTCGGCGGGGATGGACACACCGGGCTCGGCGGCGGGCGGCGGCGCGGGCACGGCCCCGGCGGCCTGACTCAGGATCAGTGTCAACGCGAGCGTGGGGATCACTGATTGTCTCCCTTCGGCGGCGTCGAGCCCGGGAGCTGTTCGACCGCCGCACAGGCCCCGGGCACGCCGGACTTGCAGGCCTTCTCCAGCGCCGCGGCGGCGTCCGCCACGCGGTTCGCGGTCTTCGCGGCGAAGATCAGGTTGCGACAGCCGAGCGACTCGCCGGCCTCGCAGCTCTGGCGAAAACTCTCCACGGCGGCGACGGCGTCCGGGGGCACACCCAGGCCGGCGAGCTGCTGCTGGCCCAGGTTCGCGCAGGCCATCGGCTCACCGTCCGCGCAGGCGGCGCGGAACAGCGCCAGACTCTCGACCGGGTTGGCCGGGCGCCCCTTCCCGGCGCGCAGGAGCGTGCCCAGGTTGTTGCAGGCCCGCACGAGGCCGCCGAGACAGGCCGCCTCGTACAGCGTCGCCGCCTGGCCGGGATCCGGCGGTCCCCCGATGCCGCGCTCGCTCAACACACCCAGGTTGTTGCAGGCCAGGTTCTGTCCAGCGAGACAGGCCGCCGCGTACAGGGCGGCCGCGGCCTGTGGGCCCGCGCTCGCCGACGCGGCCTGGAGCGTCTTCGCGCCGGCGACCACGGCCGACGGTGGGGCGGCGCCGACGCCGAGCTTCTTCGCCGTGGCGGCGACCTCGGCCGCCGACTCGACGTTCCCGGCCGCGGACTCGACCTGCGCCGACGCCTTCTCGATCTGCCGGGCCAAGCTCGTGCAGCCGCTGGCGTTCCCCAGCGCACACGCCGTCGTGCAGGCGACCGGATCATCGGCCTTGCAGGCTTTGGCATCGTGCGCGTTCGGCGCCACGAGCACGTCCGGTGCGAGGCGTGTGAGCGTGGCGGCCACGGGCTCGCCGCAGTCCCCGGGCGGCGCCTTGGCCCCGGCCTTCGCCGCCGCGCAGGCGTCCGGATCGCCCGTGCCGTCGAAGATGAACCGATCCGGCGCCGGGCCGCGGATCTCCACGGCGCCGTAGACGATCTGAGACACCAGATGGGTCGCGCCGCGACACTCGCCGACCACCTCGGTGGCGAAGACGAGCGGCCGCGACAACACCCGCCGCCCGACGGACAGCGTCCGCACCTCGCCGCCCTTCAAGGCCGCCAGGTTGTGTTTCAGGTCCGCGCTCGCCGTCGGGAGCGCGGCCCGCAGGCGGTCGGCGGCCGTGATGGCGGCCGTGCTCTCGGTCGGGGGCGTGGCCTCGAACGCGACGCGCGTCGCGAGGCGGCACCCGGACAGGAGCTCTACGCCGCAGGTGGACACGGCCGCGACGGCGACCGACGGCGCGTCGAAGCGCAGGGCGTCGTGCTGCGCCTTCGTCAGCTCCGTGAGGATGACCGAGCGCCGCGCGGCGGAGTCCGGTTTGCAGTCCGCGTCGGCCCCGGCGGCGGCCTTGGCCAGCGACGGCACCATCAGCGCGAGCGAGACCATCGGGGCGATTCGAGACGACATGGCGATTGCCTTTGCGCGGGGTCGCGCGGGTCGAGCGCCCGAGTCTGAATCCCCTCGGGTGCGGACTCCAGGAAATCCCGTGCGGGAGGTCGCTCCTCCGCCCCCCGGGTGGCCGAGCCCGCCCCCGCCTGCTACCCTGTCCGCCCGATCTCACCCAGGAATCCGGATGAACACCGAGAGCGTCGACGCCTATCTCCGCGACGGCTGTGGCCGCTGTGAGCACTACCAGACGCCCAAGTGCAAGGTGCACCTGTGGACGCCCATCCTCGAGGGGCTGCGCGACCTGCTGCGCGCCGCCGGCCTCGTCGAGGAGATGAAGTGGGGGTGCCCCTGCTACACGCTCGAGGGCAAGAACGTCGCGATGATCGTGGCGCTGCGCGACCACAGCGCGCTCCAGTTCTTCAAGGGCGCCGGCCTCGCCGATCCCGAGGGTCTGTTGACCAGCCCGGGGCCGAACTCGCAGTACGGGCGCCTGCTCGTCCTGCGTTCGGTGGCCGAGCTGGACGCCCGCCGCGCCGCCGCCGCGGCCTTCATCGCCCAGGCCATGGAGCTGGAGCGGTCGGGTGTGAAGATCGCCCCCGCCGCCACGGCCGAGGCGATGCCCGAGGAGCTCGCCGCGCGCCTCGCCGAGGACCCGGAGCTGGCACGCGCCTACGAGGCGCTGACCCCCGGCCGCCGCCGCAGCCATGTGATTCACGTCTCCGGCGCGAAACAGAGCGAGACCCGGGCGCGGCGCGTCGACCGTTGCGCCGAAGACATCCTCGCCGGGCGGGGCTTCAACGAGCGCTGAACCGGGTCAGTTCACGACGTCGAAGCCGCCCGTGCCGATGTGCAGCCCGTTGATCTGTCGGCCGTCCCAGGTCATCGGACCACTCAGCGTCAGGTCGAATCCCAGGCCCCCCGGGTCGAGCCGGGCGTCGAGCGTGACGCCGCCCGCGCCGAACTGGATGCTGTCGTGGAGTGAACGGTCGAGCCGGCCGACCAGGTGGACGCCGCTGGCGTCGATGGTCAGGTCGCCGTCGACGACGACGTCGTTGAGATTGATGCCCGGGACCGGGAGGCGGCTGGCCTGGAGCTGCAGGCGCCCGCCGAACCGGAGCATGCTTCCGGCGACGTCCTGCGCCAGGTGCGCGGCGGCCCGCAGCTCCGCGGCCGGCACGACGGGGATGGACACCGGCAGGCGCAGCTCGTCGATGCCCACGTGCCCCGTCGCCCAGCCCGTGTGCCGCCCGCCGCCGGCCTCCAGCCCCAGGCTCGCCTGGGCCATCGGCACGCTGATCACGTTCTCCGGCCCGAAGAACAGGAACTCCAGCGTGATCTCGCCGTTCACGCCGAGGCGAACGCCCTCGTCCAGCCGCCCGTCCTGGAACGCCGAGCGCCCGTCCCGGTCGGTGTCGACGTCCAGCACCACCTGCCCCGAGGCCAGCAGGCGCCCGATGACGGGCGGCAGGCCGGTGGGGATCTCTGCGCTCGTGTCGAAGGTCATGTGTCCGCCGAAGGGCTGGGCGACGTCCTCGACGCCCCAGGTGTCCGCAGGCGTGTACGGAAAGCGACCGGTCATGGAGAAGCCGAGGCCGATTTCGTTCAGGCGGTCGAGGTAGGGGATGCCCTCGCAGGCCGTGCGGAGATAGAAGCCCGGGTCCAGCGGGTCGATGATGAGCAGCAGTTCGCGCGACGGGCCGGCCGTGAACGTGAGCGGGCCGAGGTCGAGCTCGAGGCCGACCTCGAGGTTCAGGACCAGGTAGGCGCGCTCCGGGTCGAGCGGCGCGCCGAGCGCCTGCAGGTCCGGCGCCGAGCCGCGGTCGAAGCGCACCCGGGCGGAGTTCGGCGCGTGCAGCCGCATGCCCTCGAGCAGGTTCACCGCCGGCATCGGCACGTCCAGGGTACCCTCGATCCGCTGGAAACCGCCGGGGCCGGCCGCCGCCTCGCTGAAGCGCACGTCCGCGCGGGGCATGTTGATCACCTGGCCCGAGGGCATCTCCAGCATCAAGTTGCCCTGGACCGTGCGGCTGCCGTCGGCGGCGTCCCCGATGATGTCGGGCATGGCATACATGGTCACGGGCTGAGCCAGGTCCGGGCCGAGCCGGAACGACTCCGCGCCGGCCGGCGGGCCGTCCAGCGGCGCGCCCAGGTCGGCCCGCTGGTCGACGGTGCACCCTTCGCGATCCACCGGGAGCCCGCCCGCGGTGAAGGGGCAGGCGTCCTGCAGATTCAGCACCGTGTCCCCGTCCTCGTCCTGCCCGCGGGAGCAGCCGGCGGCGCTCACCTCGACGCCGAGGGGCGTGTCGTCGCAGACGTCCGGGAAGTTCTCCACGCCGTCCTGGTCGCGGTCCTGGCTGACACTGCAGCCGAACACATTGACCACCGTGTCGCCGTCGATGCCCGTGGACGGGCAGTGGTCGGCCGCGTTCGGCACGCCGTCGTCGTCCTCGTCCTGCGCACGATCACATCCGGCGGCGTTGGCCCGGTCCGGCGCACCGGTGCCCGGGCAGAGGTCGTCCGCGTCGCCGACGCCGTCCGCGTCCGCGTCCTGCGAGGCCGCGCAGCCGCGGCGGATCACCGGCTCACCGGCCGGGGTGCCGAGGCAGCCGTCCTGACTGTCGGGCACGCCGTCCGCGTCGCCGTCGTCGCTCGGGCCGCAGCCCGCCGCGTCGATGGCCTCACCCTCGGGCGTGCCGTCACATCGGTCCTGCAGGTCCGGCACACCGTCCAGGTCGGCGTCCTGCGCCTGCGAGCAGCCCGTCTCGCCCACGGCCGCCCCCGGCGCCGTGTCCGCGCACAGGTCCGGGTCGTTGGGCACGCCGTCCTGGTCGGTGTCCTCGTCCACGGAGCAGCCGACCGCGCTCACGGAGTGGTAGAGCGGCGTCTCCGGGCAGCGGTCGTCGGCCTCGAGCACGCCGTCGCGGTCCAGGTCGTCGGCGGGCGCGGGCCCGACGAAGATCTCCACGTTGCATGCGCAGTCGCGGCGCCCCGCGGGCATGACGTAGCCCCGCGCCACGGCGGCCTCGCAGGTCAGCGTCGCCAGGTCGGCCCCGGCGACCTCCCGCTGGATGTTCTCGGTGATGCAGGCCGCGAACGTCTGCATCGAGGTCGAGGTGCAGTACCCCGAGCGGTTCTCGAACGCGGAGATGCAATGGTCTCTCATCGTTTCGGCCTCGAGGGGCACGAGCTCGCAGAGCGGCCGCAGCCGATCACACGTCGCCGGGTCGCCCGAGCCCACCAACGTCGTGAGCACCGCGAAGTCGAGGCACCGCAGGTCGCGGAGTTCGGCGTCGAAGCCGGCCTCGTACGCGCCGACCTCGGCGCACAGCGCGGCAATCTGGTCCGACGTCAGCGTGCCCGTCTCCTGGTCGTCCGCGAGCGCGGTCTCGAAGGCCTCGATCTCCGGCAACGGCTCAGCGCCGCCCCCCGCGCCGCCCGATGCGCCGCCCGCTCCGCCCCCGGGCTCGGGTCGGGCGCCCCCGCCCCCGCCCGTGCCCTCCGGTGGGCCGGCGTCGCCGGGACTTTCGGACTGCGCACCGCCGGCGTCGCCGTTCTGGGCCGAGTCGCAGGCGAAGAAGAGCGCGAGGGACAGCGTCGACAGACAGAGTCGGTTCATCGGGATTCTCCACGGTCAGGTGAAAGGGTGTGACTCACCATCGCGGCCCCCGAACCCGGATTCAATGGCCGACCCGGGATCCAAAGGATTGTTCGGATCACCGGAACGGCGGGGCGATCTCAGCCCGGCGCCTCGGGCAGCAGGCCGTGCGCCAGGGCGTAACGCACCAGCTCGGGCACGCTCTGCGCCCCGAGTTTCGTACGCACGTTGGCCAGGTGGTTGCTCACGGTGCAGGCGTGCACGTCCAGCTCGGCGCCGATCTCCACCACGGAGCGGCCGCTCACGAGGAGCAGGAAGATCTGATGCTCGCGCCGCGTGAGGCGCAGGTGCGGCGCGTCCGTCACCGGGGCCGGGGGTGTGTCTCGCGCGCCCGAACCGGCGCGCCGCACGGCCGCGATCAGGTCGGCCGACGGCCGCTGCTTGGACACGTACGCCGCCGCGCCGTCGGCCAGGGCGCGCGCGGCGAACTGCTCCTCGGGGTGCATCGAGAGCACCACCACGGCCAGGTCCGGCCACGTCGCGCGCACGCGGCGGAGCACCTCGGCGCCGCTCACCTTGGGGAGCGACAGATCCAGCACGAGCACGTCGCAGGTACCGAGCACCGGCGAGTTCAGCACCTCGCGGCCGTCCCGGGCCTCGCCGGCGATCTCGAAGCCGCCCAGATCGGCGAGCACGTGGCGGATGCCATGACGCACGACGTCGTGATCGTCCGCGATGAACACACGCATCAGGGCGCCTCCTCTGCGGACAAGGCGACGGGGAGCGTGGCGACGAGCCGGGTGCCCCCTCCGGGCGCGGCGTCGAGGCTCAGGGCGCCCCCCCGCGCGCGGAGCCGCTCGCGCAGACCCAGGAGACCGAACCCGGGCGTCGCCACGGCCGGGTCGAAGCCGACGCCGTCGTCCTCCACGCGCAGACTCCAGGCGGCGCCGTTCTCCACGGCCGTGATCGCCACGGCCACGGCGCGGGCGTCCGCGTGTTTCAACACATTCGTCGTCGCCTCCTGCAACACACGGAAGAACACCAGCGCGGTCTCGGGCTCCAGGCGGCGCACGCCCGCGGCGACCCGCGGGTCCACGTCCAGCGTGCACTTCAGGGCCGAGGTCGCCCGCAGGCGCTCGCAGAGCCACTCCGCGGCGGCGACGAGGCCGTTGTCGTCCAGTACGCGGGGCCGCAGCTCACTCAGAAAACCGCGGACGGTCTCTGCCGTGCCATCGAGCAGCGCGGACAGATCGTCCGTGAGATCCCGGGCGGCCTCGGCCTCGGGCGGCAGGCGATCCTCGAGCCGCGCGACGGTGTATCGCATCGCCGTCAGGCTCTGGCCCAGGTCGTCGTGCAGGTCCCGGGCGATGCGGCGCCGCTGGGCCTCGAGGCCGGCGTCCAGGTGGCCGGCCAGGGCGCGCAGCTCGCGGGTCTGTTCGGCCACCCGGGCCGCCAGCGAGCCCGAGAGCGCCGAGAGCTCGGCGTTGGCGCGGTCCAGCGCCCGGTTCTGGAAGAAGTCGCGGCGCATCACTCGGTAGATCACCTCGCCGATGGCGAGGGTGAACAGAATGGCGAACACGCCGAACGCGAGCTGTCCCTTGGCCGCCGGGGCCTGCAGATTCTCCGGGTACGGCAGGAAGAACATCGCCGGCAGCATGGCACCGGCCAGCGTCGTCGCCAGGACGCGGTGGGGCCAGCGGAACGGGATGAAGGCGATGGGCACCACGCCGAGCCAGGCGTCGGCCAGCCATGCGAGGTCCGGGCCGCCGAGGGCCCCGAGTGACAGGCCGAAGCTGCCCAGCAGCGCCGCATAGAGCAGCGTCGAGACACCCAGCGCATGGCGTCGCAGCCAGCCGCCCCGGGTCAGCACGACGATGGCCAGGCCCTCGACGACGAGCGCCCGCAGGCGCAGCGTGGCGAAGGCCTCGGAGAACCGCGGCTCGGGCTGGACCAGCGCGTCCAGCGGCCAGTAGGCCAGCGTGAACACGATCATCAACGCCGCCGTGAACACACCGAGCTGCGCCGTCAGCTCGGCCGCGTGGGCGGTGAACGCCGCCTCGGCCTCGGCATCCCCCGAGGGCGCGGCGCGCAGAAACGCTGGCGGGAACCGGGTGATCGGCATCCCGCGACGTTACAACAGCGTGCCCTTGAGCACCGCAGTGGCCACACTGAAATAGATCATCAGCCCGGTGACATCGACCAGGGTGGCCACGAACGGCGCCGAGGCGCTCGCCGGGTCGAAGCCCGCGCGGTGCAGCAAGAGCGGCAGCATGGCGCCCATGGTGGCGCCCCAGAGCACCACGCCGGCCACGCTCGCCCCCACGGCCAGGCCCACGCCCACGTAGTGTTCGGAATACACCTCGGCGGCGTCCGGCCAGAGCACGATGCGCAGCACGCCGATGACACCCAGGATGAGCCCCAGGGCCAGGCCGGCCTTGAGCTCGCGGCCGAGCACACGCCGCCAGTCCTTGAGCCGCAGCTCGTTCAACGCCAGCGCACGAATGACGAGCGTGGACGCCTGCGAGCCGGAGTTGCCCCCGCAGGAGATGATGAGCGGCACGAAGAGCGCCAGCACCACCGCGCGGGAGATCTGGTGTTCGTAGTAGCCCATGGCCGTCGCGGTGAACATCTCGCCGATCATGAGGACGGTCAGCCAGCCGGCGCGCTTCTTGACCATGTCCCACAGGCCGACCTGCAGGTAGGGCGCGTCCAGGGCCTGCATACCGCCGAGCTTCTGGATGTCCTCGGTGGCCTCTTCTTCGACGACGTCCACGATGT
This sequence comes from uncultured Myxococcales bacterium, assembly GCA_903847385.1. Classification (GTDB taxonomy): domain Bacteria; phylum Myxococcota_A; class Bradymonadia; order UBA7976; family UBA1532; genus CAINDO01. The sequence continues at coordinate 7,950 of CAINDO010000171.1, forward strand.
CGTCGATGGTCACGATGCCCTTCATCACACCGTCGGCGTCGAGCACGGGCACGGCGACGAGGTCGTGTTGGGCGAAGATCCGGCCCACTTCCTCCTGATCCATCTCCTCGGGCACCGTGACCAGATCGGTCACCATGACCTCGGACACGTGCGTGTCGCCGCGGGCGGAGAAGAGCTGGCGGAACGACACCACCCCGAGCAGGCGCTGGTGGGCGTCGAGCACGTAGGTGTAGGAGAGCGTCTCGACCTTCTCGCGGGCCTGCTTGCGCAGGTAGCGGATGGCCTCGTCCACGGTCATCTCGGGCCGCACGCGGACGAAGCGCGTGCTCATCAGGCCGCCGGCGTCGTCCTCGGCGTAGGCCAGAAGCGCCCGGACCTCCTCGCGGCTCCGCTCGTCGAGCAGCGACAGCAGCTCCGGCCGATGGTCTTCATCCGCGGCCTGGACCACGTCGGCGGCGTCGTCCGGCTCCAGCAGTCGCATCCAGGTGCGCCGCTGCGCGACCGGCAGGGCCAGCAGGAGCTGGAGCTGATCGTCGCCGTCGAGCCGCGTGAAGAAGCCCTCGGCCTCCTCGCGCTCGAGTAAACGAAACCCGGTCATGCGGTCCTCGGGGGGCAGCATGGGCCAGACGTCCTGAAGGTCGTCGACCGTGACCTGGGTGGGGGTTTCCTCGGCTTCCATGGCGCGCGGATGGTCCTCGGATCACCCGCGCGTTGCAAGCGACATTCCGGCCACGCAGGCCGTGAATCACATCACCTGGCGAATGGCCTCGCGCAGGCGCGGCAGGCACGCCTGGATCTGCGCGACGCTCACGGCGCCGACGCTGAAACGCCACCAGCCCTTGTTCTTGTTGTCGCCGAAGGCGCTGAAGGGCACCACGGCCACGCCGGCCTTCTCCAACAGGTGCAGGCGCACCGCGTCCTCGTCCTTCAGGCCGCCCTTGCCCTCGAGATCGAACTTCACCGACAGGTAGATGGCGCCCTCGGGGTCGATGCACTGCACGGGCAGGCCCTCGGCCTGGAGCTCGCGCAGGCCGGCGGCCAGGGCGTCCAGCCGGGCGTGGATGCCGCCCAGGTGGTGCGCCAGGTAGGTCTTCATGGCCGGCTCGTCCTCGAGCAGGCGCGCCGTGGCGAGCTGCTCGGGGCGGGGCGCCCAGGCGCCCACGTGGGTCATGAGCGCCTTGATCTGCTTGGCGATGTGCGGGGGGCCGTACATCCAGCCCACGCGGAGGCCCGTGGCGGCGAAACACTTGCTGATGGCGTCCACGAAGATCGTGTACTCGGCCATCTCGGGGACGACCCCGACCGGCGTGACGTGCTGCAGGTCGCCGAAGGTCAGGTTGCGATAGACCTGATCGTACACGAGGTACAGCAGGCGCTCGCCGCGGGCCTTGCGGCCGGCGTTGTCGGCGACGATGTACTCGCCGATCTCGCGCATCTGCGCCTCGCGGATCATGGTGCCCGTCGGGTTGCCCGGGGAGCAGAGCACCAGCAGGCGCGCGCCGGGGAGCGCCGCCTCGAGGGCCTGCACGTCCGGCATGAAGTTGCTGCCCGGCGTGGTGGGCACCACGGCGCTCACCGCGCCGACCTGGTGGCAGAAGTTCTTGTTGTTCCAGCTCGGGGCCGGGTAGACGACCTTCTCGCCGGCGTCGACGAGGCAGCGATAGGCGCCGTAGAGCAGCGGACGCGCGCCGGAGCCCACGACCACGCTCTCCAGCGGGTACTTCAGGCCCAGCTCGCGCTCGGCCTGCGCCACGATGGCGCGCCGCAGCTCGGGCACGCCGTCCGCCGGGGGGTAGTTGGTGTGGCCGTCGCGCAGCGCGGCGCTCGTGTGCTCCACGAGGGCCTCGGGCACGCGGAACTCCGACCGCGCGAAGTCGCCCACGGTGAAGTCGGCCACGTCGTGGCCCTCTTTGATGCGGGCCTGCACGTCGTAGGCGATCTGCAGGATCTTGCTGCCCTGCATGCCCCGAGCCATCTGCGAGAGGGACAGCGCCTCGGCGGCGGCGACGGCATCGCCCTGGGGGAAAAACGATCGGACATCGACGGGGGAACGGGACATGGCGCTTCTCTCTCGGCTTCTCGGGGGGGCTTCACTCCATGGCGCGATGGGCCATGTAGCTCGATCGGACCAGGGGCCCGGATTCTACGTGTTTGAAGCCCATGGTGCGCCCGATTTCCGCCAAGCGCGCGAAGGTCTCCGGGGAGACCCAGCGCGACACGGCCAGGTGGCGCACGGTGGGCGAAAGGTACTGGCCCAGCGACAGGATGGCGCAGCCGCGCCGGGCGAGGTCGAACATCACCGACTCGACCTCGTCGTCCGTCTCGCCCAGGCCGAGCATCAGCCCGGTCTTGGCCAGGATGCCCGACTGCGCGATGTGCTCAATGCACGCCAGCGACTGGTCGTAGTTGGCCTCGCGGCGGACGCGCCGGTACAGGCGGGGCACCGTCTCGGTGTTGTGGGCCACGATGTCCGGCCCGGAGTCGAGCACGGTCTGCATGTCCACGCGCCGCCCCTGGAAGTCGGGCACCAGCAGCTCGATGCGCGTCGTCGGCGAGGCCGCGCGGATGGCCCGCACCGTCGCGGCGAAGTGCCCCGCCCCGCCGTCGGGCAGGTCGTCCCGGTTGACGCTCGTGATGACCGCGTGGCGGACCTTCATGCGGGCGATGGCCGTGGCCGTGTTCGCTGGCTCGTCCGCGTCCAGGCGGCCCGGCAGCCCCTTGCCCACGGCGCAGAAGCCGCAGTGGCGCGTGCAGACATCGCCCATGAGCATGAAGGTCGCCGTGCCGGCGCTCCAGCACTCGTCGATGTTGGGGCAGCGGGCCTCTTCGCAGACGGTGTGCAGGCGCAGGTCGCCCTTCAAGCGCTCGATCTCGCGGAACGACTCGCCGCGGCTGTAGCGCACGCGAAGCCAGTCGGGGCGCGGCCCGGGCTCGCGTTTGCGGACGCGTGGCGCCGGCTCGGTGACGGTGACGAGGGGGGGCTCCTGCGGGGTGTCGTCAGCCATCGACCAGCTCCCGACCGAAGATGCGCGCCAGGTGGCCGGCGAGCGCGTCCATGACCTCGTCCATCGGGAGCTCGCGGTTCAGCTCGACCTCCAGGCTCGTCACGCCCTTGTCGCGGATGCCGCAGGGCACGATGAAGTCGAAGTACTCCAGGTTCGTGTTCACGTTCAGCGCCAGGCCGTGGTTGGTGACCCAGCGGCGCACGCGGGCCCCCAAGGCGCCGATCTTGCGCTCGGGCAGGCCGTGCTCGGGCAGCGCATCCAGCCACACGCCGGGGTGCCCCGCGAGCGGCCCCGCCGTGAGGCCGTACGCGGCCACGGTGTCGATCATCGCGCGCTCCAGCCCGTTCACGAAGCGCCGGATGTCACAGAAGTCCGGCTTGAGGTCCAGGATCGGGTAGGCCACGAGCTGGCCGGGGCCGTGGAACGTCGCGTCCCCGCCGCGATCCGTCTCCACGAGCTCGACGCCGCGCTCGTTCAGGAACGCCTCGGGGAACTTGACGTTGTCCCGCTTGGCGTCCCGCCCGAGGGTGATCACGGGCGGGTGCTCGAGCAGAAGCAGCGTGTCCACGCCCTCGCCGGCGTGGTGGGCGGCCACCAGGGCCTCCTGCAGGGCGAACGCCTCGCGGTAGGGCACGCACCCGAGACGCCGGACCTGCAGTTTCTTGGCCACGTAGGGTCTCCGCTCGACGCCCGGGTCACATCGCCGATTCGTCGAAGTTCTCGAGCGAACGCTTGATGTGACCCATGAACTGGTCGGCCACGGCGCCATCGATGACGCGGTGGTCGAAGCCCAGCGTGAGGTAACCGCAGAGCTTGATGCCGATGGTGTCCGTGCCGTCCGGCAGCGTGACGACCTTGACGCGCTTCTCGATGGTGCCCACGCCCAGGATGGCGACGGTGGGCTGCGGGATGATCGGGGTGCCCCACTGGCTGCCGAAGATGCCCGGGTTGGTGATCGAGAAGGTCAGGCCGCTGACGTCGTCCGGCTGGAGCTTCTTGTTGCGGGCGCGCTCGCCCAGGTCGTTGATGGACTTGCCCAGGCCGAGCAGGCTCTTCTCGTCCGCGTTCTTGACCACGGGCACGAGCAGGCCCCAGTCGAGCGCCACGGCGATGCCCAGGTTGATGTCGCCGCGGTAGGTCACGCTCTCGCCGTCGTGGCTGCTGTTCACGATGGGGAACGCGCGAAGGGCGTCCACGGCGGCCTTGGCCAGGAAGCCCGTGTAGGTGAGCTTCACGCCGCGGGCGGCGTAGGCCTCTTTGTGCTTCTTGCGCAGGACCTCGACGCGGCCGTAGTCCACCTCGAAGCAGGTGTGCACGTGGGCCGAGTACTGCTTCGACTGGATCATGCGGTCGCTGATGGTGCGGCGCATGTTGGACATGGCCTCGACGCGGTCGCTGGCGCCGGCGTGCACGGCGACCTTGGGCACGGTGCCCAGGTCGACCTTGCCGGCGGGCTTCGCGGCGGGCGCGGCGGGCGCGGCGGGCGCGGCGACGGCGGCCACGGCGGCCACGGCC
>CAINDO010000172.1 GCA_903847385.1 uncultured Myxococcales bacterium
GCGGCCCGCTCGAAGGCCAGGGTGCCCGCCGCGTGCTCGGCGGCCTGCTCGCTCCAGCGGGCCGCCAGCGCCGGCTCCCCCGCCTCGCGCCAGTGATGCGCCAGCGCCTCGACGTCCGGCGCGCGGCTCGACGCCAGATGGGTGGCCGCCCGACGGTGGAGGCCCCGGGCGTCCTCGGCCCGCACGCCCTGCCCGACCACCGCGCGGATGCGGTCGTGGGCGCACTCCAGCTCGTGCCCGGCCTCGCGCCGCGCCCGGACCAGGCGCTCGCCGCGCAGTCGACGCAGGGCCTCGTGCACGTCGCCTGCGGGCAGCTCGGCCAACGCGCCGACGAGCGCGGCGGACTTGGGCCAGCCCCCCAGGGCGATGGCCTCGAGCACCCGACGCGTCCGCGCGGGCAGGGCCTCGATGCGCTCGGTCAGCACACCTTCGAGCGACAGCAGGTGGGGCGCCCGACCCGCCCGGGCCTGGCGCGCGAGCTCCACCACGAAGAAGGGGTTCCCGCCGGCGTCGCGGACCAGGCGCTCGCGCGACTCGGCCGTCAGCGGCTCGGCGGCGGCCACGGAGGCCAGCTCGCCCGCCTCGTCCCCCTCCAGCGGGGCCAGCGAGATCGAACGCAGGGCCGGCGCCGAGGCGGCCTCCAGCGCGCCCAGACGCGAGAGGAACGGGCAGTCCAGCGCGTCGGAGCGCCCGGCCACCACGAGCAGCAACGGCGGCGCGCCCTCGCCGGACAGGGCGTCGGCGAGCAGGGCGGCGCCGTCCGTATCGCCCCACTGCACGTCGTCGAGCAGCAGGACCAGGCCCCCGGCCGCAGCGAGCCCGCCGAGCAGCGCGCGGAACGCCGTGAAGGCACGCCGCCGCAGCCCTTGCGGGTCGTCGAGGGGCGGCGCCGGGGACGCGGCGAAGGCCGGCAGCCGACGCAGCACGGGGAACAGCGTGGCCAGGGCTCCGGCGTCGGGCGGAGCGAGGCGGGCGGTCTCTGCGGGCGGCGCGCGCAGCCACCACTGGCAAAGGTCGTCGACCAGGGCATCCAGGGCCTTGAACGGCACGGACTCGGCCTCGTTGCACCGCCCCTGCAGGCAGAGGACCTCCGGCGGCAGGCGCCGGGCCCAGGCCCGCAGCAGGGCGGACTTGCCCAGGCCCGAGGGGGCGTCCACCCGGCACAGGACGGGTCGCCGGTCCGCCCCCGAACCGACGGCCGCGCGGGCGGCGTCCAGCGCGGCCAGGGCCGAGGCGCGGCCCACGAAGGGCGGCTCGGGGTTCGCCCGCGGCAGGGGCGTCTCGTCCGGCGCCCCCAAGAGACCCACACAGCTCTCCGCCGTCGGCCGGTCGGCGGGCGCCTTGGCGAGCAGGGCCAGACACAGGCGCCGCAGATCGTCGGGCACACCGGCGACCAGGTCCCCGGGGTCGCGCGGCGCCAGGTGCCGGTGGCCCTCGACCATCTCGGCGAGGTCGCCCCCGAAGGGCAGGGCGCCGGTCAGCGCCTCGTACAGCAGCACGCCGAGGGCGTAGAGGTCCGCGGCGGTGGTCAAGGGCTCGCCGCGCGTCTGCTCCGGGGCCATGTAGGCCGGCGTGCCGCGCAGCCCCGCCTCCGCGGCCTGGGCGTCCGCGCCGGCCACCAGCCCCAGGCCGAAGTCCACCACCACCACGCGATCCGTCGCGCGCTCCACCAGGATGTTCGAGGGTTTCAGGTCCCGGTGGATGCGCCCGTGGGCGTGCAGCGCCGCGAGGCCGGCGGCGAGCTGCCCGAACCAGCCGCGCAGCGTGGCGAGGCGCGCAGGCGTCAGGGGCGTCCCGGCGGCCCGGGGAGCGGTCGCGCGCATCGTCGTCGGGGGCGCGTCGCCGTCCAGCGTCGCCAGCGTCGGTTCGCTCCCGTCGGCGGCGTCCGGACCCGTGAGCGTGCCCAGCGCCGTCGCGAGGTCCGGCCCGTCGACGAAGTCCATCACCAGGTACCACGCGTCCCCGACGGAGAAGAGCGCGTGCAGGCCGACCAGGTTGGGGTGGATCAGGTCGGCGAACCCGCGGAACTCCTGCTTGAAGCGGTGCAGCGCCGTGGGGTCGAGCCGGACGAGCGCCTTGAGCGCCACGGTCCGCTGCGTCTCGCGGTCGAAGGCCTCGGAGACGCGCCCGAAGGCCCCCACGCCGACCTCGCGGCGCAGCACGTAGCGGTCGAGCAACGCCGGGGCGTCGGCGGAGTCCAGGTCTCGCGCGGTCGAGGTCGAGTAGGGCACGGGGTTCGCGATTGTCCGTCGGAGGGGTCGGTCCCGCAAGCGCGGGCGCGCGTTCTGGTACAATCGCCCCATGCGCGTGCCCGTCGACCTGGCGAAGTCCTACCGGCTGCTCAACCACGGCCCCGTGTGCCTCGTGTCCGCCGCGGCCGGGGGCCGGCAGAACGTGATGGCCGCCGCCTGGGTCATGCCCCTGGACTTCGACCCGCCCAAGTTCGGCGTGGTCGTGGCCTGCGAGGCCTTCACCCGGGAGCTGGTCGAGGCGAGCGGCGAGCTGACGCTGAGCATTCCCTGCCGCGCGCAGGTCGACCTGGTGCAGGCCCTGGGCACGACCTCGGGTCGGGACCTGGACAAGGCGGCCCGCTACGGCCTCACCCTCACGCCGGGGAGCCGCGTCGCCGCCCCCCTGGTCGAGGGCTGCGTGGGCTGGCTGGAGTGCCGCGTGGTGCCCGAGCCCCACATCGAGGCCGCCTACGATCTCTTCATCGTCGAGGCCGTGGCCGCCTTCGCCGAAGACTCGGCGTTCCAGAACGGCCGCTGGGCCTTCGCCCGCGACGAGCAGCGCACGCTGCACCACGTCGCCGGAGGCAGCTACTTCGTCACGGGCGAGGCCGTGACCGCGGCGCCCGAGCGCCTCTGACGCTCAGGTCTTCCCGGTGTCTTCCGGGAAGTACGCGCGGGCGCAGTCCGGGCAGACGCCGTGGGACACGACCGCCTCGGAGTTCTCGCGAATGAACTCCTCCATGCGGCTCCAGTAGCCCTGGTCGTTGCGGATCTTCTTGCACCACGCGCACACCGGGATGAGGCCGCGCAGCGTCTTGACCTCGCCCAGGGCGTGCTGCAGCTCGTGCACGAGCCGCTCGCGCTCGGTCTCCGTGTGTTTGCGGTCCGTGATGTCCACGCAGGAGCCCACGAAGCCGGCGAAGGCGCCGTCCGGTCCGCGGCGCGGGGTGGCGCGCTCCAGGATCCAGCGCCAGGTGCCGTCGGCGTGGCGCAGGCGGTACTCGCGATTGAGCGCCTCGCCCGTCTCGTAGGCCGCCCGGGCGCTCGCCTGCACCGCCGGCAGGTCGTCGGGACACACACCCACCATCCAGGCGTCCCCCAGGGATTCGAGGCTGGTGCGGCCGGTGAACGCGTGCCACGTGCGGTTGAAGAACGTGTACCGCCCGGCGACGTCCGACACCCAGATGAGCACGGGTGCGGCGTCCGCCATCAGGCGGAACTGCCGCTCGACCTCGGCCTGCGCCGCCTCGAGCTCCTTGCGGGCGGTGACGTCGTTCACCATCGCCACCACGAAGTCCGGCTTGCCGTCCAGCGTGCGCACCAGCGACACGGACACGTCCGCCCACAGAATCGTGCCCGCGCGGCGCATGTAGCGCTTCTCCAGGTGGTACGCGTCCGACGCGCCCGCGACCAGCGCCCGGAAGCGCTCGATGCTGGCGGCCTGGTCGTCCGGGTGGGTGATCTGCACGAAGTCGAGGCGATACAGCTCGTCGGCCACGTAGCCGGTCATGCGCTCCAGGGCGGCGTTGGCCTGCACCCAGCGACCGGAGAGGTCGAGGCGGGCGATGCCGACGGGCGCGTGCTCGACGATGGCCCGATGGGTCCGCTCGCTGGCGAAGAGCGCCGCCTCGGCGCGCTGCCGCCGGGTGATGTCGCGGCTGATGCCCAGGATGGCGGCCTGCCCGTTCCAGCTCCCCTGGCTGACCACGGTCTCCACGGGGATGTGGTGGCCGTCCTTGTGCACCAACGGGATGGGGCAGTGCGTGGCCACGCCGCGCAGCATCTCGCCGACGATCCGGACCGCCTCTTCCCGACGGTCGGCGGGGTGGACGTCCGTGACGTTGCGGCCTTCGAGCTCCTCGCGTGTGTACCCGAGGCGCGACTGCACGACGGAGTTGGTGTGGACGATGCAGCCCCGTTCGTCGAGCACCCAGAGGAAGTCGTCCAGGGAGTCGAAGAGGGCCTGGAAGTTCTGCTGCGAGCTGCGCACCGCCGCCTCGGCGCGCACCCGCTCCAGGACCCCGCCGATGCGCGAGGCGATGGCGACGAGCGCGTCCGCGACGGGCGCGGTGATCTCGTCGACCGTGTGCGACGCGACGTTCAGCACGGCGACCGTCTCGTCCCCGTCGCGCACCGGGACGACGCCGAGCGCGTGCAGGCCCTCGGCGGCCATCGCTTCGGGCCGACGGCTGCGCATCTGGCTGGCCGTCGAGAAGATCGGCGTGCCCGCGCGCACCATGGCCACCCGGGGGTCGTCCGCGGCGACGAAGCGGTTGGTGTCGACGAAGTCCGCGCCGAGACCGCGGTACACGGTGAGGCTCAGATTCCCGGCGTCGTCGAAGACGTAGACACCGCCGCCGTCGATCTCCCCGAGGAGGAGCGCGGCGTCGAGGATGGCCTCGAGCGCGGGGCTCAAGCTCCGCGCGCGCCCGAGGGCCATGGCGAGGTCGCGCTCGATCTTCAGGTATCGCGCGGCCTCATCGATGGAAGTGGCGGGGCTCATGGGCCCTGGAAGTGTGCGACAACCGATGCCCGCAGGCAAGGCGACCTGTGCGTCCCCCTCCCCGGGGGTCCACGGAGCTGCTACGATGTTTCCTACGCGACTTCGGCTTGCCAGCGGCGCAGGACTCCGCAAGCCTTCGGGGCCATCAGGGTTTACCCTTATCCGCGGAGACGTCCCCCATGCCCGCATACACCTACGGCCGCTTCGTCTGGCGCGCGCACGTGTCCGCGGACCCGAACGCTTCGCAGGCGTTCTACGCCGCCCTCTTCGGCTGGACCTTCGCGTCGGCGCCCGGCGACAAGCGCGCCGACTGTGTCGCGAGGGCGGGCGCGACACTCGTCTGCGGGTTCTCCGCGGCGTCGGCGGCCACCGCGCGGCCCCACTGGGCCACCTATCTGTCCATGGAGGACGTGGACGGCGCCGCCGCCATCGCCGCCATCTCCGGCGGTCGTGTGGTGACACCGCCCATGGACATGAACGGCCTCGCCCGCTGCGCGCTGATCGCCGATCCGCAGGGCGCCTCGGTGCATCTGCTCCGCGGATCGGAGGGCGACCCGCCCCTGGCGCCCCGACCGGCGCCCTTCACGTTCGGGTGGGAGGCGCTGCGCACCGCGGACCGCGCCGGCGCGCTCGGCTTTTACGGCCGGCTCGCCCCCTGGCACGTGGGCGAGCTCCGGGGCCGCACGCTGTTCGTCGCCGGCACGGGCAACGCGGCGGACGTTCAGACGGCCTCGCCGGGCATGCCGAGCCAGTGGGTGCCCTTCGTCGCCGTGCCGGACCTGACCGAGCGCCGCCGCATGGCCTTGGCGCTCGGCGCGCGCGTGCGGGTCGAGGAGATGGTGGTCTCCGACGTGGGCCGGGCGCTCGTCCTGGAGGACCCCTTCGGCGCCGTGTTCGGCCTGCTCGAACCGGCCCCCTGACGCCGCGTCAGCCGCCGGAAGCGCCGGCGTCCGGCGGGGCGACCGCGGGGCTGCGGCAGTAGGCCGACTGCTCGTACTCGTCCTTGGGCACGTGGGGCTCGCAGACGCTCGGCGAGTCCACGCCGCAGGCGGACCGCGCGACGAAACCGCCGCTGCAGAAGAGCAGGTGGCCGTCGTCCTCACAGCGGTTCCGGTAGGTGTCCCAGGTGCAGGACTGCGGCGGGGAGACGCCGCAGTGGGCCTCGGCGCCCACCACGAAACACGCATTGTCCGCCGCGGTGCAGTCCTCGGCCACGGCGTACCCGCGCTCACAGCGCACGGCCAGGGCCTCGGGCTCGCAGCGGGGCGGCGTGTCCGCGTCGCAGCGCTGGTCTTCGGCGATGACACACAGGGCGTGGCGCTTCGAGGTCTCGACGCAGACCGGGTTGGGCGCGGCGCAGGCGGACTTGGAGTACGAAGGGTCGCCGAACATCTGATCGACGCCGAGGAGGCAGACCTCGAGATGGTCGCCATCGCAGCGCTGGTCGTAGGGGCAGCTCGCGCAGCCCGTGAGAACGGCGCCAGCGAGGGCCGTGGTGAGGGTCGTGGCGAGCGCGCGGATCATGGCGGCACCGGACGGACGGCGTGGGGCGGCACGGTGACCCCCTCGACCTCGAGGGGGGTGTCCGTCACGTTGAAGGCGGCGCGCGCGCCGTCGGCGAAGCGCCACAAGACCGGTACCACGTGGCGGCTCTTGCGGGCGATCGCGTCCGAGAACCCGCTCACCAGGCCGTCCGGCGCGTCCGGGGGGAAGAGGCTCTCCGGCGTGGCCCCGGCCCCGAAGGCCTTGTCGAGGACATCGCGGGTCAGCCCCGCCTCGAGCCGCACCGGGTCGAGCGCGCGCAGGTCGTCGGAGAGGAACAGCCCGCCGCCGGCCGCCGCGACGGTGTAGGCGCCGAACTCGACGGCGTCCGGCCCCTGCACGCGCAGGAGCACGGGGTCGGCGTCGCATTGCCCCCGCAGGCAGAAGGGCTGCCGCGCCGCCAGGTTGCGCAGTTGGCTGGGCAGAAACGCCCAGGACACGCCGAAGTTGGGCACGGCGATGTCCGAGCCCACGCGCCAGGCGTCCACGAAGTCCAGCGTGGGCAGCGGGGGCGCGCCCACGGCCACGAGCGCCGTGTCCGGCGGGAGCGCGGCCCGGACCTCCGTCCAGAACAGCGTGTAAGCGGCCATGCCGGTCATGGGCACGTGCCGCGCGCCCGGCCACGTGCCGGCGAACAGGAAGTCGAGCTTGAACAGCCGCACACCCTGGACCGACAGCGCGCGCAGGGCGTCGAGCAGGTGGGCGCGGGCGTCCGGGTGGGTGATGTCCAGCACCCGCATGTCGCCGTTCACGGCGTGGGGGTAGACCAGGTCGCCGACCAGCCAGTCCGGGTGCTCCGTGACCACCGGGTCGTCCGCGGCGACGAGCAGGGGCGCGAGCCAGAGCCCGAGCCGAAAGCCCATGGCGTCCAGATCCGCGGACAAGCGCTCGAAACCATTGGGGAACTTGTCATTGTGCCGCCAGTCGCCCCAGCCGCGCTGCCAGCCGTCGTCCACGACCACGTGGGGGTGGACGAAGGCCGGGTTCGCGGCCACGACCTCGGCCAGGCGCGCGGCGTTGTCGCGCACGGCGGCCTCGTCCACGGCCTCGTAGAGCTCGTACCAGGAGTTCCAGCCGGAGAGCGGCGGCACGCGCTCGGCCTCGGCCCCCGGGGCGAACGGCGAGACGGCCGGCGTGCCCGCGGCCCCGGCGCGCCGCGCGACGAGGAACGCTCCGGTGGCGGCCGCGTCGCCGTCCCCGCCGACGGCCATGCGGACGCGGACGCGGTCCGGCGCATCGGGCGAGCGCGACACCTGGAACCAGCCCTTGGCCTCGCGGGCGGTCTGGGGGTCGAGGAGCGCCTCGAAGGTGTCCGCGCCGCCGCCGACCGCGGTGTACGTCCAGGACAGCGCGCGGCCGTCGCGCAGGACCTCGGGATCACCCCGGGCGGTGAGCGCGGCGTCCAGCGCGGCCGCGTCCACGGGCGGTGCGAGCGCCAGCGCCCCGCTCTGGGACCAGGACTGAAAACCGTTGGAGATCCAGGCGTTTGCGCCGGGCAGGTCGAGATCGGCCACGGCCTCCACGGCTTCGATCTCGCCCGACGTTGCCTGTGCCGAGATCACGATTCGGCTTTTTTCGCCCGCGCGGGCGGGCGTGTCGCCGACGAGCGTCACGGTGCCGACGCCACTGACCTCGCAGGTCGTCTCGCCGCCGAGGCTGGTGCAGTCGCCGTCGCGGCCACCGCCGTACCATTGCCCGCCGACGCGGAAGCCGGGCAGGAAGACGCCCGACTGCAGGGTCACGGACTCGGGCTCGGCCTCGTCCCAGGCGGCGTCCAGGACCTCGGCGTCGGGCGCTTGCGCGGCCGATCCGGCGTCGCACGCCCCGAGACCGATCAGCGCGAGCACCGGCAAGGCGAGGCGCAGGCGGCCCACGGCCGGCCTACCGGACCTGCCGACAGTCGGCGTCGTAGGTGCCCTTGGGGCCGGTGCAGGGCGTGGCCGGCGCCTGGGACGGGCCCTGAGCCTGCAGGCGCTGCTGCAGCTTGGAGAACCGCCCGCGGGCCGCCTCGAGGTCCGCCGCCGGGATGCCGCGCATCTCCAGATCGGGCAGGCCGAACTTGGGGTTGCCGCGGGTGAGCAGCCACTTCTTCCCGTCGGCGTCGTCGCGGGTGACCATGCGGAGCTGCTTGTCGCTGAGGCGCTCGCCGGCCAGCTCCGCCTGCCACTGGTCCTTCGTCCAGGCGCGGCGGGCGGTGAGGTCGATGATCACGCCGTCCCACTTGTCCGCGATGGAGAGCGGCACCAGCCCCGTGAGGCGCAGGTGGTCGCCGTGCGGCAGGATCCGGGCGTCGCTGCGCACGAACACGGCCAGCTTGGCCCCCTCGGCCAGGGCGCGGGCGTCCGCGGGCAACTGTTTGATCATGGGCGCGAGCTGGGCGGGATCCACCGCCGGGTGCGGCAAATCGGCGAAATCGACGGAGAAGTCGACCTTGTAGCCGCTGGGCACCACCCGCGCCTTGCCGCGCACGGCGGCGTAGCGCGCGCCCTCGCCGTTGACCGCCGCGTCCACGCCGGCGAACGCATCCGGCGACTGCATCGCCTGGGGGTCCGGCGTGAGCACCACGTAGAGCTGCAGGGACTTCACGTCCGGATCGGGCCAGAACGAGGCGTCCTCGGCCAGGGCGGCGGCCGCCGCGCGCCGGTCCGAGGCCCCGGAGGTGCCTCCACAGGCGCTGGCCAGCATGAGCGAGAGGGCGGAGGCGAGGCCGAGAGTGAGAGCCTGGAGTGCGCGCATCCCGGCAATATTCCTGCGCACGATGGCGCTGGCAAGCGCCGCAGTCGTTGCGGAGGATTCCCGCGGGCAGGCAGAGTGCGCCCATGCTCCGCCCACGCGTGCTCCCCCCCATCGCCGGCCTCGCCGGCGCGACCCTCGCCCTCGGTCTGCTCGCCTGCAGCGACGACGCCGCCTCGACGAAACAGCTCGCCGGGGCCGACGCCTCGGGCATCGGCACGCCGATCCCCGGGGGCGGTCGTGACGCGGCGCCCCTGCTGCCGGACGCCGGGCCGGTCGGCGGTGCGGGCGGTTCGGGCGGCGCCGGAGGCAGCGGCGGTTCGGCGCCTCTGGGCGGCTCGGGTGGCAGCGCCGGTGGCTCGGGTGGCAGCGCCGGTGGGTCGGGCGGCTCGGCTGGCTCGGGTGGCTCGGGTGGGAATGCTGGCGGCAGCGGCGGCGCGCCCGTCGACCCCGACGCGAACGTGCCCCCGCCCCCGCCGGACCCGGACGCGAGCGTGCC
>CAINDO010000173.1 GCA_903847385.1 uncultured Myxococcales bacterium
GACCCCCGCGCAGGCGCTCGCCGAGTCCGCGGGCCTGAGCGCGCGCCTGCGCTCGGACGCCGCGCCGGCGCTCCTGCGCGAAATGCGCGACCCGCCCCGCGCCTGGGCCGCGGCCGTGGCCTCGGGGGACGCCGCCCTGCGCGCTCGCGTGGCGCTCCAGGGCTTCACGCTGATGCGCGCCTGTCTCGCCGACACCACGCCGGACCCCGACTTCGCCGGCGCACTCATCGACATGCCCCCCTGGCTGCGTCCGTGGTTCGAGTTCGACCCGGCCTCGCGGGCCGCCGTGACCGTGCACTTCGGCCACTGGGCGGCGCTGGGGGTCCACCGCGGGCCGGGCGTGCAGGCGCTCGACTCCGGCTGCGTGTGGGGGCGGGCCCTCACGGCGCTGCGCCTGGACGACGGCCGCATCGTTCAGATGCCCAACCGCGACGCGCTCTCGCCGGACGCGGGGGACGCGTGACCGCCGCGCCGGTTGTTTCCTGTCGGAGCTTTCTGGAATATCGTCCCGGTCAGGGGGTCGAGTGAGCGAGACCATCGCCATCCTGCTGGTCGAGGACAACGAGGACGACGTCGAGATCATCCGTCGTCTCGTGCGTCGCTCCGGCGCCGACCACCGGCTCGAGCAGGCCGCCACGGGCAAGGCCGCCATCGAGCTCGCGCGGGTGCAGGCCTTCGACGTCGCCCTGGTGGACCAGCACCTGCCGGACATCCGCGGGGAGCAGCTCATCGGGCAGCTGCACGAGGCCGCCCCGGAGCTGCCGGTGGTGATGCTCACCCGGCAGGGGGACGAGCGCCTCGCCGTCGAGGTCATGAAGGCCGGCGCGTACGACTATCTGCGCAAGGACGACCTCGACCCGGCGATCCTGCGCCGCACGCTCAACAACGTGGTGGACCGCGCGCGGCTGAAGCTCGAGGTCCAGCGGGCCAACGAGCGCCTGCGCGACTGGGCCATTCGCGACGGCCTCACCGGGCTGTTCAACCACCGACACTTCCAGGAGCTCCTGCGGACGGAGTTCGCCCGGGCGCGCCGCTACGGGCAACCCCTGGCCTGCCTGATGGTCGACCTCGACCACTTCAAGGGCATCAACGACACCTACGGCCACCCCTTCGGCGACGAGGTCCTCAAGCAGGTCGCGCAGACGCTCGTGGCCGAGGCCCGCAAGGTGGACGTCGTCGCGCGCTACGGCGGCGAGGAGTTCGTGCTCGTCCTGCCGAGCACGGACATGACCGGGGCGCGCATCGTCGCCGAGCGCATCTGCGAGCGCGTGGCGCACTCGCCGGTGAGCCACGACGACGTGACGGTGGCCATCACGCTCTCCGTGGGCGTGGCCACGAGCCTCGACCCGCGCTGCACGGGCGAGGCCGCGCTGGTCAAGCTGGCGGACGCCGCGCTCTACCGCGCCAAGCGTTCGGGCCGCAACCGGGTGTGCCTGGCCACGGACGCCGGCGGCGGCGGGCTCGCCGAGGCCGTCTCGCTCACGCCGGTCAGCACGAGCATCCGGGAGTTCGAAGGCGAGCTGCGGCGGCTGTACGTGTCCACGCTGTCCGGGCTGCTGCGGCTGGCCGAGCGCAACGACGGCTACGGCGAGCACGCCGACCGCGTGGCGGCGCTCTCGGTGCGCGTGGGGCGGCTGCTCGGCCTCGACCCCATGGACCTCGAGGCCCTGCGCACGGGCGCGCTGCTGCACGACATCGGCCGCCTCGCCGAGACGGAGCCGGCGCTGCTCAAGCCCGGGCCGCTCTCCGACGAGGAGCGCGGGCGGTTGCCGCGGCACTGTCTGCACGGCGTGCAGGCGCTCTCCGGGCTGCCGTCATGCGAGCGGGAGCGGGAGATCATCCGCCACCACCACGAGAACTGGGACGGCAGCGGATACCCGGACGCCCTCGCCGGCGAGCGCATCCCGCTGCTCGCCCGCATCGTCGCCGTGTGCGACGCCTGGGACGCCCTGACCTCGCCGCGGCCCTGGCGCGGACCGCATTCGGCGCCCGAGGCCATGCGGATTCTCGACGCCGAGCGCGGTCGGCGGTACGAACCGCGCATGGTCGAAGCCCTCGCCCGCACGCTGCGGGAGAGTTCCGCCTCGCAAAGCAGGCCCCCGGTGGCCGATGATGAGGCCGGATCATGAGCAACACCGCCCCGCTGCCGTCGCCCATCGAACTCCTCCTCGTCGAGGACGACGACAACGACATCCGCATCACGCAGCGGGCCCTGGCGCGCAGCGCCATGCGGGCGCGCATCGAGGTCGTGCGGGACGGTCAGGCCGCGCTGGACTACGTGCAGGCCAAGGCCCCCTACGAGGGCCGCCGGCGGCCGCAGCTCGTGCTGCTCGACATCAGCCTGCCCAAGATGAACGGCATCGAGGTCCTGCGCACCATCAAGGCCGATCCGGCGCTGCGCTCGATCCCCGTGCTGATGCTCACGACCTCGGCCCGCCCGGAGGACGTCGCCACGGCGTACGCCCACGGGGCCAACGGCTACGTGTGCAAACCGATTCATTTCGCTCGATTCGTCGAGGTCGTGGCCGATTTGAGCGAGTATTGGGGACAAGTGGCGCTTCTGCCCACGTCGTCGGTGTCGACGACGTGAGGGCCGGACTTTCACCGGAAAGGTCGATTTCGGGCGCGGGGGGCGTGCGATGACCGTCGATTTGGGCGTCGCGCCGGGCACGGTCCTGGTGGTCGACGACGACGAGGACCACCTGCTCGTGCTGGCGCACCAACTGCGCAATCAGGGCCACCGCGTGCGCACCCTGAGCTCCCCGCACCAGGCCGTGGGTGTGGTCGCCGAGATGCGCCCGGACGTCGTGCTGCTCGACCACCGCATGCCCGGGCTGTCCGGCCTGGAGCTGTGCCGCATGCTGCGCGCCGATCCGGCCAACGAGTTCCTGCCGGTCATCCTGCTCTCCAACGACGCCTCCATCGAGGTCACGGCCGCCGCGGTGGCCGCCGGCGTGAACGACTTCCTGGAGAAGTCCTCGCCCGTCGAGATGTTGCGGCTGCGCATCATGGCCGCGCTGCGCACCAAGCGCCTGGCCGACCTGGCCGCCCGCCGCTACGAGGAGCAGGCCTTCCTGGCGCGGCTCACCGAGGACCTGGCCAACTCCCTCGAGGAGGACGCCATCCTGGCCACGGCGGCCACCGCCTACGCCCGCTTCAACGCCGCGGCGCTGTACGTGGTGCTGCTCTCCGAGCACGAGCGCCCGCAGCTTCTGAGCTTCGGCGCGGACCCGGTCGAGAACGACCACGAGCGCCTCGACACCCTGCTCACGCTGGCCCAGGGCGCGCTGCGCACCAACCTGGATCCGGACGAGGTCGGCCTGCAGCACCTGCCCGCCGAGTGGCCGGCCAGCACCGGGCGGCCGCTGGTGCATCGCACGTTGCGCGCCAACCCGCGCCCGCGCGCCTGGCTGGCCCTCGAGGCCACCCGACCCCTGGACGACGACGCCCTGCGCCTCTTCGACGCCGTGACGGACCGCCTGGCGGCCCCGCTGGAGAACGCCCGCCTGTACGCCCGCGTGACGGCGGCCCACGAGCAGATCGCCGAGACGCTCCAGAAGCTGCGGCAGGCCCAGGCCTCGCTCGTGCACAACGAGAAGATGGCCAGCATCGGCCAGCTCGCCGCCGGCGTGGCCCACGAGATCAACAACCCGCTCGCCTTCGTGATCAGCAACCTGAACGTGCTGCGCGAGTACGCCCGGGACCTCGGCCACATCGTGCGCTTCTACCGGCGCGAGATGCGGCCCGACTCGGCGCACCCCTCCACGCTCGACCCCGAGTTCCTGATCTCCGACCTGGAGAGCCTGATCTCCGAGTCGCTCGAGGGCAGCAACCGGGTGCACGGGATCGTCAAGAACCTGAAGAGTTTCGCGCACAACGGGACGGGCCACTACGAAGAGGTCGAGGTCCAGTCCGCCGTGGAGAGCACGCTGAACCTGCTCGGCGGCGAGCTGAAGCAGCGGTGCGTCGTCTACCGCGACATCCAGAACGTCTCCTCCGTCCGGGGCGACCGCGGCAAGCTCAACCAGGTCTTCCTGAACCTGATCGTCAACGCCTCCGAGGCCATCCCCGCCACGCGCGAGGGTCGGCTCTGGGTGCGGCTGTTCATGGACCACAGCGAGGTCGTGTTCCAGGTCGAGGACAACGGCACGGGCATCCCCCCGGCCGTGCGCGACAAGATCTTCGAGCCCTTCTTCACCACGAAGGGCATCGGCCGCGGCACGGGCCTGGGCCTGGCCATCACGGACGAGATCATCCGCCAGCACGGCGGCTCCATCAGCGTCGACACCGAGGAGGGCCGCGGCACGACCTTCACCGTGCGGCTGCCCGCGCGGGACACCCGGCCCATCCCCACGGTCGAGCTGCACGGCCCCCCCGAGGACGCCAACGCCGTCGCGGTCTTCATCGACGACGAGCGGTTCCTGCTCAACGCCTTCCGCCGCGCCTTCAAGAGCACGGCCCAGGTCAAGGTGGCCCAGGGCGGCGAGGAGGGCATCCGGCTGCTCGAGGACACGCCCGAGGTCGACGTGATCTTCTGCGACCTGCTCATGCCGCGCATCAGCGGCATGGAGGTCTACCAGTGGGTCTGCGACCACCGGCCGGAGCTCATCGACCGCTTCGTGATCCTCACGGCCGGGGCCAACGACGACAAGTACCAGGAGTTCCTGCAGAGCACGCAGCTCCCGGTGATCTACAAGCCGTTCGCGGTCCACGAGGTCCAGGAGACCATCAACCGCCACGTCCGCCGGCCCCGCGCCGGGCGGTCGCTGCCGCCTCACCAGTAGTCGGCGCGCACACGGCAGTCGCCCTGCACCTTGCACAGGCAGGCGATGCGGTAGGCCCCGGGCTCGGAGAGCCCGGCCAGCAGGCGCGCCTCGGCGGGCTCCACGGGCGAGACCTCGCCCTCGACGCGCAGGCGGCAGGCCACGCACACGCCCAGGCCGCGGCAGCTGTAGCCGATGGGCCGGCCCGCACGCAGGACCGCTGCCAGGAGCGGGGTGCCGGTTGGCACGTCCAGGGCGGCGGCGTCGGGGAGGAAGGTCACGCGCGGCATGGTCCGCCCAGCATGCCCCAGGTCACGCCCGGGGGCGAGGGGCCCTCGCCGGGGCGCGCCGGCTTGCACGGACGGGCCGGTTTCCCTATGGTCCGCGCGTGCGTACGCCTCCCCCCCTGAACATGATGCCCCGGTCGCTTGGCGCCCTCGTCGCCGCCGGCCTGCTCCTCGGTTGTGTCGATCGCTCCTCGTCCACCACGCCCAACGGCGGCGCGGGCGGCAACGGCGGCGCGGACATGGAGCGGCCCATATCGCTGCCGGACGCCGAGCGGGACGCCCTGCTCCCCGACCTCGCCTTCCTGGTGGACGCCCGCGTGCTCGACGCCGAGCTGCCCGTGGACGCCAGCACCGTCGCCCCCGCGGACTACGACCCGCTGCCGGACCTGCCGCCGGACATGCGCGATCCGCTGTGTCGCGAGCAGCCCCCGCTCTCGGGCGAGGACATGTTCGACTGGGTCGGCGACTGCGGCGCGCGCCGCGAGAAGACGATTCGCGGCATCCGCAACCCGACCTGCCCCAACTATGAGGAGCCGCCGAGCGCGCCGCCCGGGCTCGACGTCGTCTTCGACGAGGTCGTGGTCACGGCCATCTTCGGGCACGACTTCGTGGTGCAGGACCTCGAGGGCGTGGCCTACAACGCCATCTGGGTCCACAACCAGGGCGGCCTGGACACGACCACGCTGCGCGCCGGTACGCACCTGTACCTCGAGGGCGAGATGGTGCGGTTCTTCGACCTCGACGAGCTCCTGCTGCAGGGCGGCGGCTGGGAGGTCCTGGGGGACGACGCGCCGATCCAGCCCACGCCCCTCATCGACGCCTCGCGCGTCGCGGACGACGGCGATCTGGCCCGCGCGCTGGAGTCGCGGCTCGTCACGGTCACCAACCAGCGCGTGATCAACACCGCGCCGGACTGCCCGTCGGACTTCGGCAACTTCGTGCTCGCCAACACCTTGTGGGTGGGCAACGAGGCCGACTACGACTACTCGCCCTCGCGGGACGACGTGCTGCGCAGCATCACGGGTGTGCTCTCCGTGAGCTTCGACCACCGCAAGATCCTGCCCCGCGACAACGCCGACTTCGACGCCGTCAGCTGCGGCGGCCTGCCGGACAAGTGCGTCGAGGCCGAGTGCCCCGTGGCCGTGGACGCCGAGGAGTCCGGCGCGCTGGTGGTCACCGAGATCCAGAACAATCCCAGCGGCAACGACGCCGACCGCGAGTTCATCGAGATCTACAACCCGGGCAACCAGTCCATCGACCTGACCGGATGGTGGGTGCAGGACTGCGGCGGCCGGCGGGCGCCCCTCTCGGGCGACCTGCGCAGCGACGGCGTGCTGGTGCTCGCGGCCAACACCAACGAGCGCAACAACGGCGGCGTGCCCGCCGACCTGCCCATGGGCGACATGTTCCTGCCCAACGGCTTCGGCAGCGTGCTGATCTTCGACGCCGACGAGCGCCTGGTCGACCAGGTGCGCTACGAGCCCGCCGCCCCGTGGCCGGACCGGGCGCCCGGCGAGTCCATGGAGCTCGAGGACCCCGCGACGGACAACCGCGTGGGGGACAACTGGGTCAAGGCCCGCAACAGCTACGGGGACGGCGGCGACGGCACGCCGGGCGAGCTGCGCTGACATGGCCGAAGAGCAAGTGAAGACGCCCGGCCGCGACGACGCGGTCACCGCCGGCCGCGGCTTTCTCGTCATCACCGGGGCCAAGCTCTGGTTCATGGTCGGCGGCGCCGCCGTGGCCCTGGGGCTGCCCGCGCTGCTGCCCGTGAGCGACTACGGCCAGTACACGGACATCAACAACAACCTCGGCTTCCTGAGCATGGTGATGGTCACCGGCGTTACGCAGGTCGTCGCGCGGTTCGTCTCCGGCCGGCCCGACACGGCCGGCGGCGTGGTGCGCCAGGCCCTGACGCTGTTCGGCGCGGTCGCCGGCCTCCTGGCCCTGGCGGTCTTCCTGGGCGCCGGCACCATCGCCGAGACCCGGGGCAACGTCGAGCAGACCACGGCCTACCGCTGCGTGGCGGTGATCATCCTGGCCTACGGCCTGTACGCCGTCTTCATCGGCGCTCTGAACGGCCAGAAGGCCTTCCTGCAACAGGCCATCTTCGACAGCACGTACACCACGCTGAGAACCTTGTTCATCCTGGGCGGCGCGATGGCGCTCGGCCACAGCGTCACGGGGGTGTTCGGCGGCTTCGCCACGGCCTCGGTCGTGATTCTGCTGTTGTCGTTCTGGCGCATCTTCCCGCGGTTCACCGGGACCGGGGGCGAGTCGAAGCTGCCGCTCTTCGCCGCGCAGGTGCTGCTCGCGCAGCTCGTGTTCCAGGCGGTGTTCCGGCAGGACGT
This sequence comes from uncultured Myxococcales bacterium, assembly GCA_903847385.1. GTDB lineage: Bacteria > Myxococcota_A > Bradymonadia > UBA7976 > UBA1532 > CAINDO01. Next base: position 7,402 of record CAINDO010000173.1, read on the forward strand.
CCTGTATCTGCAGCCCATCGCCACGGCGAACTTCATGACCGCGGGCCTGGACGCCGCCGCCGCCGCCGAGAAGGCCCACGAGCTGCTCGGCCACTACGGCCTCGCCACGCAGATCGCCCGCCTGCCCTGGCAGGGCACGCTGGCCATCACGTTCATCATCTTCCCGATGCTGAGCGAGTCGACCTTCGCCCAGGACGCGGAGCGCACCCGCACCTATATTCAACAGACGGTTCGCTACTCGCTCCTGCTCATCGGCGGCGCGGCCATCGTGCTGGCGGCGGTGCCCGAGCCCCTGGTCCGCGGCCTGTGGAAGCCCGAGTACGCCCCCACGGCCATCGCCCTGGCCTGGCTGGCCCCGGCCTACGCGGCGTTCGCCATCTTCAACATCCTGATGACCATGCTCACCGCGGCGGGCCGCGCCACGGAGGCCCTGTTCGTCAACCTGGCCACGGCCGGGCTCGCCTACGTGTCCTATCAGCTCGTGCTGCCCGGCGTGACCGAGGCGGACGCTCTGCTGGCGCGCGCGGGCATGGCCACGGCGCTGCCCTTCGTGTTCGGCCTGCTCGTGGCCGGCGGCATGCTCTGGCGGGCCTACGGCCGGCCGTTCCCCGTGGCCACCATGGTCCGCCTGCTCGGCCTGGGCTCGGTGCTGGTGGTGGCCGGGCGCCTTCTGCCCGCCACGGACACGGTGCTCGCCCGCTTCGCCCCCAACGGCGGCGGCACGGCCAAGCTGCTCGGCCTCGGTTACGCCGCCGGCGTCGCCGGGCTGGTGCTCGTGCTGTTCATCGCCGGCATCGTGCTCACCCGCGAGCTCGGCGCCGAGGACAAGGCCCGCTTCGCCCGCGTGCTCGGACGCCGGAAGAAGGCCTGAAAATGAACCGCCGCCGTTTTGCCCGCCACGCGTTCGCGCTCGCGCTCTCTGCCCTGGCGACGGCCTGCGCCGGCCGCCCGGAGACGCGCGCCACCGGCCTGCTGGACACGCTCCGCCGCCACCACGAGCACCTGCGCTGGGAGAACTACGGGGCAGCCGCCACGCAGGTGGACGCCCCGTTCCGCGCCGAGTGGTCGCAGCTGACGGCGCAGATCGGGCGCGTGTCCGACTACGAGCTCGGCGGCATCGACATGAAGGACCCGCCCGGCGACGACGCGCAGGTGATCGTCAAGATCGCCGGCTTCCGGGTGCCGGACATGACCGTGCGCACCCACGTGCTGCGCGAGCGCTGGCGCCGGGACGGCGACCACTGGCGCCTCTCGGAGATGGCGCCCGCGCAGCCGAACCTGCCGGGGCTCTGAGGCCGACCGGGCCGGGTCAGAACGGGATCGGGTCGTCGTCGAAACCGGGGCCCGGGCCGCTGTCGCCGCCGCCGCCCCAACCGCCGCCGCCGCCACCACTGGGCGCGCCGCCGCCGCCGCGATTGCCGCCGC
>CAINDO010000174.1 GCA_903847385.1 uncultured Myxococcales bacterium
CGCCGCCCGCCGACGTGGCGTCGGTGTCCGGGGCGGGGGTCCCCCCGCGGCTCGCGTCCGCGGGGGCGCCCGTCGCGTCGCCGCCCGTGTCCCCGCCGCAGGCCTGCGCCCACAGGAGCGCGCCCATCGCCACGATGTCGAGTCGCCGAGTGTTCATGTGTGCCTCAGTCGCAGAAGCCGAAGACGCAGTTGTTGACGCAGTTGTGGCTGTCGAGACAGGGCGTGCCGCGCCCGCAGTAGCCGCAGTCGGCATGGCAGGCCGCGCCGTTGCGCGGGCCGCCGCAGAATTCGCCGATGCTGCAGGTGCCGTCCCCGCAGGAGGCCACGCAGAACCCGGCGACGCAGTTGCCCGATCGACAGTCGCGGCCCTCGTCGCAGATGCCCGCGATGCCGCAGCGCCCGCAATCCCGCTCACAGACACCGGGGCTCTGCCCGGCGCCGCAGTTCTCGATGAGGGGCGTACACACCCCGTCCCCGCAGCCCGCGCAGAAGCCGGGCGTGCCCTCGGCGACGTTCAGGCAGTTGCCGCCGCTGCAATCCCCGTCCCGGTCGCAGACTCCGCCGGTGCCGCATTTGCCGCAGTCGGCCTGGCAGGTGTCGCCGCCGTTGCCCTCGCCGCAGAGCTCCAGACCCGGCAGGTTCAGGCAGTGGCCGTCCCCGCAGTTGCGTTTGGGCGGACCGCAGACGAACTCCACGCAGTTGGAGGAGTAGCAGTCCCGATCCTCGTCGCAGAGCCCGCCCCACTCGCAGCGGCCGCAGTCCGTCTCGCAACTGTCGCCGCCGTTGCCCGAGCCGCAGGTCTCCACGCCGGGCAGCCAAAGGCAGCGCCCGTCGCCGCAGGGGTCCGGCTGGCACAGGCCCAGGCAGTAGCCGCTGCTGCACGCCTCGTGCTCGATGCAGGGGGTCCAGTCGGGGCATCGACCGCAGTCGCGCTCACAGGAGAGACCGTCGTTCCCCTGGCCGCAGCTCTCGATGACCGGCGAGCAGGTGCCGTCGCCGCAGCTCTCGCACAGACCGTTGGTGCACACGTTCGAGACGCAGTCGTCGTTGCTGTTGCAGGCCGCAACGCCGCTGCACTTGCCGCAGTCCGTCTGGCACTCGGGGCCGCCGTTGCCCGCCCCGCAGGTCTCGACGAACGGGATGTCGTCGCACCGCCCGTTCCCGCAGGGGTTGGCCGTGCAGACGCCGACGCAGTAGCGACTCTCGCACGTGCTGTTGTCCGTGCAGGGCACGCCGTCCGGACAGAGGCCGCAGTCGGCGTTGCAGGTCGTGCCGGCGTTGGCGCCCCCGCACGTCTCGCCCGGGCTGCACGTGGCATCACCGCAGCGCGGGACGCAGACACCGAGGGTCCGGTCGCACCGCCCGACGCTGCAGTCGTTGTCGGCGTCGCAAGCGCCGCCCAGGCCGCACTTGCCGCAGTCCGACTGGCAGACGTCGCCGACGTCCCCGGCGCCGCAGAGCTCGACGCCGGCCACCTGGATGCCGCCGACACCGCACGTCCCGTCGCCGCAGTAGAGCGAAGGCACGCACAGGCCCCCGAAGCAGTTGCGGGATTCGCAGTCGTCGTCCTCGTCGCAGAGGCCCGCCACGTCGCACCGACCGCAGTCGCGGTGGCAGATGGGCAGTGCGTCCCCCGGGGAGCCGCAGTACTCCAGGCCCGGCAGCGGGTCGCCGAACACGCCGCAGGTGCCGCCGTCGCAGCGGAACTCGCAGGTCATCGCCAGCGTCGCGGCGCCTCGATTGAAACAGACCTGCGCCCGGCAGGTCGTCCCGTTGGCCACCACCTCGGCCTCGCCGCAGGCCCGCGCTTCGCGGAAGTTCATGGTGTAGCGGGTGGTCGCGCCCGCCAGCCCCGCGGGCACTTCGATGGGGGCGCCCGGGATGTCCAGGCCCCAGCGCCAGCCCTGCTCGAAGCGCAGCTCGTTGCCGGAGAGGCTCATCGACACGTCGGCGAACGCTTGTCCGCACAGGGTCGCGGTGCCCTCGACCTCGAGCGTGGGCGGGTTCGTCGGGGTCGTGTCGCCCTCCAGCTCGTTGTACCGGGCGCTCCCCACGACGCCGGTGGCACCGCAGCCGGGATTGACGCTCCAGTCGATGTCCGCCGCCATGGCGAAGTACTCGTTGGGCACGTCCAGGACGGCCGAGCCCGCCAGGAACTTCTGGACGCTGCCGTCCTCGCCCCGCCACTCGAAGGCCGCGCTGCCGGAGAAGTACGCCTCGCCCAGGTCGAGCTCGCCGTACATGCCGTCGTCGTAGCCGCCGCCGTCGTCGACCAGGTTGCGGCCGTTGCCGCTGACCACGAAGGCGCCCAGGGTCGGGATCTCCAGCAGTCGGAACGGCGCGGCGCGGAAGCGGACCCGCTGCGCGCCTTCGCCGAGCTCGCCGTCGAGCGTGCCCCGCAGGCCGCCCACGGGCAGGAGCGGCAGGTCGATGTCGACGCCGGCCTGAATCCCGAACGCCGGGGCCCGGAGGTCCGAGAGGGGGTTGGGCACGTCCACCACGAACTGGATGGGGTTCTCGCGCGGCCGCTCCAGGGCGCCGTCTGCGGGGCCGGTGAGCGGGCGGTTGGCCAGCCCCTCGCGGGCGTTGCGGGCCGACGAGGTCACCGGGTCGAAGTCGAACTCGTAGGCCCGCTGGAGGGGGCTGTCGGGGAAGCCGCCACCCGCGTTCAGAGAGCGGGTGGGCAGGCGGCGCGCCTGGGCGCCGATCTCCGCCGACGACCGCCGCGCGCCGTCGAAAACCCGTACGTCGTCGACGGCGCGAACACCGGCGCCGCCCACGATCCAGTCCGTCGGCGCGCCTGCGGCCATCGCCGGGGCCGTGTCGCTCACGGCGGCCAGGCGGGCGCCGTCCAGGTAGAGCCCCACGTCGGCCCCCTCGAGCTGGAGGGCGAAGTGGGCGCGGCCGCCGACCGGCGCCACGGGCGCCGTCGTGAGCGTGCGGGTCGCGCCGCCGACCAGCCGCGCGACGAGCGGGCGCGCATCGTCGGTGCACGGACCGAGGGCGAGGCTCGCGCCCGTGGCGCCGCGCCGCGTGAAGAGGGGCACCTCGACGTTGCAGGCGGCGGCGTACTCGAAGACGCCCTCCAGCGTGCCCGGGTTCATGCGCAGGTCGGCGGCGGGCAGGGTCCGGCTCGAGAAGCCCCGCAGCTCGCGCTGAAACGTGTCCCCCGCCAGGCTGAAGTAGGGCTCGATCTCCATCGCGTCGACGTTTCCGGAGATCAGCAGACCGTCGGGATCCAGCCGCCCCTCGAAGCGGGCGTTCACGCCGTTGAGCGACCCGTCCATCAGGGCGCGCACGCCGGCACGCAGCGGCTGCCCGAAGAAGTCCATCTCGTGGGTCGAGGCCTCGAAGCGCATCGTCCGGGCCGTGAGCTCGAAGGGCGCCAGATCCGGCACCTCGAGCTCGCCCTCGGGCAGGGCGTCCGGGAAGAACGAGAGCAGCCCGCGCACCACGTCGTTGACGACGGCGATGATGTCCGCCGTGGACAGGTTCTCGAAGTTGAAGCGCACGGCGAAGGGCGGCAGGGGCGGGCAGATGCCCAGGATGCACAGGCCGCTGGGCGAGGGCTCCTTGTCGAAGAGGAACGTCGAGCCGACGGCCAGCACGTTCTCGGGGGCCGTCTCGACCTCGGGCGGCAGCGCTCGCGGCCACGTGCCGGACTTCTTCCAGAACAGGTCGAGGTTCCAGCCCAGGCGGGTCACCACCGGGATGCCCAGGGCGGGCGAGATGGTCGCGGCGACGGTGAAGGCGGGGTTCTGGATGCCGAAGCTGCGCAGGCCCATCGGCTCCAGCCAGAGGCCCGTCAGGGCCAGCGTGCCGCCGAAGTCGCTCGGGGGCGTGTACTCGAGGGCCGTGAAACCGTGGAGTACACTCGCCTGGTCGTCGGGCAGCATCTCCAGCTCGGACTCGATGCCGAGCTGCGCGCCCGAGGCGCCGAACTCGCCGACCAGGGCCACGCGCGTCAAGGTCAGGCGCGCGATGCCGGGCAGGCCCATCGCCGGCTGGATGATGTCCAGCGACAGGCCCAGGTCCGCCGAGACGATGAGCTTGGCCTCGGCGGGCACCACCTGCAGGATCATCAGAACCTGAGGCGGGGCGCCCTGAAGCTCGAAGGGGAGATCCCCGGCCGCGGCCAGCGTGACGCCGGCGGGCACGTCGCGGAACGTGGACCCGTCGCGGAAGAGGTCGACGTCTCGCGCGTCCTCCGTGCTGGCCACGATGGCCACGGTCGGCATCTGCCCGAGCACGGGCAGCGTCAGGTCCTCCACGATGGCCTGGAAGAGCCAGGCGATGGCGCCGCGGGCGAACGTGCCCTCGGCGTAGACGTAGGCCGTCAGCTCGCCCAGGCCGGGCAGGTTGAAGGTCGCCGGCACGCTGATGCTGCCCGACACGCTCCGCGCCGCCAGGTCGACGCTGAACGTCACGCCGAAGGGGCGCGCCTCGGTGGCTTCGAGCACGAGGGCACCCCGGCTGGGCGTCTTGCTCAGGGGGTCGACCGCCCCGTCGATGAAACCCTCCAGGGCGAAGACCTGCCCGTCCTCGAGGGTGCCGGCGAGCTGGACGGTCACGGGCTCGACCTCGCCCAGATCGAAGTCGGTCTCGGCCTCCAGGCCGATGGCGAAGTGGCCGGTGTCGTCGACCTCCCCCGTGAACGCCAGCGCCCGCAGTGTCAGCGCGTTGAACAGGCGCAGCTCGCCGGCCAGACCGGCGCGGAACGCCGCCGAGACCGAGCCGCCGGCGCCGAAGCGCAGGGTGCCGGTGAGATCCGCCAGCGTGCCGAGCGGCACGGCGGCACCCAGGGGCGTCCAGGTGGTGTTCTCCGGCAGGCCGAGCGTGATCTCGCCCGTGCCGTCGTAAGCCACGAGGCCGCCCACGATCAGGCGCAGCGCGCGCTCGCCGTCGCCGAGGCGAACGTGGGCGGCCACGTTGACCCCCGAAGGACCGACCGTGAGCACGACCTCCTCCAGCTCGAACCCGGGCGCGAGGGGGAAACCCGACGCGCGGGCCTCGAAGCCCCAGTTCAGGGCGCCCTCGACGCGCTCGGCGCGGCTGCGCCCCACGAGCAGGGGCAGGCCCACCCCGCGGAAGTCGAAGTCGCCCGAGAGCTCCAGGTGGTAGTCGAAGGGCGCCACCAGAGAGAGCGAGCCGTCCACCGTGACCGGGATGCCGGCGATGCGCGCGGCGCCCACGACCGTCGAGGTGCGGTGGCCGTCGGCGTCCTGGCAGACCTCGACGATGGCGCCCTCCAGGGTGAGCTGCTCGTCGAAGGCCTGGAACATGGGCGAGGCGAGGCACCAGCCGCTGCCGTCGGCGCTCCGGGTGGCCTCGCCCTGGGCCTCGTGCGTGCCGAGGGGGCCGAAGTCGAACTCGCCGGCCAATGGCACGGGCTCGCCCGGGGCCGCGGGCACTTCGCCGGCCTCGGGGGCGACCGCCACCGGCCGGCCGCCGATCTGCTCCAGGCCGTCGCAGTCCGAGTCCACGCCGTCGTCGGGCTGGTCATCCGCGTCCGGGTTCACGGCCGCCGCGGTGTCGTCGCAGTCGCCGGCGGCGTCGACGAGGCCGGGCCCCGTCTCGCGGCACCCGCAGCGAACGGGCGCGCCCTCCGGCGGGTCGGCGCCGAAGCCGTCGCCGTCGGTGTCCTCGAACACGGCCACGCACGGCTCGGGCTCGCCCCGGCAGAGGCCCTCCACGCACCGGTCCTGGCCGGTGCATGGGTCGCCGTCGCTGCAGTCGCCCTCGGCCGCCGGGTAGGCGCACGCGCCGGCCTCGCAGCGCTCCGCGGTGCACGGATCGCCGTCGTCGCAGTCGGCATTCTCCTGGCAACCGCACAGTTGGCGGCCGTGACAGGCGCCGGCGGCGCAGCGATCACCCTGCGTGCACGCGTCGCCGTCGTCACAGGCGACCGCGTCCGCCGGCGAGTGCGCGCACTGCCCGTCCTCGCCGCAGGTGTCCACGGTGCAGGGCACGCCGTCGTCACAGGGCGCGACGGGCGCCACGCAGCGGCCCTCCGCGCAGCGCCCCACGCCGCCGCAGGGGCCGCCCGGGCAAGGCGCGCCACCCGTCAGGGACCGACCGCACCCGCCCTCCGGGGCGCAGGCCGGGGCCGCGCAGGCGTCCGCCAGCGCGCAGTCCGGGCCCAGGGGCAGGCGAAGCTCCGCGCGCAGGCTGCGCCGGCCATCGGGCAGCACCGCGAAACACTGGAGCCGGTCGCAGTCCCCGACCTGGGCGTCGCCGAGGCGCTCGTCGCCCGGGAACGGCGCCCGGTCATTGATCTCCCACCAGAAGACCGTGCCCGGGGGCACGACCGCGTCGCCCACGACCGCACACCGCGCGGGCGCGGCGGGGTCTCCCGTGGCCAGCACCTGGACCGAGAGCGCGCCGGGCTCCACGCGGGCGATGGAGACGCCGTCGGAGCCCACGGTCGGGCCGCGATCGCCCCCCGGGCCCACGGGCGTGGCCAAACACTGCACCTGGGTACCCGGTGAGAGACTCGCGTCGAGGACGGCGCCCCCGTCCCCCGGCACGTCTTGCCCGTCGACGGTGAAGCGGTACTCCGTGCGGACGTCGTCCGCGGGACAGTCTGCGAAACGCAGCCCGCCGGCGAGGCAGGTCAGCGGCTCACCGCGGACGGGCTCCTCGGGCGACAGCAGCGCGGTGGCGAGGGTGGGGATCGGCCGAACGACGTTCAGCGGACCGGAGGTCTCTGCCGGGCCGAAGAACCCGCGTTCGTCGGCGAACCGGACGCTGCAGGTGAGCGCGCCGGCACCTTGCGGGACCTGGGTCAGGTCGAGCCTCGGGCCGTGGCGGGCGAGCTCCAGGCCGTCGGCGCCGCGCTCGGGCAGCACGCGGCCGTCCAGCCGCCAGGCCCAGGCCGCCGTATGACCCTCGGGCACGAAGACCTCACAGGTGTAGGCGAGGCAGCCGTCGTGGCGAACGCTGGGCTGCCCGGGCACCGGCAGGGGTCGCTCCGGCGGCGGGGGGGAGCTCGTCGCGTCCGTTGGGCGGGCATCCGTCGAGGCGAGCGCGTCACCCGGCCGGGCGTCGGCGGGGGGGAGCGCATCCATCGCCCGGGCGTCGGACGTGGCCCGGGCGTCGGGCGTGACGCCACCGGCAACGGTACCGCCGGCGCCCCCGCCGCCGCCCGCACCGGTGTCACCCGCGGGGCGCGCGTCGGCGGGGGCGCGCGTCGTCGGGTTCTCGCCCCCGCCGCAGCTCCAGAGGGTGGCGGCCACGAGCATCGAACGGCACAGGTTGGGCTGTCGCCCCACGACCACACGCATGACCCGACTCCTTGCGCAAACGAAGGCACCTGGTGCCCCGAGCCCGACGCGAACAGCGCGACGCCCTGTGGCGATCTGCAAAGTTCGTGCCGTGGCAGAATGCGAGTGAGGTCAATGGTTTACACCGGCGGCTGGACACCGGGGCGGTGGGGGCGGGCCCGATCCCGGGATGTATCCCGGGGGGCCATCAGGGCGTCGCAGGGACCGTGGGGGTGGAGAGGGCGTGCGCGAGCAGTCCGTCATCGGCCCGGGACCAGGCCCGCGCCGCGAACGCACGCAGCGCGCCGGCCGTCTGCGGATCGCCCCCGGTGTCGGCCAACGTCGCCCAGCGCAGGCGGGCGGCGACGTACTCCCAGGGATGTCGGTCGACGTCGTAGGGGCTGGCAGCCAGGCGGTAGGCCTCGATGGCCTCGCCACCGGCGCCGAGCGCCTCGAGGGCGAGCCCGGCCTCATAGGCTGCCCGCACGCGATCGGAGAGGTAGGCCCCGCTCGCTGCTCGCCACCGCGCCGCCGCCTCCGCCGGACCGAGGACCTCCCGCACCAGCGGGAGGGCCCGCAGCGTGGCGCCGAGATGAAGCTGCGTGTCGCCCGCGGCCCGGCGGTGAATCTCGCCCTCCAGCGCGGCGAGCGTGGCCCGGGCCGAGTCCTGGGGGAGGGGACCGCCCGGCTCCGAGGGCGCGCGCAGCCGCGAGAGGGCCAGTTCCGTCGCCGCGGTGACGCGGGGCACGAGCGGGAGATCGTCCGCGCGGCTCAGGGCCTCCAGGGCCCGCGCGGGCGCGTCGCCCAGGGGCGGCCCCCCGGTCCAGCGTGTGATGCGCAGCCGCTCGGCGCCGAAGAGCAGGGCGGACGTGCGATCCCCCGAAGTGCGCCGCGCCTCGAACAGTTCGCTGGCGAGGCTGCCCGCCTCCGCGAGCCGACCCGTCGTCAGCAGCGCCGCGAGGCGCATGCGGCTCCCGGTCTGGGCGGACCAGCTCAAGGAGGAGCCGGCGTGGGTGCTCGTCGCCCGATCGATCGCCTCCGGATCGCCCTGCGCGAACGCGAGCACCGCGGCGGGGATGGGCAGCGCCGACGCGGGCATGCCGAACGCCCTGGCGAAGTCCAGGGCGGCGGCCGCCGCGTCCAACCGACCGGTACCGACCAGCAGGCAGATGTTGGCCGTGGCCGCCGCCTGATCCGGCAGATCCGCGATCAGCGCGTCGACGAAGGGTGCGGAGTCGTCCGCGCGCAGATCGGGCGCCGTGGAGCCGTGGTGCGCGGCGAGCGCGGCGCGCCTCGGGAAGCGGTCGTGGAGCGTGCGCGCCACCGCCATGGCCGTCTCGCGATGGCCGGCGGCGCCCAGCGCGCCGACATAGAGCAGCGCGACGTCGAGATCGCCGGGCTCGGCGCCGTAGGCCCGCCGCAGCGTCTCCAGGGGCCCGGCCGTGGCGCCAGCGTCGACCCCGGCCAGCAGCTCGACATAGCCCCGCACGGCCGAGGCGCGGTTCGGGGGGAGCCGCGCGGCGTGTTCGAGTGCGGCTGCGCGGGCGGCGGCCTGAAGCGCCGGATCGCGCTCGATGTCCGCCACCATCAGGTGGGCCAGGGGCAGCTCGGGATCGCTGGCCAGGAGGGCGCGGGCCGCGCCGACGAGGTCTTCGTAGACCAGGGCCGAGCGCTCGCGAAAGAGCCGGCGAACGCCCGCCGCCGACCTCTCGTCCCCGGCGCCCCAGCGGGCGATCTCCTCGGCGGACAGGGGGGGCGCCGCCGCCCGAGCGAGCAGGGCGCGGGCGCCTTCGAGCGCGGCCGCGCGCGGCGTGGCGGCCCGCACGGACACGCGGCGGCCACGACTGCTCACGTCCAGGCGGAACGCGCCGTCGGGCTCCGGGACCAACCGCGTCTCGATGGGGATGGCGCCCGGGCCACCGCCCCAGTCGACATCGAGGGCCGCGCCGACGCGCGCGCACATCGCCCGCGCCACGGCGGGGCCGACCGCCGAGTCGAGCGGCCCGTCGAGCCGGGTCGGCGGGCAGCTCAACGGCGCGTCCATCGGGATGGCGGCGTGCGTGCGCCACGCGTCGAGGGCGCGCTCGGCCACGGCGGTCGCGACGAGGGCGACGGCCACGCGCAGGCCCCAGCGGCGGGCCAGGCCACGCCGCCGCGGTGCCCCCAGGAGCGATTTCGGGGGCACGCGCTCCAGCACCTCGCGCACGGCGGCGGCGCTCGCCGGCCGTTGGTCGGGGGCCCCCGCCAGGCAGGCCATAACGACCGACTCCAGGGCCGGCGGCAGCGCGCCGTGGCGGCCGAGCGGCACCGGCGCGCCGCGGAGAATCGCTGCGAGGATCTCGCGCGCCGCGGCGCCCTCGAACGGGAAGACCCCGGCGAACAGGCGGTAGAGGATCACGCCGGCGGAGAAGAGGTCGCTGCGTTCGTCGAGCGCGTCACCGGACACGGCCTCGGGGGACATGAAGCGGGGTGTGCCTCGCCCGCCGCCGAGCTCGAGGCTGATCGTGCCGCCCGCGTCGCGGCGAACGCGTCGGGCCAGCCCGAAGTCCCCGAGCTGAAGGTGCAGGCGGCCATCGGTCTGAGGTGTCACGAAGACGTTGCGGAGGGAGACGTCCCCGTGGACGAGGCCCGCCGCATGGACCGCCTCCAGCGCGAGGCACAGCTGCCGGCCGCACTCCAGCGCCGCCGCGCGGGGCAGGGGCGACGCGGCCAGGCGGTCCTCGAGCGTGGTCCCCTCGACGAACTCCGTGACCAGGTAGGGGGCGCCGCCGGGCAGTTGGCCCAGGGCCGTGACCTTGACCACGTGGGCGGAGCGCACGCCGGCCGCGAGGCGTCCCTCCCGCGCCAGGAGGTCCGCGGACCGCCCCGGGCTCGGATGGAGCACCTTCAGCGCGAACCGTGCCGGCTCCAGGCCCTCGTGCCGCACGAGGTAGACTGCGCCGGCGCCTCCGGTCCCGAGCAATCGCTCGACCCGGTACACGGCGTCGACGCGATCGCCCGGGGCGAGTTGCGTGGCGACTTCACCGGCGGGCTCGTAGCTGAGCGTGCTCCCCGGCGCCCCCACGTGCTCAGACCGGACCTTCGGTGCGGTCCCGGCGCAGGACCAGGTACTCGTCCACCTTGCGCTTCAGCGTCGTGAGGTCGCAGGCGAGGCGGGCGCGGGCCTCGCGGTCGAAGGACTCGGGTCGCTCCGGGGCGTCGGCGAGGCCGAGGCTCTGGGCCACGAAGATCGACTTCAGGTAGGTCTCGCAGAACCGCCCGAGCTCGTCGAAGCGGCCCGGCGGCGCGCCTTCGGACTCGAGCCACCACTGCCGGGCCAGGGAGAGGGCGCGCTCGAAGGGGCTCTCCGACGTGTCGACGGGGACCGCGGGTGGGGCCGTCTCGGTCTCCAGCGAGGCCTCCCCCAGAATGGCCTCGCAACGGCGACGCTCCAGGTGCAGACCGCGCGGCTCCATCAGCACGCGCGTGCAGAAGCGGAGACACTCGCGGAAGTTGCCACGCCAGGGGTGGACGTGCAGCAGGAAGTCGGCCGCCGCCGGCTCCAGCCGCTCGAAGACCGAATCGGGGCGCGCGCCGCTGGCGACCTCTCCGCGCGGCTGGCCGGGGGCGGCGCGCAGCAGCGCCTCGACGTCCTCGGGCCGCTCCCGCAGGGGGGGGACCCGGACCACCGCCCCCGTGTGCAGGCGCCAGTAGAGGTCTTCTCGGAAGCGACGCTCGCGCACCAAGGCGCGGAGGTCGACGTTGGTCGCCGCGACGACGCGGACGTGGGCGACCAGGGAGTCGCGCTGGCCGTGGCCGAGCGGCTCGTAGTGCCCCTCGTCCAGGAACCGCAGGAGTTTGGCCTGGGTCTCCAGCGGCAGGGCGTCCACGTCGTCCAGGAAGAGCACGCCGCGATCGGCCAGCTTGACCGCACCCACGATGGCCCGCTCCGCAGAGGTGTAGCTCCCCTTGAGCGCCCCGAAGAGCCGCGCGTGGGCCAGCGCCGGATCCAGGTGGGCGCAGTGCACGGTGACGAAGGGCGGGTCCGAGGCATCGGTGCCGTGCGGCGCGCGGCCGGACTCTCTGCGGGCGTAGATCGAGGCCAGCGCGGTCTTGCCGGTGCCGCTCTCGCCGCGCAAGACCAGCGGGACCCGCAAGCGGGCCGCTTCCAGCACCTCGCGCAGCGCGCGACCGCCGCCCGGGGAGCCGAAGGCCAGGGCCTTGCCGCCGCGCCCCGCGTGGCATGCCCGCCACCGCGCTGCCTGCTCGTGCACATAGGGCAACAGCTCGCCGAAGATGCCGTCCCAGCGCAGCTCGGTCGTCCCGGTGCCGCGCTCGCGTATGTCCAGGACGAGCCCCTCGACCAGGGGCAGGCGGGTCCGTGCGGGCTCGGCGACGGCGGGGTGGCGGTGTTCTCGGCCGGGGTCGACCACGGTCGCGTCGAGGGTCGCGCCCAGGCCGCCGCGGGCGAACCACGCGGTCACGGCCTGCGCCAGCCGCGTCGCGAAGGCCATCGGGTCCGCCTCCAGGGGCAGGACGTCGGCGGGCGCCGTGGCCGTGGCCAGCAAGCGGGGCGCGGCGAGAAAGATCTCCGCCGACCGCGCGCCCCGCACGCTCGTCAACGCACCCGACTCCACGCGGAGGAAGGAGCCGTTCTTGCTGCCGGGATCCAGGGCGAAGAGGGCCTCCTGCGTCGCCCACAGCACGAGGTGATTCGCGGAGACCATGGCCGAGGACACGGGCAGGCACCGCGGCGCCGCGGGCAGCTCCCCAGGAGACCCGAGCTGCGCTGGGTCGGGCGCCCGCCCGACCAGCACCGCCTCGCCCGCCGCCAGCTCCAGCTCCTCGTGGGGGGCCCCGTCCGGCGGGTGAAGACGCAGCCTCACCACCGCGCCCTCCGGGGCAAAGCGCCCTCCGTCACGGCGAAGTCGAGCACGAAGAGACCTCGTGAATGTTGAGTGAGGGTTTACCCTAGTCGCCTGTCGCCGCGACCGCAACGTCGGCGCCGACGGGCGCCGCGGAGACGCCTCGAACTACGCCCCAATCACCGCCCCCGCCGGAAACCACCGGTCGTCGACCGTGACCACGGCCCGCCCGAGCGCCGGGAGTGTGTCCAGCGCCGCGGCCACGAGGCCGGCGTCGCGTGTGAGCTCGCGGCCCGTCGCGCCGGGGTGTGATTCGAGCGTTTGACCCACGTCTGTCGCGATGTCATCGATCGTGCGTTGCGGCGGGTCGCCGAGCGCCTCGCCCGTCGGGAGCACAAACCGCAGCCGCTGCGTTTCGCCATCCAGAACGAGCGCCAACGCTCCTTCGTGTATCAGCCGATGGTGGGCGCTGCAAAGGCAGATCAGGTTCCCCGCCCGATGGTCACCGCCCTGACTCCGCGGCCGGATGTGATGCAGGTCGAGCCACAAGCGATTGCGACAGTGCGGCACGGCGCACCGGTGACCGTGCTGCTCGAACACTGAGCGGCGCGTCGCCGGCGGGATCGCGTGGGTCAGGCGTGGTTTCGGCGCGGTGAGGTCGAGGATCTCTGTGTCGCACTCGGCGCAGGCCAGGTCCGTGTGTTCTGTAGCGCTCGGCGCCTGCGGATCGCCCACGTGGGTGTCTTGGCAGCTCGGGCAGTGGTGGATCGAAACCCGGAACCTCTCGGCGGTGGGTGGGATCTGCTCCATCTCCACCAATGCGTTGCGCGCGAGATCGGCCAGCAACACACCGTCGTCGCAGTCTGCGCCGAAGCCACCCCGCAGGCGCACGCGCGCGAGCGTCGCCCGGATGACCTCGGCGTCGGCCGCGGACACGTCGAAGCGCAGCGTCACCCGCGGACTCGCAGGGATCGCCGCCGGGTCCGGCGGGGGTGTTTCGCCCCTTCGCGCGGCGGCGACGTGACGCTCCAGCACGCGGCTCGTGCTGATGCACGCGCGCTCGGTCCAGGCGGCGTCCGTGGCCGGCGTGGCCACCCGCGCGACCTCGCGCGCCTTGGTCGCACTCAGGCGCCCGTCGCTGAACGCCGCGGCCAGCGCCGGCAGTTCGCGCATGTGTCGGCCGATCGCCACCAGATCGCGCGTCTGTCGAACGGTCAGGTCGAGCTCGGCCTCGGCGTATGACTCGACGCTCGTGTGTCCGCGCTCGGTGTAACGCCCGGTGGACTTGAGCTCGCAGAGAAGCACGGCGAGGCTGACCTCGGCCTGCTGGTGGGCCCGGCGCGCGGCGCGGAGCTGCGCATGGTGGTCGGTGGGAGCCATGGGATGCCCTGACGTCTGGATTTGTGTCCACGATGTCAAAACACTGAACGCAAGACGAGTGAAACGCGCCTGGTTCGAGTCAACCAGGCGCCCGGGCCACGTGCCGCCGACCGCAGACCGTGTAGAGGAGGCGCCCGGTCGTACAGCCACCGCCCCACAGACCCTCCCCACGGACGCGCGGATCTTCGTCATCGAAGACGAAGCTCCGTCACCGGTCCGCGGACCTTCATCACGGAAAACGAAGGTCCACCACCGGATCAACAAGGTTCCCCACCCGATCACCAAGCTCCGTCACCGGACCAGGTCGCTTCCCCAGCGGCGCGCGGACCTTCATCACCGGAAACCAACCTTCACCACCGGACCCGAACCTCCCGCACCGGCCCGCCAGGCCACTTCACCTCGCGAGGGGTCTCGTCACCGGTGAAGAGGGTCCCCGGGCGCGTGACGGGCCTTCTCTTTCGCTTGACGAAGCGACTTCGGCCGATGACGAGGGTTCATGCGCCGTTGGGGAAGCGACCCGGTCCGGTGGGGAGGCTTCACCCGACCTTGGGGAAGCTCTCGGCGCCGTTGGGGAAGCTCTCGGCGCCGTTGGGGAAGCTTTGCTTTCGTTGGGGAAGCTTCGCGCCGCCTGATGAAGGTCCCCGACCCGCTGATGAAGGTCCCGTTTGCGGTGAACGGGTACGACCGGGTGAATGTACGACCGGTCGCATGTACAACCGACGCCGATGCCGAAACGCCGCGCGTTGCGCCGCCCGGAGATCACCCACGCAGGGCCAGAGGGGCCCTGACGATGAGGTCGAACGGGAGGGGCATCCCCGCCGGCTTCGCATCGAAGCTGGTGGGGACACGAGTGAGGGAGACTCGTCGTCAGGGCCCCGTCGGCCCGGTGCCGATGCCGAGACGCCTGCCCCACACCGGCCACAACCGCAGAGGCGCCCGGCTCACACCGGAGCGCTCACTCCCCGCGCAGCTTGCCCAGGAGCGAGTCCATGGTCTTCTTGGCGTCGCCGAGGAGCATGGCCGAGTTGCTCTCGTAGAAGAGCGGGTTGTCCACGCCGGCGTACCCGGCGCCGCGGGAGCGCTTGAGGATGACGACCTGCTTCGCCTTCCAGACCTCGAGCACGGGCATGCCGTAGATCGGGCTGCTCGCGTCCGTCTGGGCGCCGGGGTTCACGATGTCGTTGGCACCGACGACCATGACGACGTCCGTCCGGGGGAAGTCGGCGTTGATCTCGTCCATCTCGAGCACGATGTCGTAGGGCACCGCGGCCTCGGCGAGCAGCACGTTCATGTGGCCCGGCAGGCGCCCGGCGACCGGGTGAATGGCGAAGCGCACGTTGGTGCCCTGCTTCCGCAGGATCTCGGAGATCTGCTGCACGGCGTGCTGCGCGCGGGCGACGGCCATGCCGTAGCCGGGCACGAAGACGACCTCTTTGGCGTTCTTGAGCGCCTCGGCGGTCTCGTCGAGGGTGACCTCTTTCACGTCCCCGACGGGGGCGGCCGGCTTGGGGGCGCCGGCGGGCGGCGCGGCGCCGAAGCCGCCGAAGATCACGTTCCAGATCGACCGGTTCATGGCGCGGCACATGATGTAGCTCAGGATGGCGCCCGAGGAGCCCACGAGGGCGCCGACGACGATGAGCAGGTCGTTGGAGAGCATGAAGCCGGCCGCCGAGGCGGTCCAGCCGGAGTAGCTGTTGAGCATCGAGACCACGACGGGCATGTCCGCGCCGCCGATGGCCACCACGAGGTGCACGCCCAGGATGCCCGAGAGGCCGGTCATGACGAGCAGCGGGACGAGGCCCGTGGCCTCCGGGGCCTGCACGTACATCACGCCGAACACGACGCTGCCGACCACGAGCGCCAGGTTCAGCATGTGGCGGGCGGGGAGCAGGATGGGCTTGCCGCTGATGCTGCCGCGCAGCTTGCCGAAGGCGATGACCGAGCCGGTGAACGTGAGCGCGCCGATGAAGACATCGACGAAGATCTCGATCAGCAGCACGGTGCGGCTGCCGGCGTGGCCGGCGGGGTCCAGGTAGCTGGCGTAACCGACGATCACGGCGGCGGCGCCTACGAAGCTGTGCAGGAGCGCGACGAGCTCGGGCATGGCGGTCATGGCGACGCGCGCGGCCATGAAGGCGCCGATGGCGGCGCCGACGACCAGGGCGCC
Organism: uncultured Myxococcales bacterium; assembly: GCA_903847385.1. Classification (GTDB taxonomy): domain Bacteria; phylum Myxococcota_A; class Bradymonadia; order UBA7976; family UBA1532; genus CAINDO01. Next base: position 15,654 of record CAINDO010000174.1, read on the forward strand.
GAGGAGCGGGGCGTAGGCGACCTTGTCGGCGCAGAGCGTGGTGGCGACCACGGCGGCGGCCATTCCGATGATGCCGTACCGGTTGCCGCGCCGCGCCGTCTCCTGACTGGAGAGGCCGCGCAGGCTCAGGATGAACAGGATGCCCGCGACGATGTACGCCACGGTCTGCAGTGCGGAGTTGAGGGTCGGGAGTGCGGAGTGCATGGTGGTCCTGCCCTTACTTCCGGAACATCTTCAGCATGCGCTGCGTGACGAGGAAGCCACCGGCGATGTTGATGGTGGCCAGGAGGATGGCCGCCGTGCCCAGCCAGGCGGCGGCGCCGAGGGGTTCTCGCGTCTGCAGCATGCCGCCGACGAGGATGATGCCGCTGATGGCGTTGGTCACGCTCATCAGGGGCGTGTGCAAGGCCGGGGTGACGTTCCACACCACCTGCCAGCCGATGAAGCAGGCGAGCACGAACACCGTCAGGTGCTGCAGGAAGGTCGCCGCGCCGGTCATGTCACCGGCGCCCGCGGGGTTGACCCCGAAGCGCAGGCCCAACCAGGCGACCAGGAGAAAGATGCCCACCCACTTCATCGCGGGTGAGGCCTCGCCGGAACCGCCGCCGCCGTGGCCGCCATGGCCGCCGTGGGACTTGGCGGGCGCGCTCGGGGCCGGGGCCGGGGCCGCGGCCGCCGCCGCCGGAGCCGCCGCCGCGGGTTTGGGCGCCGCGGGTTTGGCCGGGGAGGGGTTGATGGGCGCCGCCGGAGGCAGCAGCTCACCTTTGTGGATGAGCGAGGCCCCGCGGATGATCTCGTCCTCGAGGTTCACGTTCCACTTGGTGCCGCCGCCCAGATCGGTGAGCAGGTGCACCAGGTTCATGCCGTAGAGCTGGCTGGCCGTGCCGGACAGGCGGCTGGGGTAGTCGGTGAAGCCGACGACCTTGACGCCGTTGTGCACGACGACCTGGTCCTTGACGGTCAGGTCGCAGTTGCCGCCCTGCTCCGAGGCCAGGTCGATGATGACCGAGCCGGGTTTCATCGCCTCGACGTGGCTCTTCAGCCACAGCTTCGGCGCGGGTTTGTTGGGGATGAGCGCCGTGGTGATGACGATGTCGACCTCTTTGGCCTGCGCCGCGAAGAGGGCCATCTCGGCCTCGATGAAGGCCGGGCTCATCTCCTTGGCGTAGCCGCCGCCGCCGTCGGCGTCCTCCTGGATCTGCACCTCGAGGAACTCGGCGCCCATGCTCTGCACCTGCTCGCGCACGGCGGGGCGGGTGTCGAAGGCGCGCACCACGGCGCCGAGGCCGCGGGCCGTGCCGATGCAGGCCAGGCCGGCCACGCCGGCGCCGATGATCAGGATCTTGGCCGGGGGCACCTTGCCGGCGGCGGTGATCTGCTGCGTGAAGAAGCTGCCGAAGTGGGCGGCGGCCTCGATCACGGCGCGGTAGCCGACCAGGTTGGCCGTGGACGAGAGCGCGTCCATCTTCTGCGCGCGCGTGGTGCGCGGGATCATCTCCATCGCGAGCACGTTGGCCTTGCGGGCCGCCAGGCGCTCGACGAGCTCCGGGTTCGCGAGCTTCCAGATGAAGGAGATCAGCGTGGCGCCCTCTTTGAGCGTGTCGGCCTCGGCCAGGGTCGGCGGGCGGACCTTGATGACCAGGTCGGACCCGCCCCAGATACCGGGCGCGTCGGAGAGCTCGGCGCCGGCCTGCTCATAGGCGGCGTCGGAGAAGCTGGCGCCCTCGCCGGCACCCCGTTCGATGACGACCGTGAAGCCCAGATCCTTGAGCTTCTTCACGGTCTCCGGAGTGGCGGCGACGCGGCGCTCGCCGGGAAAAACTTCCTTCGGAACACCCAATCTCATGTCAATCATCCCCCACGGGAGAAGCCGCCAGGCGGCGTGCGGCGCGGCTTCTACCACGCGAGGGGGGCCACGTCCATTGCACCTTGTCCCGACTTCGCGCAAGGTCAAGGTCTGCCCCCGGCCACAACCGACCGCCCCTGATCGCCCGACACCGGATGACGACCCGCGACCCGACCGATCTGCCGCGCCTGCTGACCTTCGCCCAGCTCGACGCGCGCACCGCCGCCTTCGACGCCTTCCTGGAGCGGACGCCGGAGACGGACCTGTTCTGCTCGTCGTCGGATTGGGTGCTCCCGGCGCGCCACGCCTTCGCGCCCCGTGCGCGCCCGTTCGTCCTCGAGCTGCCCGAGGGGTTCGTGGCGCTCATGTCCGTGCCCACCGTCGAGGGGGGCCGGGCGCTCCTGCCGCTCGAGGCGAGCTGGGGGCTGGCGAGCCCGTTCGTCGGGCCGGACCCCGAGCCGCTGGTCGAGGCCCTGTTCCGCGCGATGGACCACGAGGAACCCCCGGCGGACGCGATGTTCTTGTCGGGGGTCAAGCTCGAGGGCCGCGCGTTCCAGGCCATATCGCGGGCGGCCATCGCCTCCCGTCGCTGGATCTTCTACGAGGGCCCCACGGCCGGGCGCCACGTGGCCGACATCCGGGGCGGGCTCGAGGCCTTCTACGCGCGCCGCTCGGCCAAGTTCCGCGCCAACGCGCGCCGGGAGCGCCGCCACGCCTCGGCCGAGGGCGTGACCTATGCCTGGCACGACCGCTTCGCGGGCCCCGCCGAGGTCCTCCAGGTCTGGGACCGCATCCAGGCGGTGGAGCGGCGCTGCTGGAAGGGCCTGGCCGGCCACGGCATCGACCTGGACCCCGGCTTCTCGTTCTACCGATTGATGGTGCTGCGCCTGGCCGCCCGGGGGCGACTGCGCGTCGTCTTCGCGCAGCGGGGCGGCGCAGACATCGCCTACGTCTTCGGCGGGCTGTTCCTGGACACCTACCGCGGCCTGCAGTGCAGCTTCGTCGACACGGAGCGGGCCCTGGCGCCCGGGGTGCTGGTCCACGCCGAGATGATCGAGCGCCTGGCCGCCGAGGGCGTCACGCTCTACGACCTGGGCAGCGAGATGGACTACAAGCGCCGTTGGGGCGAAGAGGGCCTGCGCACGGTGACGTGTGTCGTGGTCCGGGGGCACTGAGATGTCCTTCGAAGCCGCGATCCTGACCGGCGAGCTGGTCTCGCTCGTGCTGGCGATCCTGTCGGTGCCCTCGGTGCTGCTCGAGCGGCGCGCGCGGCCCACGGCGGCGACGGTCTGGCTGCTGCTCTTCCTGTTCGTGCCGTTCGTGGGTGTGCTCCTGTGGTGGTCCATCGGGCGGCTGTACATGCGGCGGCGGCGGCGGCGGCGTCGGCGCGCCAAGGCGGACGTCGTCAGCCGGCTGGCCGACCTGCGCGACGAGCTGAGCGCCGGGCCCGTCACCGGCCCGCACCAGGCCCTGACGATGCAGACCCCCCGGGACCAGGCGCGGCTGCGCGTGTTCTCCGAGAGCGATCGCGTCTTTCCCACCCGCCGCGGCAATCGGCTCCGCTTCTTCGTGAACGCGGCGCAGGCCTACCCCGCCTTCCTGGCGGCGATCGAGGCCGCGCAGGAGCACGTGCACTTCCAGTTCTACATCTACGAGGCCGACGAGACGGGCCGGCGGTTCCGCGACGCGCTGGTCGCCGCGGCGAAGCGGGGCGTCACGGTGCGCGTGCTGGTGGACGCCGTCGGCGGCGCGCCCGTGGCCGGCGACTTCATGGACCCGCTGCGCGCGGCCGGTGGCTACTTCGAGACCTTCATGCCCATGCGCCTGTTCCGGCGCCGGCTGACGCTGAACTTCCGCAATCACCGCAAGATCCTGATCGTCGACGGCCGCACGGCCTTCACCGGCGGCATCAACATCGGCGACGAGTACACCCACGACTGGCACGACCTGGCGGTGCAGCTCGACGGCCCGGCCATCGACCAACTGCAGGAGGTCTTCGCCGAGGACTGGTACTTCGCCTGCGGCTACAGCCTGGCCTCGAAGAAGAACTTCGGCCGCTACGAGACCGACGGGGCCCTGACGCTGCCGATGGCCCTGCCGCCGCAGCACTCGGCCCGGTGCCGGGTCATCGCCAGCGGCCCGGACACGGCCCAGAACGCCACGTTCGACCTGTTCTTCCTGGCCTGCACCACCGCCATCGAGCGGGTGTGGATCATGACGCCCTACTTCATCCCCGATCAGGCCATGCTGACGGCGGTGACCTCGGCCGCGCGGCGCGGCGTGGACGTGCGACTCCTGGTGCCGCAGCGCAGCGACGTGCCCTTCGTGCAGCTCGCCTGCCGGTCGTACTACCAGGACCTGCTCGTGGCCGGCGTGAAGATCTACGAGTACCTGCCCGCCGTGCTGCACGCCAAGGCGCTGCTCTTCGACCGCGACTGGGTCATGCTGGGCAGCGCCAACGTGGACATCCGCAGCTTCCGGCTGAACTTCGAGGCGAGCCTCTTCATCGAGGGCGAGGACGTGAACGCGACGCTGGCCGACCGCTTCGAGCAGGACATCCGCGACGCCGCGCTCGTCACCGAGGCGCAGGTCATGGCCCAGAGCCGCTACACCCAGGTCAAGCAGGCGGCCGCCCACCTGTTCAGCCCGCTTTTGTAGGTGGAATCCGCAGGTCGCTTGTGTGCAAAAGCGGGGGAGAGCATGCTCCCACGCGGTATGGCCACGCGTTTCTCCGGTTCCACGGCGCTGTTCGGCGCGCTCCTCGGCGTGGTCCTGCTCCTGCTGCTGGCGCCGGCCCGGGCACGGGCGGAGGACTGGCAGGTCGTGCTGGCGCGGCGCGTGATCGGCATGGGCATGATGAGCGTCGAGCTCGTGCCCAAGCCGACGCGCGTTCGCATCGGCGTGCTCTTCGACCCGCGGCGGAGTGACGACCGCGAAGAGGTCGAGCTGCAGTTGGGCGCCTTCAAGTCGATGGCGCCGGGCATGTCCGGCACCATCGACTTCGACTTCGAGGCCGTGCCCGTCGACGTGGAGGCGCCGCTCGCCGCGGCGTTCGCCACCCGGGGCTTCCGCATCGTCGTGCTGCCCGAGACGCTCGGTGATGTCGAGTGGACGCGGGTCCTGGCGCTGGCGGAGCAGCACCATGTCGGGACGGTGGCGGCCATCCCGAGGTGGTTGCGCTCGCCGTCCGAACTCCGCCGCATGGGGCCAGCGGCCTTCGTCTTCCCGAGTCACGGCGGGGCCATGGGCATGTATGCCGATCTCGGACGCGCCAATCGCGAAGGCGTCTTCAACTCGCGGGTCTTTGGGCTCTCGACCACGACGATCAAGCGTGACGACCCGCCCGCACCGAGCGTCGCCCCCGCGCCCCCCGCGCCCCCCGCGCCCCCCGTGCCCCCCGCGCCACCCGCGCCACCTGCACCATCCGCCCCCGCCTCCGGAGTCGCCCCATGAAGAACGTCGCGCTCTCCGTGTTGGCCCTCGCGGTCGCCTGCCCTGCGCCGTCGCGCGCGCACGGCTCCGGTCTGGAAGAGCCGGGCGCCGATCTGATGAACGACCCGGTCACGGTGACCACCCGCAAGCAGCGGGCGCTCCGCGACGCGCCCGGCGTGGTCACGATCATCACGCGCGAGGACATCATGGCCTCGGGGGCGCGCGACCTGGTGGACGTGCTGGAGCTCGTGCCGGGCCTGCAATTCGGCGTGGACGTCGAGGGCGCGCTCGGGCCCTCCGTGCGCGGGCTGTGGGGCACCGAGGGCAAGGTGCTGCTCCTGGTCGACGGCATCGAGATGAACGAGCGCCTGTACGGCACCGCCCAGTACGGCATGGGCCTGCCCGTCGAGCTCATCGAGCGCATCGAGATCATCCGCGGGCCGGGCAGCGTGGTCTATGGCGGCTTCGCCGAGCTGGCCGTGGTGCAGGTGACCACCGTGCAGCCCGAGACGCTCGGCGGGCTGGAGCTGCACGGCATGGGCTCGCTGATGGACGCCGACCCCGGACGCGTGGGCGCGGCGGCGGCCTGGGGGCGGGCCTTCGACGAGGACCTCCGCCTGTCCGTGTCGGCCTACGGTGCCCACGGCGCCATGAGCCACGGCACCTATACGCAGCCCGTCAGCCCCCCCGGCGGCGGGCCGACGCGGGATCTGTCCGGCACCACGCAGGACGCCCGCTGGCTCAACCTCTTCGCCGAGTATCGCGGCCTGGCGGTGCGGTTCCTGTACGACGGCCAGTCCCACGACAGCCGCGATGGGTACGGCGAGCTCCTCGACCGGACGGCCCGCCTGGGCTTCACCGGCTACTTCGCCGAGGCGCGATACACCCTGGCGATCGGGGAACGCGTGGTCGTCACGCCGCGGCTGGGGTTCAAGCGCCAGCGGCCCTGGCGGTCGGACGACGCCACGCTGCCGACCTTCTACGACAAGACGGCGGACAAGTTCTCCGGCGGCTTGATGGTCGACGCCGAGCTCGCCGAGGATCTGGACCTTCAGGCCGCCGTCGAGATCTTCCACGACCACGGGCGGCTGGACGACGCCCGCGAGATCGGCACGCAGCGGACCTTCGGCGGTCGAGATTCACTCGAGGTCACCAACGGCGCCGGCTACGTGCAGGCCATCTGGAACCCCGAGATCATCACGCTCGTGGCCGGCCTGCGCGGCGAGTTCAGCGAGCAGTTCACCGGCACGGTGGTGCCGCGGGTGGGCGCGATCTGGAGCCGCGACCGCTTCTTCATCAAGGGGCTGCTCAGCCGCGCCTTCCGCACGCCCGCCCTGGAGAACATCGGCCTCACGCACTCGACGGACATCCGGCCGGAGCAGACCACCGTGCTCGAGGCCGAGGTCGGTTATGTCATCCCGTACACCTTCGCGTTGACGGCGAACGTGTTCGACATGCGCCTGCAGGATCCGATCGTCTTCACCTACAACCAGACCTCGGACGCCGAGGAGTACACGAACGAACAGCGGACGGGCAGCCGCGGCATCGAGGTGGTGCAGCGGGTGATGGGCGCCTGGGGGCAGACGGAGTTGAGCTACAGCCACTACACCGCCCGGGACATCAACCGCGTGGCGCGCTACGCCGTGCCCGGCGAGGCCTCGGCGCTGCTCGGGGCGGCGCAGCACAAGCTGGCGTTCCGCGGGCGTTTCGTCGCGCCGGCCCGTTTCACGGTGGCCCCATCGGCCGTTTTCCTGAGCGAGCGTTACGGCGTGGACGGCGCCTGGGCCGAGCCCGCCGAGGCGGACGGCTTCGAGCCGCGCATCCACCGCGAGCCGCCGGTGCTGCGGCTGAACCTCTTCGTGAGCTACTCGCCGCCGGGCACGAATCGCCTGTACGTGGGCGCCGGCGTGTTCGACGCCACGGACTCGGGCTACCGCGCCGTGCAGCCCCACGACAGCGGCCACGGGGCCCTGCCGCTCGCCGGGCGCGAGTGGCTCCTCAAGATCGGCTACGCGCTGCCCTTCGGCGGGGACACGCCGCCGGAGCCCTGACCCGGCCGCGGCGGCTTCAGGGGCAGGCGGCGTCGGCCCCGGCGGCGCTGCACTCGCATTCGCAGGCGGCCCGCGCGGCGGCGTCGGCCTGCCCGCACACGGGCGTCACGGTGGCCCCGGCCATGGCCCGCCGGCCGTCGGCGTCGGAGACCTCGACCTCCAGCAGGAACGGCGTACCGGCCACGTCCAGCGCTTCCACCGGCGGCGGGCAGAGCGCCACGTTGGCCACGGCGCCCAGGTCGAAGGGCGCGGACAGGCCCGTGCCGTCGCCCTGCGGCTCGAGGCCGAAGCCGCGCCGCGTCTCGTGGGCGATGACCTCGCCGGTCTCGGCGTCCAGGATGCGGCCGGTGATCATCACGCTGTCCGCGCACAGGCCCGTGACCCGCGCGCCCACGTAGATCACGTGCCCGCCCTGCAGCGGCTGCCACAGGTGGACCTCGCCGCCGCTCTGCAGCTCGACGAAGCCGCCGTTCGTATCGTTCTCCACGAGGGCGACGACGGTGGGCTCGACGCCCGGGCCCCCCAGGGGCGTGCAGGGGGTCTCTGAGTCCGAGCCCGAGTCGCCGCACGCGGCGGCGCAGGCGAGGACGATGCCGGAGTAGAACGGGACGGCGACGGCGGCGAAGGGGTGGGCGCGGCGCATGGGCGGAGTGTACCATCCGCCGCCGGAGGCCGACCGATGCGCATTCTTTACGGAGTCGTGGGTGAGGGGATGGGGCACGCCACGCGCAGCCGCGTGGTGCTGGAGCACCTGCTGGCGGCGGGGCACGAGGTCCGCGTGGTCGTCTCGGGGCGGGCGCACGGGTTCCTCTCGTCGCGGTTCGCCGGGCGCAAGGGCATCGCCTTCGAGGCGATCCACGGCCTTGTGCTGGGCTTCGAGGGCAACGCCGTCGACAAGAGCGAGACGCTGCGCCTGAACCTGGAGTCGCTGCCCTCGGGCCTGCTGGAGAACATCGCGGTGTACCGCAAGGTCGCCGAGGACGCCTTCGAGCCCGAGGTCGTGATCAGCGACTTCGAGACCTGGGCGTACTTGTACGGCCTGAACCACCGCCTGCCGGTCATCAGCATCGACAACATGCAGGTGCTCAACCGCTGCCGGCACGACGCCGAGGTCACCGAGGGCCGCTCCGCCGCGTTCCGCCTGGCCAAGGCGCTGGTCAAGGGCAAGCTGCCCTTCGCCTGGCACTACCTGGTGGCCAGCTTCTTCTTCCCGCCCGTGCGCAAGAAGAAGACGACCCTGATCCCGCCGATTCTGCGGCCGGAGATCCTGTCGGCGAAGCGCGAGCCCGGCAGCCACGTGCTCGTGTACCAGACGGCCGCCAGCAACGCCGCGCTCATCCCCACCCTGCAGACGCTCCCCTACGAGTTCCGCCTGTACGGCATGGGGCGCGAGGGGCGCGAGGGCAACGTGACGCTCAAGGCGTTCTCCGAGACCGGGTTCATCGACGACCTGCGCACCGCGCGGGCGGCCGTGGCCGGCGGCGGCTTCTCGCTCATGGGCGAGGCCGTGCACCTGCACGTGCCCCTGATGTCGCTGCCCATCTCCGGCCAGTTCGAGCAGGTGCTCAACGCGCGCTACCTGGAGCGGCTCGGCTACGGCGCCCACGCCGAGCAGCTCGACGCCGACTCCATCGCCGCGTTCATCGCCCGGTCGGACGAACACGCCCACGCGCTGAGCCGCTACGTGCCCCACGACAACGGCATGCTGTTCGGCTGCGTGGACGAGCTCCTGCGCCGCGTCGCGGCCGGCGAGGACGCGCCGGACGCCCTGGACGCCCCGGCGATGGGCAAGTACGGCGACGAGGCCGACGCCCCCGACGCCGACGACACGGACGACTGACCGGCCGGTCAGAAGCGCCCGGACCAGCCCACGACACCGCCGCCGGGCGCCGGGGCCGCGGTCGGGCCGCCCTCGGGTCGGGTCTCGATCACCAGGAGCGTGGCGCCGGTGGCGGCCAGCGCCCCGGCGACGGCGAAGCAGACGTTCGCGTCGTTCGCGGCGCCGCGCGCGTCCTCGGCGGTGCGGCGTTTGCCGGCGCCCGTCGTCACGGTCTTGTGGTCGGCCTCGGCCTCGAGGCTGCGCAGCCCGAAGGCGACGCCCACGCCCAGGCTCACCACCGCGCCCCCCAGGGCCGACCACCCCACGGGCCACGCGGCGGTGTGGGGCGGTGGCGGCGCGGCGGGGGGCACGGGCTCGGCGGACACGACCGCGGGCGCGGCGGCGAACACGAGCGAGACGAGCAATGGGGCGGGGTTGGGCCGACTCATGGGGCCCTCGACCGTAGCATGACGCCGCGCTCGCCCCCCGAATCCGTGAATCCATTTGCGGAGTGCGCGTCCGGTCGCTAAAACGCCGCCCGTTTTGCGTATGCGGCCGCAGTCACTGCCGCGTGGGAGGATTCCGATGAAGTTCGATGTCTCTCGCAACCTGCTCCTGGCCACGAGCCTGATCGCCGGTCTGTCCGCTTGCAACAAGGACGCCGACAAGGCCGAGCCCGGCAAGGGCACCCAGGCCGTGACGGCCGCCGCCCCCAAGGCCGCGTTGCCGAACTTCCTGAAGTACGTGCCGGCCGACACGCCGTACGTCTTCGCCAACCTCGAGCCCGCGCCCAAGGCGGTCTTCGACAAGCTCATGGCCAAGCTCGAGCCCATCATGGGCGAGATGAACAGCCTGCTCGACGCCCAGCTCGCCGCCGCCCCGGCCGGCGAGACCGCGACCCCCGCGGACAAGGTCGGCCGCGCCATCCTCGAGGAGTTCAAGGGCCGCCTCAACCAGAAGGGCCTCGAGGAGCTCGGCCTGAGCTACCAGACCCGCATGGTGGTCTACGGCATCGGCGTCCTGCCGGCGATCCGCATGGAGCTGAAGAACCCCGACGCCTTCCGCGCCGCCGTGGCCCGCGTCGAGGCCAAGTCCGGCCAGAAGCTCACCGTCACCAAGACGGGGGACGTGGAGCACTGGATCGTGGACGAGGGCGAGGGCTTCTTCGCCGCCGGCATCCAGGGCAACGAGCTCGTGCTCGGCGTCGGACCGGCCAAGGCCAAGGAGCTCTACCTGCCCGTGCTCTTCGGCGCCACCAAGCCCGCCGCCACGCTCGAGGGCGGCGGCGCGCTCCAGAAGATCATCGACGACTACAAGTTCACCCCGCACGGCGCGGGTTACGTGGACTTCAAGATGCTGGCGTCCCTCTTCGTCGACGCCGGCACCGGCCTCAACGGCCAGATCTCCGCGGCGCTGAAGGGCGCGGGCGAGGCCCCCACGCCCGAGGAGTGCAAGACCGAGATCCCCGCGCTGGCGGCCAACTTCCCCCGCGCCATCTTCGGCTACGAGGAGATGAACGACACCGTGATGGTCGCCGACTTCGTCATCGAGACGAAGCCGGAGATCGGCGCGGAGCTCGCCGGCCTCTCCGTCCCGGTGCCCGGCCTGACCGCCAACCCCACGGGCAACCCCGTGTTCATCTTCGGCCTCGGCATCGACGTCGAGAAGACGATGAACCTGATGAAGGCCAAGGCCGCGGCCGTTCAGGCGGCGCCCTACAAGTGCGGCATGCTCTCGGGCATCAACGAGCTGGCCATGAACGCCACGGCGGGCCTGGCGCAGCCGGTGCCGCCCTTCGTCAACATGGTCAAGGGCGTCAACCTGGTCGTCCGCGACGCCAAGATGGCCCCGGGCATGGCCATGGACCCCGCCGCCGCCCTCGAGGACGCCAAGGCCTACCTGACCATCTCCTCGCCGAGCCCGGCCGAGCTCCTCGGCGTGGCCAAGGTCATGCTGCCCCCGAACCTGGCGAGCATCGTGGTCGCCCCGGACGGCAAGCCCGTCGCGCTGCCCACGGAGGGCCTGCCGCCCTTCCTGAAGTCGCCCACCGTCACCATGACCAGCAACTCGCTGGCGGTGTCCATCGGCGAGGGCATGCAGACCGAGGTCGCCGAGCTGCTCGGCAAGCCCGCCGCCGGCCCGGCCCCGCTGTTCGTGATCGGGTACCACCTGGGCAAGGTCATGGCCGCCATGAACGAGAAGCTCACGGCCGCCTCGGCCACGATGCCCCCGGACCAGAAGGCCAAGTTCGAGGCCGATCTGGCCCGCAACAAGGCCGTCGCCGAGCTGATCGGCCTGGTCGGCTTCTCGCTGCACGCCAGCGACAAGGGCATCACCTTCAAGCCCAGCGTGCATTGGAACTGAGCGCCCCCGTCTCCGCCGAGCAGCTCGACGCCTTCGTGCGCGCGCTGACGGCACAGCTCCCCGGCTTCGCCCTCCGCTACAAGAACGAGAGCCGGCTCCAGCGGCTCATCGCCCGCCTCGTCCGCCCCTTCAACCCGACCTACCTCACCGAGTACACGACGGTCATGTTCGGCCGCGTGTATTTCCCCGATCGCGCGTTCGTGGCCGACATGAGCCGCGAGTCGCTCTACGCGCTCCTGCGGCACGAGGCCGTGCACCTGCGGGACGCCCGCCGGTTCCCGGTCTTCTTCCAGGTCAGCTACCTGCTGCTGCCCCCCGTGGGCCCGGGATTCCGGGCGCTGTGGGAGTGGCGGGGGTACGCCGAGACGCTGCGCGCCGAGCGCGCCCTCTGGGGCGAGATCCCCGACGCCCTGCTGGACCGCATCGCCGACCGCTTCGCCGGGCCGGACTACCTGTTCATGCTGCCGGCGCGGGGCTGGGTGCGCGCGCGCCTGGAGCGGCTGCGGGCGGAGATCCTGCGCGGCGCGTGAGGCCGCGTCAGTGGTGGGCGCCGCCGCCGGGGTCGTGACCGCCCGCCTTGGGTGGCGCGCCGTGCTCACCCTCGCCGTGCCCGGCCGGGGCGGCCTTCTCGTCCTCGGGGCCGGGGCCGCCCTCCTCCTCGCTCAGGGGCGTGGGGCCGTGGTCCTGGCCGGGTCGGTTCTCGTCCGCCTTGGGAAACAGCAGCGTGATGGCCACGCGGCGGTTCTGGCTGTCCTCGGTGTCGTCCGGGCGCAGGGGCTCCGTGTCCGCCTTGCCGGTCACGCGCCGGAACTGGTCGGCGTCCACGCCCTCTTCTTCCAGCACCTCGCGGGCGGTGAGCGCGCGCACGGTCGAGAGCTTCCAGTTGCCGTTGGCGCCGTCGTTCGTGCCCGTCGAGTCCGTGTGGCCCTCGACCGCGATGGGGTTGGGCAGCTCGCGGAACGACTCGGCGATGACCTTGATGGCGCGTTTGCAGTCCGCCGAGGGCTCACCGCTGCCGGACTTGAACATGTCCTTGCCGTCGCGGTCGACGAGCTGGATGCGCACGCCGTCCTCGGTGATCTCGACCTTGATCTGGTTCTTGATGTCCGCCAGCCGCTGCTCGATGGTCTCCTGCAGCTTGTCGACGAACTCCTTGGGGCTCATCTTGCCGTAGGACACGAAGGGCTGGTTCTTCTGGCCCTCCAGCGTGTCCGGGTTCAGGTCCACGACGCCCACGGCCTTCTCGTTCTTGGACTTCTTCTTGTCGCCGTCCTTGCTCTCCTTGGGAGCCTTGGGGGGACTGTTGAAGTTGATCTTGCTCGAGGCCGGCTGGTCGAAGATCGAGTTGTTCTGGAAGTAGTCCGCCAGCCCGGCCAGCGTCTCTTTCTGGACCGAGTTCAGCAGCCACATGAGCAGGAAGAACGCCATCATGGCGGTCACGAAGTCGGCGTACGCGACTTTCCATGCGCCACCGTGGGCGCCGGCGTGGCCGCCCTTCTTCTTGACGATGATGATCGTCGACTTCTTGTCGTCGCCGTCGGCCATCGCGCCTTACTTCTTCTCGCGCAGGTACGCTTCCAGCTCCTGGAACGTGGGCCGGTCGGTGCCGCCGATGGCGCGGCGCCCGAACTCCACTGCGATCTGCGGGGACGAGCCGTTGATGAACGCCACGAAGGACACGCGCACGACGTTGAAGGCCACGCCGTGGTCGTTGACCTTGTATTCGATGTTGGCCGAGAAGGGCTGGAAGAAGCCGTAGGACAACAGAATGCCGAGGAACGTGCCCACGAGCGCGGCGCCGATGGAGTGGCCGAGCACCTCGGGCGGCTCGGAGATCTTGCCCATGGTGATGACCACGCCGAGCACGGCGGCCACGATGCCGAGGGCCGGCAGGGCGTCGCCGAGGCGCTGAATCTGCACGGACGGGATCAGCTCGTTGTGGTGGTTGCTGTCCGAGTCGAGCTCCATCAGCGCGTCGAGGCGGTAGGCCTCGATGGTCGTCGACGAGATGATCTTCAGGTTGTCGGTCATGAACTGCACCAGGTGGTCGTTGTGCATGACCATGGGGAAGTTCTTGAACAGCGGGCTCTGGCCGGGGTTCTCGACGTCCTGCTCGATGGAGATCAGACCCTCTTTGCGGATCTTGGACAGGATCGCGTTGATGCAGCCGAGGACTTCGAGGAACTCGGCCTTGCTGGCCAGGTGGCCGCCGAAGACCGTCTTGAAGCCGCCGAGGGTGGCCTTGAGGATCTTGGGGGGGCACGACGTCACGAGCGCGCCGATGGCGGCGCCCACGATGATCAGCACCTCGATGGGCTGCCAGAGCGTGTGGAAGTTGCCGTGCTCGAGGGCGTAACCGCCGAGCACGCAAGCAAACACGATGATGATTCCGAGTGGGGCCATGCCGGGCCTTTACCTCGAGAGGGGGAGGGGCGATTGAACCATGGGCTCGAACATAACCCGGAAACCGGGACCGGGCTACATGCGTATCGACGCCCGGAGGCGCCCACTCCAGTGAAATCGCACGAGTCCCAGGGCGGCGAGCGCCATCGGCGTCGCCAGGAGCGGATCGTCCTCGCGCAGATCCGTGGCCGGATTGGCGAAGCCGCCGTCCGGTCGTTGCCGGGCGAGCAGGGCCGCGGCGAGCGCCTCGCCCCAGGCGACGGGCCCGCCCGGCGTGTCGATGGCCTCGGGGCTCGACTCCGCGAGGGCGTGGGCCAGCGACCACGACTGATAGAAGTACACGGCGTCGCGTTGGACGCCGCGGTCCGCCGCGTAGTCCCCGGCGGCGCGGGTCGGGTCGAAGTGGCGCACGAGCCAGTCCCGCGCGGCCACGAGCCGTGGCGCGTCCTCGCCCCGCATCAGGTGGCGCAGGGCGCGGAAGCCGTCGGCCGTCATCGAGCCGTAGCTGCGGAAACGCCTGGGCCCTGAGCCGCCCGCGCGGCCGGCTTTGTTCGTGGTGTCGCCCGTGGGTGAGAAGAAGAAGCCACCGTCGTCGAGCGCCGGGTCCGGCCCGCCGAAGTTCTGGCAGCGCAGCACGAAGCGGCGGGCGTCGGCGAGCGCCGGGTCGTCGGGCATCACGCCGGCGAACCGCAGCGCACCGACGGCGAGCAGCGTGGCCGGGAGATTGGCCGCGCGGGGGTCGTCGGGCGGCAGGCCCTCGCGCGGACGCTGCACCCGCGCCTGGCCGTAACCCCAGCCCCCGCTGTTCGGGTCGCCCTCGGCGAAGCCCCCCGCCGGCCCGAGCTGCCGCGTGCGCAGCTCGGCGATCAGAGCGTCCCGGGCGGCGCGGTGGCGCGCGTTGGGTGGCATCGAGAGCACGATGGCCGAGAGCGAGAGGCTCTCCACCGGGTAGCTGTAGCCGGCGGGCTGCGGGCGCACCTGCGCGTCCGGGGCGACCGCGGCCGCCAGGAAGTCCGAGCCGCGCCGCCAGGCCGCCTCCGTGCCCGGCGCCTCCGGTGCGTAGAGCAGCGCGAGCAGGATCACGGGGGTCAGCGAGAAGCCGTCCTTGAAGGCGCCGTAGGTCTCCGAATACCAGGCGCCGTCCGCGGCCTGCCGGGCGAGCAGCCAGCCCACCGAGCGCGCCATGCCCGCCTCGGCGCGGCCGACGACCTCGGCGCTCGGGGCCGCGACGGCCGCCCGCGGGGCCAGCAGGAGGGCCGCCAGGACGAGAGCCAGGGGGGCGAGCGGTCGGCGCATGGCCCAGCCTTACCCCTGCTTGATCTTGGCCGCCAGGGGCACCTGCGCGCGATCGGCCGTGAGCACGAGCAGCGCCGCGGCGGTGACGAAGTTGCGGCCGGTGATGCAGTGGTGGCCCGTCCAGCTCCCGTCGCCGTTCTGCACGCGGTTCAGGTTGGCGGTCATGGCCTTGTCCCAGTCGCTCCAGGCGTTGCCGCCCTTGGCCACCAGCGACTCGGCCAGCAGCATGTACGACAGGAACTCCTCGCCGCCGTTGGAGCCGAAGCCGGCCACGAACGACGGGTCCTCGAGCTGCTTCAGCACGCCCTGTTGGGCGTTGCCCGCGGCGATGTCCACGTTGGCGGACTCGACGATGACCTGCTGGGCCTTGGCGTTCTCGGCGACGCTCATCGGGCGCTTGTCGGCCAGCTTCTTCTCGGCGTCCGCGCGCTCCATGGAGCGTGTGTTCTTCGACTCCTCGAGCGTGCCGACCGTGGCCGCGGCGGCGTAGAGGTTCACGCCGGCCGAGCCCTCGCCCTCGAAGCGGTTGGCCTTGGCGTCATACTGGCGGTTGGCCCAGTCCTCGAACTTCTTGCGGCTCTCGCCGGAGACCACGGCGCCCTTCTGTGCGGCGCGGTTGATGCCCTTGCCCGCCACGGCCTGGGCCAGCACCGGGGCCCAGCCCTGGCTCTCGAAGCCGCCGTCGGCCTGCTGGTTGATCTCGATCTTGCGCAGGACCTTGGTCAGGCCCTTCTCCAGCCGGGCCTCGCGGCCGGCGTCGGGCATCAGACCCTTGGCCTCGGCCAGCGCCAGCGAGGCCATGAAGGTGTCCACGTGCACGCCGAGTTTGCCCTGCACGCGCGTGCCGTTCACGTCCGTGATGGACAGCGAGTCGGCGTCGGACTGCTCGATCTTGCCGAGCACGAACTCCAGGCCTCGGGTCAGGGCGGCGGCGTGGACCCCCTCGCGGGGCGTGCTGCCGGCCCGCATGAGCGCCAGCAGGGTCACGCAGGTGTCGGCCACGTTCGAGCGCTCGGCGAGGCCGTTCATGGATGCGCCCATGTTGGCCGACTCCTCGCCCTGCCCCCAGCCGCCGTCGGCGAGCTGGTGTTTGGCGAGGAACTCCAGGCCGCGGAGGACGTTGTTGGAGAGCGGCTTGGCCGTCACGGCGGTCGACCAGGCGGTCTGCAGCGGGGCGGTCTGCGGCGCGACCAGCGGCGCGGGCGTCGGCGTCAGGGCGGGGGGCGGCTCGCCGGCGAGCGCGGCGCTCGAAAGACCGCAGGTGGACAGGGCCAGGATGACACTGTAGGCGAGGGGACGGGGCTGGCGACGCATGGGATCTCTCCGGTTTCGGGGGGTCGTGACCGGAGAAACGCGCCGCGGTGCCCGACGATCTACGCCGCGATCCAAAGAGACGATCTTTTGACAATCGGCATTCAAATCCATCTACGGTGGGCGGCGAGATGCGCTTCACCGCCACCGAAATGCACATGCTGCACGGGTGTTTCCGGGCGCTGCTGCCGCCCGAGGCGCTCGAGCTGCCCCTCGTGGGCTTCCAGATCTGGGTGGAGCGTCTGGCCCCGGCCCGGGTCGCCTGGGGCCTGCGCGGCGTGCTGCTGTACCTGCGGCTGCGCTGCCTGCTCGCCGGCCGGCCCTGGGGGCGGCGTCGGGTCACCGAACATCGCGCGCTCTTCGAGGAGATGCGGACCTCGTCCGTCTACCTGATTCGCGAGATGCCCGTGATGCTCAAGGCGCTCGGCGCCTTCGCCGCCTTCGGCCACCCGGACACCCAGCGCGCGTTCGGTCTGCCCGTGGACACCTCGCCGCCGTTCTGGGCGCGCCCCGACCAGCGCTGGGAGCGCCGCGGAACCGGCAGCGGCGGGGTCGGGGGGGCGGAGCCATGACCGGCCGCAGGACGGGCATGGGCCCCCTCGGGGGGGCAGATCCCGCGAAGCGGGACGGGGGGGCGGAGCCATGACCGGAGTGCATCGTGCCGATGCCCTGCCCGCCGAGGTCCGCCGCCACGGCGACATCGCCGACGTGATCATCGTCGGCTCCGGCGCCGCCGGGTCCGCCGCCGCGCGGGTGCTCGCCGAGGCCGGCCTGGACGTCCTGGTGCTCGAGGAGGGCGCGCCCATCGGCCTCGCCGAGCGGCGGCGCGATGTGTTCTCGGGGTTCGCCGCGCACTGGCGGGACGCCGGCTTCCAGGTGGCCGAGGGCCGGGCCTTCACGCCGGTGCTCCAGGGCGTCTGCGTGGGCGGCACCACGGTCGTGAACGGCGCGATCATCCACCGCCTGCCCGAGCCGATCCACCGGCAGTGGCTGCGCGAGCACGGCGCCGGGCATCTGTTCGACGCCCGGTCGCTCGAACGCATCTTCGACACACTCGACCGGGAGCTCTCCGTCGCGCCCGTCGCGCCCGACCACCAGGGCGAGAACAATCGTCTCATGGGGGTCGGCTTCGACGCCCTCGGTCTGTCGAGTCATCCCATCGCGCGCAACGTCGCCGGGTGCGAGGCCTCGGCGCGGTGCCTTCAGGGCTGCCCCAACGAGCGCAAGCGCAGCATGGACGCGACGCTCCTGCCCCGCGCGTTCGCCGACGGCGCGCGCCTGTACGCCGACTGCCGGGTGGAGCGCGTGCTCACACGGGGCGGCCGCGCCGTGGGCGTCCGCGCGCGCCTCCTCGATGCCATCACGCGTGCGCCCGGGCCCGCCGTGACGTTCCGCGCGCGCCGGGCGGTCGTCCTGGCGGCGAGCGCCGTGGAGACGCCGCGTCTGTTGCGGCGCAGCGGCGTGGGACGCACGACGGACCTGGTCGGGCGGCGCTTCCAGGCCCACCCGGGCACGGCCGTGCTGGCCGAGTTCGACGCGCCCGTGGAGATGTGGAAGGGCGCCACGCAGGGCCACGAGAGCCTCGCCCGCTGGGACGAGCGCATGAAGTTCGAGGCGCTGGCGCTGCCGCCGGAGCTCGGCGCGGTGCGCCTGCCCGGCCTCGGCCCCGCGCTGGGGGACGAGATGCGCCGCTACGGACACATCGCGCAGTGGGCGGTGCAGGTCCGCGCCCGCGCGCACGGCCGGGTGACGGAGTCCCTCCTGGGCGGCAAACGCATCCGCTACGACCTCGAGGACGCCGACATGGAGGTCGTGAAGTCCGGCGTCGCGACGCTGATGCAGGCCGCCGCGGCGGCGGGCGCCCGCGTCCTGTACCCCGGCGTACACGGCCTGGCCGAACGCCTGCCCGTCGCCGACCTGCCCGCCGCGCTCCGCACGCTCTCCGGGCTCTCACCGGACCCACGCCGCGTGCACTGCATCATGGCCCATCTGTTCGGCACGGCCGTGATGGGCGAGGACCCGGGCAGCGCGGTCGTCTCGCCGTCTCTGGAGTGTCACGAGCTGCCGGGCCTGTATGTCTTCGACTCGTCGGTGTTCCCGACGAACCTGGGCGTCAACCCGCAACACACCATCTGTGCGATGGCCTGGCGGGCCGCCGAGGCGCTGGCCGAGTCCGCGGTGGCGGCTCAGGCTTCCTGAAGCGTTCGATACTCCAGGATCGCCGCCACGACCTCGTCGTGTTTCAGCGTGCGGTTCATGCGCTTGGCCGTGTCGAACAGATGCCGCGCCAGGGCGTCGTCCGGCGGGTAGCCATTGCTCTCCAGCCAGTATTGCACGTTCGACAGACCGCTCTGGTGGCCGATGTCGATGGCCTGGCGTTTGCCGAACAGACCCGCGGGCACGCCGCTGTAGATGCGGTCGGCGAGCCAGTGATCCCCCTTGCGGTGGGCCTTGATCACGGCCGCCGCGTGCACGCCCGTCGCCGTGCGGAACGCGTCCGCGCCGAACACGGGGTAACTCGGGTGAATCGGCCAGTGGCAGTGGTCCGCGATGAGCTGCGCCCACTCGTCGAGTTTCGTCAGATCGTTGTCGATCTCGCCGAGCAGCTTCAGGTTCACCAGGATCTGGTCCAGCGCGGCGTTGCCGACGCGCTCGCCGATGCCCAGCGCCGTGCCGTGGATGCGGTCCGCGCCGTACTCCATGGCGAAGATGCTGTTGCACACGGCCAGGCCGCGGTCGTTGTGGCCGTGCCAGTCGATGCCGATGTCGGCGCCCGTGCCTTCGATGAGATGGCGTGTCCACTCGATGAGACTGCGCACGCCATCCGGCGTGGCGTGCCCCACCGTGTCACACAGACACAGGCGGTGCGCGCCCTTGTCGATGGCGTTCAGGAACAGCGGCTGGAGTGTCTCCGGGCGGCTGCGGACCGTGTCCTCCGTGACGAAGGTGACCTTGAGGCCCTCCTTCACGGCGAACTCGATGGCATCGCCCGACAGGGTCATCAGCCGGTGGATGTCCCAGGTCTCGGCGTACTGCCGGATGGGGCTGGTGCCCAGGAACGCCATGACCTCGATGGCCACGCCCGTGCGCTGCACGATGTCCGCGATGGCCTTCACGTCGTTCTGGTGCGTTCTCGCGGCGCAGTTCGGCTGAATCTTCAGGCCGAGGTCCGCGATGTGGCGCGCCAGGGTGGCGACATCTTCGACGGCCCGGGGACCGGCCCCGGGCAGCCCGATGTTCATGCAGTGGACGCCGAGGGCATCCGTGAGCTCGACGAAGCGCTTCTTGGCCTCGATGGGCGGGTCCACGATGGACGGGCCCTGGATGCCGTCGCGCAGCGACTCGTCGTTGAACAGCAGCGGACGCGGGCTGGACTTGAGGAGCCAGCGACGCCGCCGGGTGTTCCAGTCGTAGATGAGCTCCCGCTCCTCGGGCGTCCGCGTGTCCATGCTCAGAGCGCCTCGACGATGACCGCGATGCCCTGGCCGCCGCCGATGCAGGCGCTGCCGAGGGCGTAGCGGCCGCCGCGGCGCTTGAGCTCGTAGAGCAGGTGCGTGGTGATGCGGGCGCCGCTGGCGGCGAGGGGGTGACCGAGGGCGATGGCGCCGCCGTTCACGTTCGTCTTGTCGCGGGGCAGCTCCAGGGCCTTCTCGACGGCCAGGTACTGCGGGGCGAAGGCCTCGTTGACCTCGAACAGATCGATGTCGCCGATGCCGAGGCCGGCGCGCTCCAGGGCGGCGCGGGCGGCGGGCACGGGGCCGATGCCCATGATGGTGGGATCGCAGCCCGTCACGCCCCACTGCACCAGGCGGCCGATGGGCTTCAGGCCGTTGGCCTGGGCGTAGCCGGCGGTGGACATGACCAGCGCGGCGGCGCCGTCGCAGATGCCGCTGGCGTTGCCGGCCGTCACGGTGCCGTCCTTCTTGAACACGGGCTTGAGCTTGTTCAGGCCCTCGATCGTCGTTTCGGGGCGGGGGTGCTCGTCCGTGTCGAAGGACACCGTGCCCTTGCGGGTATTGAGCTCGATGGCGGCGATCTCGTCCTTGAACTTGCCGGCGGCGTTCGCGGCGCCCCAGGTCTGTTGGCTGCGCAGGGCGAAGGCGTCGCAGTCGGCGCGGCTGATCTGGTACTTCTCGGCCAGGTTCTCGGCCGTGATGGCCATGGGCATGCCGGTGTAGGTGTCCGTCAGGCACGTCCAGAGGGTGTCCTCGAGCTCGTTCGGCTTGCCGAAGGTCAGCCCGTTGCGCGCGCCGCGGACCACGTGGGGCGCCTGGCTCATGCTCTCGGTGCCGCCGACGAGGCAGACCTGCGAGTCGCCCAGGAGCAGCTCGCGGGCGGCCTGGGAGACGGCCTCGAAGCCGGAGCCGCAGAGGCGGTTGAGGGTGAGCGCGGGCACGCTGGCGGGCAGGCCGTTGCGCAGGCCGACGTGGCGGGCCAGGTAGATGGCGTCCTTCGAGGTCTGCAGCACGTTGCCGAAGAACACGTGCCCGAACTGGTCGGCGGCCACGCCGCTCTGGGCGATGGCGGCCTTGGCGGCGTGCACGCCCAGGTCGGTGGCGGTCAGGTCCTTGAGGGCGCCGTTGAAGGTGCCGAAGGCGGTGCGCTTGGCGCCGAGGAAGACGATGTCGGTCGCGAGGGACTTGGCGGGCATCTGTAGGCTCCTGGCCGGTGAGGGCGGGTGGTGATCGAAAAACCGGCGCGCAGTGTAGCGCGTCGACCGCGAACCAGCACCGTCGAAGCGACGCCGATCACGTCCCGGCGGGTTCGTCCCAGCGGGCGGCGTCACCGTCGACGGCGTAGGCCGTGTAGAGCCCGCCGACCGTCAGGCCCTCGGCGAGCCAGACGAAGAAGTCGGACATGCTCTCGTCGTCGTCGGAGTAGGGGTCGAAGCCGGCGGGCGCGGGCGTGTAGTCGAGCGCGGCGACCTCGCGATCGCCCACCGTGAGCCGGAACGTGTTCACGCCCGGGCCGGTGTCGCGCTCGACCCGCGCCGAGGTCTGACCGCGGACCAGGCGGGTGCGGGCCCCGTTGCAGAAGAAGACCGGCCCGGCCGCGGTGGCGAAGACACCCACGGCCACCTCGCCCACGACCACGTAGAACCCGGTCCAGAGCGAGGCGCCGGCCGGTTTCATCGTCCGCCAGACCTCGCGGTAGTCGCCGGTCAGGGCGTCGTAGACCAGCACGCGGTCGAAGAGATCGTGGTGCCGCAGGAAGATGTGTTCGTCGGCCGTCGCCACGTGCCCGCGCTCGCCCCGCAGGGCGGACACCCGGGCCTCGAAGGTGGGCGCGTCGACGAAGTCCGCGTCCTCGTCCAGCGGGTGCGCGAGCGTGTGCAGATGACTCATGTCGCGCACGAAGCCGCCCGTGTCCCAGTCGAAGGCGAGCACGTCCATGCCGCCCTCGGGGGTGGAGATGCCCTTGACCGGCCGGTCGCCGACGATGCAATACACGGGCAGGTCCATGGCTCAGTTGCCTCCCGTGGCCTTCTCGATCGCCTCGTTGTACAGGCGCCGCGACTCCCCGTTGGCCCAATCGATCTTGTCGAGCTCCGCCTTGGTCAGGGCGCGCCCTTCCTTGGCGGCGGTGGCTTCGATCGAGCGGATGATCTCGTACAGGTGGTGGCCCTCGCCGCCCTTGACGGACAGGATCTGTTCCAGGTGCAGCTGCACCTCGCAGACGTGGCCGTTGGACATGCGCACCGTCAGCAGGATGTCTCGATAACCGGCCGAGGTCGGCTTGGAGAAACGGTCCTTGATGTTGACGATCTCGTACTTGGACTTGAGCAGGTCCAGGCCCTTGTACACATCCTCGAGCTTCTTGTACTCGACCGAGGCGCGGGCCAGGTCCGTCAGGCGAGAGGCGTCGCCCTTGTATTCGACGGTGACCTTCTCCATGGCACGCTCGCGACCCTTGAGCTTCTCCGGGATGATGGGTTTGCCACCCGTCTTGCCGGCGATGTCCAGGGTGGCGTCGCTGAGCTCCTTCTGCGCGACGGCGGCCTCCTTGTAGAGCTGCTCGATGTCACCGGTGCGCTGCGCGCCCTTGGGCGTGGTGGCCGCGTCGGTCTTGGGCGTCTCGGTCTTGGGCGCGTCCGTCTTCGGGGTCTCGGTCTTGGGACCCTCCGTCCGGGGGCCGTCCGTCTGGGGGCCGTCCGTCTTCGGGCCGTCCTTGGGGCCGGCGTTCGTGTCGACCTTGGCGTCCGGCGTCGAGTGCGTGTTGACGCTGGCGCCGCCCCCGCCACCGCTGGGCCGCGGCGCCTTCAGCTCCTGGAGGGCCTTCTCGATGTATCCGGGGTCCTGCTTCTTCAGCCAGTCGCCGAAGTTCTGCAGGAGCTTGTCCACGTTCTCGTTCGGCCGGGAGGACGCGCCGATGATCTTGTCGAAGATCGCCTTGCGGTCCTTGAGCGTGCCCTCGAGCAGGTCCTTCTCGTACTTCTTAACGAGGAAGTCGAAGGAGGGGCCGAGCTCGTCCCCGTAGCGCTGGAGATTGACCTCGTAGATGTATTGGCGCAGCGGGCCGGGGGGTCAGATCCTTGTATTGGTGACCCAGGTCGCGGCGGGCCTGGTGGAGCGCGCGGGCGATCTCTTCCGGAGACTTTCCGGCCTTGATCATGTCATCGGCCACCTTCTTGAGGTCGGCGACCTTGCCCTCGTACTCGGCGCGCAGCGGGCTCTCTTTGAGATTGCCCTTCATGGGGGCGACGGTCTCGTCGACCTTGGCGTGCAGGTCGGCCTTCACGTCCGCGCCCGCTTCGACCTTGGGCGCGTCCGTCTTGCCCGGGCCGAGCAGCTTGGGCTCCTCGGTCTTGCCGGGGCCGAGCAGCTTGGGCTCGTCCTTGGGGGCCGGCAGGAGCTTGGGCTCCTCGACCTTGCCGGGGCCGAGCAGCTTGGGCTCCTCGACCTTGCCCGGGCCGAGCAGCTTGGGCTGCTCCTTGGGGGCGGGCAGGAGCTTGGGCTGCTCCTTGGGGGCGGGCAGGAGCTTGGTCTCCTTGGCGGCCTTCTCGGCGGCTTCCTTGGCGACCCGCTCGGCCTCGGCCCGGATCGTGGCCTCGGCGGCCTCCTTGGTGGTCTTCTCGGCGGCCTCCTTGGCGGCGCGCTCGGCGGCCTGCTTGGCGGCGGCCTCCGCCTCGGCCTTGATGGTCTGTTCGGCGACCTCTTTCGTGACGGACTTGTCCGCCTGTTCGATCGCTTCCTTGGTGGCCTTCTCGGTGGCTTCCTTGGTGGTCTGTTCGCCGGCCTCTTTGGCCGCGGCTTTGCCGATGCCGAGCTTGGAGAGCACCTTGCCGAAGTAGGGCGCCAACAGACCGCCGCCGAAGTTGCCGATGAAGTTCGACACCACGTTGCCGGTCATGGCATCCCAGAAGGTCTTGAGAGAGACCTCCTTGCCGTCCCAGATGCGCCCGATGGTGTCCGTGATGCCGGAGCCGATGGTGTCGATGACGGTCCCGACGACCGTCTCGGCCATGAACACACCGGCCTTGACGGCGAACTTCTTGAGGACCTCTTCGCCGAACTTCTTGCCGATCATCGTGGTCAGCTTGCCCGCGACCGCGCTGCCCGCGCCGGCGCCGACCAGGTTGATGAGACCCTCGACCGCGCCGATGGCCGCGGCCTTGCCGACGTCCTTCCACGTGATGTCTTCGCCCGATGCCCACTTCTCGACACACATCTTCGCCACGCCACCGGCGGCGCCGATGAGGAGCGACAGACCGATCAGCGCGACGAGGCCGATGCCCGAGGCGGCCAGCGCGGCGATGGCCGCGGTCACGATGATCGAGATGATGATGGTCAGGACGACCGCGACCCACTTCTTCCACGAAGGCTGGACCTTGCCCGCGGCCTCGTTCGCCTTCTTCGTGACCTCCGCGTCGATGCCCGACAGACTGCTCTGGAAGTCCTTGTTCAGATCCTGCGTGCTCTTGGAGAGCGTGCCACCCAGGTTGCCCGTGACCTTGGTGAAGTCGGCGTCCAGCTTGGCCGAGGCGTCCTTGATGTCCTTGCAGGCGTCCGTCTTGGCGTTGCCCATGCCTTCGGTGGCGCCCTGGCCCACCGCCTGCAACGCCTGCTGCGCGCCCTGCGCCTCGCCCTGCGCCGTCTGCGCGGCCTGCTGCCCGGCGGCCTGCGCGTCCTGCTGGGCGGTCTGTACGGTCTGATCGCCCGCCTGCTGGAACTGCTGATGCGACTGTCCCAGGCTGGTGCGCAGCTCGTCCGCGCCCTGGGAGATGCCCTGGTCCGCCTGCTGGACGACCTCGTCCAGCTTGGAGAGCGCCGAATCGAGGCTCTGCTGGAGACGGTCGTTGTCCGGGAGCTCGACGGCCTCGGCCTGCGCCACGGTCTCGTCGATCTTGGCCTGCAGCTGCTCGGCGGCCTGGTCGAGCATCTGCGCCAGGCCATCGCGCCGGGCCTGGCTCTGCTGCTCGATCTCCTGGGACTGGCCGGCGGCCTTCTCGTCCAGCTCGGCCGTCTTGGCGGCCTCGAGGCCGGCGAAGGCCCTTTCGGCGCCGGCGAGCGCGCCGTCCACGGCGGCGAGCTTCTGGTCGCGGACCCGGTCGGCGTTGGCCAGATCGCCCTGCTCGCGGGCGTCGATCTGCTTCAGCGCGCCGGACTTGGCGGCGTCCACGGCCTGGGCGGCGGCGTCCGCGCGCTGGGTCAGGCCGTCCACCACCTGGGCCTGCCCCTGGGGCATGGCCTTGGCGGTCTCTTCGGCCTTCTTGGCGAACTCGGCCTGGTAGGCTTTGCCGACGTCCTTGGCCGCCTGGACCTTGGCGTCGTGTTTGTTCTGCTCGTAGTTCTCGCCCTCGAAGAACGACGAGAGGCGACCCTGCTTGGGGACCTCGGCGGCCTGATAGCCCTGGGCGCGGCGCTCGGCGATGGCCACGGCCTGATCGCCGGCGGCCTTGCCCGCGGCGCGGGCCTCGTCGGCGGCCTTGGTGAAGGCCTCGGCGACCTTGCTGCCGATCTCGCCCTTCAGCTTGGCGACGTTGCCCGACTCGGTCTGGTGGGTCTGCGCGATGGCCTGGCGGGCGCCGGACGCGTCCGCCTTGATCTGCGCCGTGACCTGGGCGTGGCTCTGCGCGATGCCCGCGCGGGCCGAGGCGGCCTCCTGCTCGGCGGCGGCGCGGGCCTGGGCGATGGCCTGACCGATGGCGGCCTTCTGCTGGGCGAGCGTCTGCTCGAGCTGGGCCTGGGCCTCCTGCCGGGCCTGCTCCACGGCCGGGTCGATCTTCTGCTTCAGGGCATCCAGGGCCTGCTTGCGCGTCTCGGCCTGGGCCTTGAACTGCTCCAGCGCCGTCCCGGCGTCCGCGCGGCGGCGGGCGGCCACGGCCTGCATGCCCTGGGGCTCCACGAGGCCCACGGCGTTGCCGGTGCGCACGCGGGCGGCCTCGGCCTCGCTGGGGCTGTTCAGCCGCACGGGGACCGAGCCGTCCGCCATCGCCGGGAGCTGGTCGATGGGCTGGACGTCCGCCATGGCTTCGGGGCGCACCACGGCCAACACGACCTTCTGGCCGATGTCGCCTCCGGCGTCCTTCACGGCGGGCGCGGCGGCGGGCTTCTCGCCGCCCCCCTGCGCCGGTCCGGGCGAAGCGTCCGTCGGTGCCGCAGCTTCTTCGGTCGCGCCCTCGGGGCCCGGCGCCCCGCCGCCAGCGGCCTCGGTCGTCGGCTGTCCGGCGGGTGCGGGTCCGCCCTCGGCCACCGGCGCCGCGCCCGGCACCCCGCCCTGCAGGGCCGCGAGGCCCCCGGGCGCCTGACCGTCGCCCTCGCCGGCGGTCTCCGTCGCGGCCTCGTCCGTCTCGGCTTCTTCCGTACCGGCCTCTTCGGCCTCGGCGTCCTCGCCCGTCGGCGCGTCCCCGCCCTCGGGGGAATCGCCCTGGTCGGCCTCGAGGCCCTTCGTATCTTGGGCCAGGTTCGGCTGCGCGGCGACCGCGGGCCCGGAGGCGCCGGCGGACACGCCGCCGGAGGCCTTCTCGTCACCGCGGGGGCCCTCGCTGGCGGGGACCTGGAGCATGTCCGGCGTGCCGCCGGCGTCCGGCTCGTTGGGCGCGGGGGGACCTTCGTCGGCGCCGGCGCCGGCGCCGCCGTTCATCAGGGCGTCGGCCCACTCTTCGGACTGGGCCAGCGCGGCCTCGGCCTGGGGGCCGGCGTCCGGGAGATCGAGGCCGAGACCCGAGAGCTGCTGGAGCTGCTCGGCGGCGAGTCCGCCGGCCTTGGCCGGGGGACGGGGAACCTTGCCCGAAGCCGAGGAGTGCTCGCGTCTCACTGGTCGTCTCCCATGCTCAGAAGCTCTTCGACGGTGGGCATCGGCGGCTTCCAGCCGGCGGTGGCGCGGTCGATGGCTGCGCGCGCGTCGGCATGGTAGCGCGCCAGGGTCTCTTCGCGGGTTTCGATCGCGTCGAACTGCCCGAGCGCCGTCACGGCGCGGCGCAGGCTGGCCAGCAGC
>CAINDO010000175.1 GCA_903847385.1 uncultured Myxococcales bacterium
CGCCGCTGGGCGTGCCGCCGTTGCCGCTGGGCGTGCCACCGCTGCCGCTGGGGGTGCCACCGCCGCCGCTGGGTGTGCCGCCGCCGCCGCGGGGCGTGCCGCCGCCGGTTCCGGCGGGGGTCCCGCCGGCGCCCGCGTCCGCGGTGGCGCCGTTGATGGGCGTGGTGCCGCCGCCCTCCTCGCCGAGGCAGGCGGTCAGGGTCGACAGGACGAGGGTGGGCAGGACGAGCGTCGCAGCGGTGCGTATCATGCGGCGCGTTCTGCCACGACCTGTGGGTTCGAGGAAAGGCGATGATTCGGTCAAACCCGAATGCACATCACGTCACGGGCAGGGGCGGGGCGGAGAGCACGGCGGCGGCGCGTCGCTTCGCGCGGATGTCGTCGTAGACCCACTCGGCCTGCTGCGGTGCCAGCCCCAGGTGGGCCGCGAGGTCGGCCGCGGGCACGTCGTGGTGGAACGCCCACAGGGCCAGGTCCATCCGGGCGTAGGGCAGGGCGAAGTAGAACTCGTCCTGGCCCTGCTCCAGGCTGTAGGTGTCCGTCGTGGGCACGGCATTGCAGAGGCGCTCGGGCAGGCCCAGGTGGCCGGCGAGCGCGTAGACCTGCGTCTTGTACAGGTGGGCGATGGGCTTCAGGTCCGCGGAGCCGTCGCCGTTGCGCACGAAGAAGCCCAGGTCGTGCTCCAGGCGGTTCGGCGTGCCGACCACGGCGTAGTTCAGGCGGTCCGCGTGGAAATACTCCAGCGTCTTGCGCACCCGCTGCTTGAAGTTGGTGGCCGCCACGATCTGCAGGTAGGCCGCGCTGTCCAGGCGGTGCGTGACCTCGGCCCCGTCCGGCGCCCGGGCCACGACCTTGAAGTGGTTGTACCGCCCGTCGAGGCCGCCGCCGATGACGATCTTCTGCTTCCAGCCGGGGCCGTAGCCGGGCACGGCCTCGCGCAGGGCCGCGTCCCGGGCGGTGTAGCAGCCGATGGCCTCGAGCGTCGGCGCGATGTCCACGACCTCGTGGGCGATGCCCAGGTGCTCGCAGAGCAGGCGGCCCCGGGCGGTGCTGTCCGGCGAGGACTCGCGCTCGGGCAGCAGCAGCGCGAACACCCGCGGCGCGCCCACGGCCCGCACGGCGAGGGCCGCGCACACGGAGCTGTCGATGCCCCCGGACACGGCCACCACGAGCCCGCGCTTGCGCAGCGTCCGGCTCAGCGAATCGCGCAGCGAGGCGGCGATGCGGTCGGCCTCGGCCTCGAGGTCGAGCGCCAGGACGTCGGCGAGGGTGACGGGCGCGGCGGGCGTGGACACGGGGGGCCTCCGGTTCAGACTTCGAGCAGGTGCCGCTGGATCTTGCCCGAGGGCGTCCGCGGCAGGGCGCTCACGATGACGACACGCTTGGGCACCTTGTAGCTGGCCAGCGTCTCGCGGCACACGCGCTGCACCGCCAGCGGGTCGATGACGGAGCCCGGCCGCGGCTGGATGAAAACGTGCACCACCTGGCCGAGCAGCGCGTCGGGCACACCCACGGCGACGGCCTCTTCGACGCCCTCGACGCGCTGCACGACCTCCTCGATCTCGAACGGGCTGACGCGGTGTGCCCCCGTCTTGATCATGTCGCCGCGACGGCCGTCCAGGAACAAGAACCCCTCGGCGTCCAGGCGCCCGATGTCGCCGGTGTGGAGCCAGCCGTCGCGCAGCACCGTGGCGGCCTGCGCCGGGTCGCGCCAGTAGCCGGCCATGATGTTGTCGCCGCGCGCGCAGACCTCGCCCGTGGCGCCCTCGGGCAGGCGCGCGCCCGTCTCGGCGTCCACGATCTTCAAGGCCACGCCGGGGATGGCGCAGCCGCAGGAGCCGCGTTTGTCCGCGAGGCGGTCGGGCGGCAGGCAGGTCAGGCGGGCGGTGGCCTCGGTCTGACCGTACATCAGGTGCAGCCGCGCGGCGGGCAAGGCGGCGGCCAGGCGGTCCGCCAGCGTGGGCGGCAGGGCGCCCCCGGCCTGGATCACCGTGCGCACCGAGGACAGATCGAAGGTCGAGAGCCGCCCCCGCTCGAGCAGGAGCGCGAAGGTCGAGGGCACGCCGGGCAGCACCGTGACGCGCTCCGCGGCGGCCACGGCCAGCACGCGCTGCGGGAAGGCCAGGCTGTTCTCCAGCACCAGCGCTGCGCCCGCCGACACGTGCGTGTGCAGCACGGAGGCCCCGAAGGCGTAGTGGAACGGCAGCAGGCAGAGCGTGCGGTCCGTCGCGTCGATGGGCAGGGTCTGCAGCACGGCGTCCACGTTGGCGGCGTAGTTGCGGTGCCGGAGCACCACACCCTTCGGGGCGCCCGTGGTGCCCGAGGTGTACACGATGGCCGCGGGCGACTCCGGGTCGACCTCGCGCGGCGCGGCGGGCGTCAGGGCGGCCCCGACGCTGGCCCAGCCCTGCACCCGGGGGTCGTCGGGCGTCGGCGACCCGCCCCAGCACACGACGGGCAGGTCCGCGGGACTTCCGGCCAGCAGCGCCGGCGTCTCCGGGTGGGCGGCGTCGGCGAGCACGGCCCGCACCTCGGCGTGGGCCATCACGTGCAGCATCTCGGCCGCCCGGGCGCCGGCGTTGAGCGCGACCAGCACCGCGCCCGCGCCCAGCACGCCGTACATCGCCGCCGCGACCTCGGGAGAGTTCTCGCCGAGCACGGCCACCCGGTCACCGGGCTCCACGCCGCGGGCCGCCAGCGCCGCATGGAACCGCCCCGCCTCGGCCTGGAGCTCGGCGAAGCTCACGCGCCGCGCGCCGTGCACGAGCGCGGTGGCCGCGCCGTTCCGGGCGGCCTGCTCCGCCAGACGCTGGGCCAGCAGGCGCATTCAGGGCCCGCCCGCGGCGAGTTTCCTCTCCACGAAGGCCGAGATGCGGTCCACGGAGTCCAGGTTCTCGGGGACCATCTCCTCGTCGGCCAGGGTGATGCCGAAGGTGCGCTCGAGAAACGAGATGAGCTCGAGCACACCGGTGGAGTCCATCACGCCCTGACCGAGCAGGGACGCGGCGTCCGCGAGCCGCGACGCGTCGTCCGTGAACAGGAAGTTGCTCAGCACGAAGGAACGGATCTGCTGCCGCATCGAATCGCCTTTCAAGGGCCGGGGGCCCGCGCCCAGTCCTGGTAGTCCCGCACGAGCGTGTCGTGCAATCGCTGCGTGGAGAGGATGCCCAGAAAGGCCATGTTGTCCTTCTCGCCGACCGGGCCGCCGCCCTCGAGCTTGAGGAGCAGGCGCTCCACCCGCTCGGGGTCGAAGTAGCCCGCGCGCCGCAGGGCCGCGGCCGAGAGCACGTCCCGCGTCTCCTCCCGGGCGGCCCCGGTCAGGAAGGCGCTGCCGCCGGGGGCGCGGTAGGGCTGCTTCTTGCGCGACACGATGCCCCTCGGGAGCTCCGCCCCGAACGCCCGCTTGAGCAGGTGCTTCTCGTTCAGGCCGCGCATGAGCAGGTGGGGCGGCAGGGCGGCGGCGAACTCGGCCAGGCGGTGGTCCAGGAAGGGGAACCGGCCCTCGACTCCGTTGGCCATCAGCATGCGGTCGCCCTGCGAGGAGAGCAGGTAACCCGGCAGCAGCGTGCGGCACTCCAGGTACTGTGCGCGGTGGAAGGGGTGCCAGGCGCCGAAGGTCGGGGGCAGGGCGGCGAGGAGCGTCTCCAGCGCCCGCGACGGCGGCGCGCGCAGGTCGTCGCGCAGGAAGTCCTTGCAGCGGGCCGTGGTGGCGAACCGGGGTCGGTGCGAGAAGAGCGGGTCCGCGGGCGCGTCCAGGCCGATCCGGAAGAACGCTTCGAGATACGCCTGCGCGCGGGTCGGGTTCACGTTCGGATCCAGGTAGGGATACAAACGCGACAACAGGCGCGGCCGGAGCTTCGACTCCGGTGCGCGGGCCCAGAACTGTCGGATTTTGGCCTCTTTGAAGAGATCGTAGCCGCCCAGGAGCTCGTCGGCGCCCTCGCCGGTGAGCACGACCTTGAAGCCGGAGCGGCGCACCAGGGCCGAGAGCAGCATCATCGGCACGGGCGCGGCGCGCAGCACCGGGGCCTCGGTGTGCCACACCGCGTCGGCGAAGGCGCGGACCACGTCCGCGGGCCCGCACACGATGTGGTCGTGCGGTCCGCCCAGGTGGTCGACCATGAGCCGCTGCGCCGGGCGCTCGTCCAGGCCGGCGTCCTCGAACCCCAGCGAGAAGGTGTGCAGCGGCGTGTCCGTGTGCCGGGCGACGAGGGTGGTCAGCACGGCGCTGTCCAGCCCCCCGGAGAGGTACGCGCCCACGGGCACGTCCGCCCGCAGACGCAGGCGCGTGGCGTCCAGGAGCAGGTGCCGCAGCTCGTCGACCAGCTCGGCCTCGGGGGCGCGGCGGTGCTCGCCGGGCGGCACGAACGGCCAGTCCCACCAGCGCCGCGTGCGCACCTGCCCGCCCTCGGCGATCAGAAGCTCCCCGGGCCGGACCTCGAACACGCCCTCGATGAGCGTCTGCGGCGCGAGCGGCGCCCAGAAGGTGAAGGTCTCGTCCAGCGCGGCGGGGGACAGGCGCTCCGGGCGCCCGCGCACGGCCAGGATCGCCTTGATCGACGAGGCGAAAAGGAGCCGCCCCTCGTGGACGGACCAGTAGAGCGGCAGGATGCCGGCGCGGTCGCGGGCCAGCACCAGGCGCCGCCGGTTCGCGTCCCAGAGCGCGATGGCGAACTGGCCGTTGAGCGCCTCGACGAAGGCGTCGCCCCGGGCCTCGTACAGGTGCACCAGCACCTCGGTGTCGCTCTGCGTGCGGAACCGGTGGCCGGCCGCCAGCAGCGCCTCGCGCAGCTCGCGGAAGTTGAAGATCTCGCCGTTGAAGACCGTGTGGAGCGTCGCGTCCTCGTTGCCCATGGGCTGCGCGCCGCCGGCGAGATCGATGATCGACAACCGCCGGTGCACGAGGCCCACGCCCGGCGCCCGAAGCTGCCCCGAGGCGTCCGGCCCGCGGTGCACCAGCAGGCGGGCCATCGACTCGAGTTCAGCGACGGACGGACCGGGGCGCTCTTCCAGGTTCAAGATGCCCGCGAGGCCACACATGCCGACTCCGGGTGGGCAGAACGCAAATGAACGTCGCGACTTGCGACTCTGGACCGACGGGCGGAAAATACCATTCCCCACGGGCTGAGGGCGACGAGCGTGAAAGGAAGTCTGCGCTGATGCGGCGAAAGATCCCCCTCCTGAGGGGCCTGGCCATCCTCGCCGTGCTGATCGGCCACGCCGCCCTCTGGAGCATCGAGCCGCTGAACCCGCCCGTCGGCAGCCCCCTGCCGGTCGACCCCTGGGCGCGGCTGCAGTTCGAGCTGCTCGCCGCGGTGGTGGAGCTGAGCTACTTCTCGGTGCCGGCGTTCTTCTTCGGGGCGGGCCTCTTCGCCACCTTCGCCGTGCAGAAGCCCGGGCTGCGCGAGAACGCGGCGTTCCTCGTCGCGCGCACCAAAGGCCTGCTCGTGCCCCTGGCCATCTGGTCGGTCGTGGCCTTCGGCGTGGCCTGGGTGCTGGGCATCCCCTCGATGAGCGCCTATGCGCTCAACCGCCTGGCGCTGGGGCAGGTGGAGTGGGGCTACTTCTTCCCCCTGGCGATGCTGCAGATGTACCTGCTCACGCCCCTTCTCGTGGCGCAGGCCCGGCGGGCGCCGCGGCGGCTGCTCGCGCTCGGGCTCGGCGTGCAGGTGCTCGCCGTGGCGGTGCGCGGGCTCGGCTCCCAGGCCGGCCTCCTGGACATCCCCACGCTGGGCGCGGGGCCGGGCAACTACGCGATCTGGCGCTGGTCGGCCTACATCACGGCCGGCGTCGTCGCGGGGCTGCACGCCTCGGCCATCGAGAAGTGGCTCAAGGCCCGACGCCGTGGGCTGCTGGCGCTCCTCGCCGTCTCGACGGCGATGATGGTCGTCGAGGGACACCTGCTGGCCGTCGGCACGCTGGATGTGGGCTGGTACGCCTCGCAGACGCGGCCGGCGGTCGTGCTCTTCGCCTTCGCGGCGCTGGCCGCCTTCTTCGCCGTGGACTTCCCGGCGCGGCCGGCGGTCCGCTTCATCGAAGGGGTCGGCGCGCTGTCGTTCGGCCTTTTCCTGGTGCACCCCATCGGGTATCGCATCCTGCACGAGCTGTTCGACCAGTTCGCCGGGACGCTCGCCCACACGCAGCCGCTCGCCCTGGCGCCGATCTACCTGGTGGTGGGGGCCGGGCCCTGTTACTGGGTGCTCTCCCGGCTGTTCCGCTCCCGGCACCGGGCCAAAGCGGCCCTCGTCTTCGGACACTGACATGCGCAAACGCCTGACACTGCTCGCTCTGGCCGCGGCCGTCGCCGGCGGCGCCCTGCTCCTCCCCGTGGGCGGTGGCCCCGTGGACGCGCCGGCCAGCCTTCCGCCCGCGCCGCGCCTCGACCTGTCCGCCTTCTCCGAGGCGCCCCCCGCCGCGCCCGTGCCCCTGCTGTTCATCCACCACTCGTGCGGCGGGCAATTGCTGGCGCCGGTGGGCGCCGAGGCCGAGGCCGCGCGCTGCATCTACACGAGCCACCCCAACGGCGGCGGCCTGCGGCCCCTGCTCGAGGCGCAGGGCTACACGGTCAACGAGGCCTCGTACGGCAGCGCGATCGGGGACGAGACCGACCTCTTCGACTGGCTGCCCAAGTTCCGAGACCAGATGGAGGCGGTGCTCCGCGTCGCGCGCAACGACACGCCCCTGCCCGAGGGGCAGCGCAACGAGATCGTCGTCTTCAAGTCCTGCTACACGCAGAGCGAGCTCGAGGCGGGCGAGGGCCCCGGCGAGCCGGCGGGCCCGGCGCTGACCGTGCCCAACGCCAAGGCCACGCTCACGGGGCTCCTGCCGCACTTCCAGAAGCGCCCGGACGTGCTGTTCGTGTACCTGACCTCGCCGCCCCTCGCGCCCGCGGTGGCGCCCGTGCGGGCCTGGAAGTGGCTCGCGCGCAAGGTGCTCGGCAAGCCGGACGAGGCCGAGCGCCTGCGCGAGAAGGGCCGCCTGGCGCGCGAGCTCGCGACGTGGGTGCGCTCGCCCGAGGGCTGGCTCGCCGGCTACCCGCTGAAGAACGTCGTGGTCTTCGACTACCACGACATCCTGACGGGCGACGGCGCCTCGGACCTGCTCCGCTACCCGCCGGGCGAGGGCCGCGACAGCCACCCCGCCGCCGCCGGCAACGACAAGGCCGCACGCGCATTCGTGCCGTTCCTGAACCGGGCGCTCGCGCGCCACCGGGCGTCGCAGACGCCCCCGTCGACCCCCTGAGGGCCGCTCACCACTCCAGGCAGCGGGCCCGGCAGTTCGTCACGCGGTTGGCGCTCGTGGGATCACCCTGCGCCACCAGAACCAGCGCCCCGTTGGACGAGTAGATGGAGCAGTTCTGGGTGAAGTTGTCGCCGTAGTCGGTGAAGAGCACGGTGGTCAGGAAGCAGACGTGCCGGCCGTCGTCGGGCGCGAGGCCCACGGGCCCGCTCTGCGCGACGCCGCGCGCCTCGACCACGGCGCCGTTCCCGTCGCCGATGGCCCGGAGCCCCGCGAACGGACGGTTTCCGTTGAAGGTGACCTCCACCCCGGCGGAGAGCCGGACCGGGCCCTGAATCGTGACGGGCGCGCCCGCCGACGAGATCGTGAGCCCGCCGCCGGCCGCGTTCAAGGACAGCGTCGCGGGCTGCCCGTTGGCCGCGGTCGCCTGCAGGCCGTTCGGACCGACCGCGAGGGCGCCGGCCCCGGCCGGCTGCACGGTCAGCGCGCCGGCGTGAACGTCCGTCGCGTCCAGGCGGTCGGCCGTGGCCGAGCCCGTCGTCAGCGCCTGGGTGTTCACGACGTCCGCCGTCAACGTGCCCACGGCGATGTCCCGCTGGAGCGTGAACACGGCCTGGGGCGCGGGGCTGATCGTCTGGCGACCGAGCGTGGCGTATTGCTGGCTCGCCGCGTCGAACACGGCGACCTCGAGGTGGAGTTGCTGGCCGGTGCGCAGCAGGGGGGCCAGGTCCCGCGGCTGCCCGGCGCCCGCCGGACGCCCGAGTCGCACCTGGAACGCGCCGTTGTGCACGGCCACCTCGGGGTGGACCTCCTGCCAGACGCAGTCCGCCTGCGCGGCGCCGTCGCAGGGGTCCTGCTCCGCCGCCGGCGCGGCCGCCGCCGAGGTGTACACGCGGAAACGCAGTTGCGCCTGACCATCCACGGGGGCGCCGTCGCGGTCGAGGAAGCCGCTGTACGGCACCACCTGGGCCACGGGCTCGGCCTGGGCGGACGCGGCGGCCAGGCACAGGGACAGCAAAGCCCAGGTCTGCGAAGCTCGGCGAAGGCTCATCCAGCACTCTCCGGTCGTCGGGGGCGCCGGCGCGGAGGGGCGCGGCGGCGGGGTCAGAGTCGTCTCGTATGCATCAGGGGTTACCACGATGCGCCCGCGGCATCAATTCGATGTGGCCGGCGACCGCCGGTCAGCGCCCCTGAATGAGCTCGATCTTGTAGCCGTCCGGGTCCTGCACGAAGGCGATGACCGTCGTGCCGTGTTTCATGGGGCCGGCCTCGCGGGTCACGGTGCCGCCGCGGCGCCGGATCTCGTCGCAGGCGGCGGCGGCGTCCGGCACGGCCAGGGCGATGTGGCCGAAGCCGTTGCCCAGGTCGTAGGCGGGCGTGTCCCAGTTGTGGGTCAGCTCGATGGCCGGGAACTCCGACTCGGGGCCGTAGCCCACGAAGGCCAGGGTGAACCGCCCATCCGGGTAGTCCTTGCGGCGCAGCAACTGCATGCCCAGGACCTGAGTGTAGAAAGCGATGGAGCGATCGAGATCGCCGACCCGGATCATCGTGTGGAGGATGCGCATGGCGCGGAGGGTAATTTAGTTTGCCGGGCCTGCGGGAAAGGGAAACAATGCCCGGGCCCATGAGCCGCTTTTTCCTCGGAATCAATACGGTCGAAGACGTCTCGTTCCTGAAGGTCTCGGGGACGGTGGACGAGGACAACACCCTTGCCGGCAGCCTGAAGAAGATCGAGGGCCGCACGGTGGTCATCGATCTCAGCGGGGTGGAGCGGATCAACAGTTGCGGCGTGCGCGACTGGGTGAACTGGCTCAACGACCTCGAGGCGGCGGGCAAACAGGTCGTGCTGGTGCGCTGCAGCCCCTGCATCGTCACGCAGATCAACCTGGTCCACAATTTCACCGGCCGCGGCCTGGTGAAGAGCTTCTTCGCGCCCTACTACTGCGGCAAGTGCGACAAAGAGCAGCTCAAGCTGCTGCAGGTCGAGGCCTTCGCCGGCAACACCCACGCCCGCGCACCGGACTGCCGGGCGGACGCCTGCCAGAACGTGCCCTGTGAGCTGCAGTTCGACGACATCGAGGAGTCCTACTTCGCCTTCCTGCCCCGCAGCGGCGGCAAGGTGATGGACGAGAAGCTGCCCAAGCTCATCGACAGTCTGTCGCCCTCGATCAAGGACCGCATCAAGCGCCTGGACACGGTGGAGCAGATCTCCGGCGAGAACTCCGGCGGCGCCCCGGGCAGCGCGCAGTATTCGCCGCTCACCGTCACCTCGACCTCGCTGAGCGTGAACCTGGGCCGGCAGTCCATCGGCGGGGCCATGCCGCCCCCCACGGACCTCGACCGCGCCCGCACCGGCGGCACGTTCCGCGGCCTGATGGCGGCGGCGGCCGTGCTCGTGGTGGCCATCGTGGCCTACGTCTTCTTCTACCTCGGGGGGCAGTGAGCGTGCAGCGCGTGCTCTCCATGCTCGAGCGTGTGGGCCAGGTCTTCGTCGATCCGTGGCTGGTCGTGGACAAGAACGGCCAGATCATCGAGATGAACCGGCACTACCACGCGCTGTTCCCCCGCAGCGTGGCCCGCAAGCTGCGCGGGAGCGCCTGCTGCCAGCACCTGAAGCTCGGCACCTGCGAGACGGAGTGTCTGGCGCGCCGCTGCCTGCGCGACCACGGCCACGGGGCCGTGCGGTACGACGAGATCCCGGCCGTGCTCGAGGGCGAGACGGACGCGCGGCGGTTCATCGTGAGCGCCGTGCCCCTCGCCGACTCGGACGAGGCCGAGCCCGAGGCCGTGCTGATCCTGCTGCGCGACGTCTCCGATCAGGCGGACGTGCAGCGCAAGTACCAGGACGTCCAGACCTCGGAGGCCCGCGAGAAAGAGAAGCTGCGGGCCGAGCTGTTGAGAAAGACCAAAGAGCTGATGGACGCCAACCAGGCGCTCAACCGCCTGCAGCAGGAGTTGATGTCGTTCAAGAAAGGACTGCTCGGCTAGTGTTCAAGGCCCTCGACAGTCTGCCCATCCGCGTCAAGCTGATGGCGACCACCATCGCGCTGCTCACCTTCACGGTGGGGCTGTACGGCGTGATGAACGTGCGCGACCTGCGTCGCGTGCACGACGAGAGCCGCACCGAGCAGCAGAACATCATCCTCCAGGGTGTCACGGCGGACGCCCTCAACGTCACCACCGCGCTCTCGAGCACGGCCACCATCTTCCTGGCCAACACGGCCTACGCCGACCTCGAGGCCATGGCCACGGAGTTGCGCAAGGGGGACGACCGCCTGGTCTTCGTGCGTGTCGTGGACGTGGACGGCAAGGCCGTGCTCTCGCAGGGCGACGCCGCGGGCGCGCAGGCCGGCCTGACCCCGCAAACGGAGCGCGCGCAGACGCGGGGCGCCGCCAAGCTGGAGTTCTTCGGCAAGGGCGCGGACGCCACGCTCATCGTGGCCACCGTGCCCCTCAAGAGCGCCGGGGGCGAGGCCGGGGGCCGCGTCGAGGCCGGCTGGTCCGTGGCGCAGATGCTCGAGCGCAACGCCGCCATCGCGGCCCGCGTCGAGGAGCGCAAGAACAAGAGCGTGGTCAACGCGCTGTTCGTCGGCGGCCTGATCGTGCTGCTCGGCGTGGTGCTCAGCATCCTGCAGAGCCTGCGCATCTCGCGGCCCCTGCGGCAGTTGACGGACGCCGTCGAGCGCATCGCCCACGGCGAGCTCAAGGAGCGCGCCCGCATCTCGACGAACGACGAGATCGGCGTGCTGGCGCGCAACTTCAACTACATGGCCGAGCGCATCGGCGTGCTGCTCACGGAGACCAAGGAGAAGGCCACGCTCGAGAAAGAGCTCGAGGTCGCCCGGGTCATCCAGGAGTCGCTGCTGCCGCCCACGCGGCTCATCGACAAGGGCTACTTCCAGTTCCAGGGCTACTTCAAGAGCGCCAGCATCTGCGGCGGCGACTGGTGGAGCTTCTCGGATCTCATCAACGACAAGCTCCTGATCCTGATCGGCGATGTCACCGGCCACGGCGTGAGCAGCGCCATGATCACGGCCGCCGCCAAGAGCTGCTGCGACACGCTGCGGCACGTGACCGAGGGCGAGCTGACCTGCACGTTCCTGCTCGAGGAGCTCAACAAGACCATCTACGAGGCCGCGAACCGCAAGTTCGTGATGACCTTCTTCGCCACCATCATCGACCCCCACGCGCGCACCATCACGTTCTCCAACGCGGGCCACAACTTCCCGCTGCTCTTCCGGGCCCACGCCCGAGAGGGGGAGCCGGCCGTGGTGCCGCTCGTCACGCGCGGCAACCGCCTGGGCGATGTCATGGAGTCGCGGTTCCTGGAGCGCACCGTGCCCTTCGAGCCCGGCGACGTACTGCTCTGGTACACGGACGGCCTGACCGAGGGCATGGGCAAAAATGGTGAAGAATACGGTGAGAAGCGCGTGCGGCGCAGCATCACCGCCACGCTGGACAAGGGCCCGGACACCATCCTCGAGCGCATCCTGCGGGACGCCGAGGCGCACTTCGCCAACTTCACGCGGCCCGAGGACGACATCACGCTGGTGGTCGGCAAGTTCACGGAGAGCCGCGTGTCCGTGAGCCGCAGCAAGCCGCAGCCCCCGCCCCCGCCGGGCGCATGAGGCGGTCGCTCGCCTTTTCGCTCGCGGCTTCGGCGCTCATCGCGGGCTGTGGCAGCGATGCGACGGACGTGGCGTCCTCTGAGCCGGCCGCCGACGCTGCGCGCGGGACGGACACCGGCCCGACCGGCGGTGGTGTGACCGGGTCGGACGCTCGGGTCGACGCGGCGGACGCGGCCGCGCCCCAGGGCGGGACCCCGGCGGCCGACGCGCTGGCCGACGCGGCGAGCACGCCGGCATCCGACGCCGTGGTCGACGCCACGACCGCCCCGCCGCCCGACGCCGGTCTGTCGCCCACCTGCCGACAGACCGTGCGCGTGGGCGCCTATGAGATCTTCGCCTACGAGGCCAGCCGGCCGGACGCCACGCAGGCCAGCGCCGGCGCCGATGAGACGGACGTGTGCAGCCGCGCCGGTGTGTTGCCCTGGACGCTCCTGACCCACGCCGAGGCCACGGCGGCCTGCGCCAACGCCGGCTTCGCGCTGTGTACCAACGACCAGTGGCAGACCGCCTGCGCCGGCCCGGACATGGATCTGTACCCCTACGGCGGCCCCCACGCGGACGCCGTGTGCAACGATCACATCGCCGGCGGCAACGCCCTGGAACCCACGGGCGCGCGGCCCGGCTGCCGCACGGCGAATGGCATCTTCGATCTGTCCGGCAACGTGTGGGAGATCACCGCCGAGAGCGACCGCCGCGGCGCGAGCTGGCGCCTGAACGCCTCGACGTACCAGCAGGAGTACGCCGGGTGTTTCGAGCATGTGTTCATCAACGACGCGTACGCGGACGACGACGTCGGGTTCCGGTGTTGCCGGGCGGTGGAGTAGGGGCGAACTCGGGCGCTCAGCCGAGCAGATCGTCCAGGCGCTCGGCGGCCAGGAGACCTTCCAGCCACCGCTCCAGCTCCGGGGTCGAGGCGGCCTGGATGCGGGCGGCCATCTCCGGGGGCACGACGCCGAACCGCCGGGCCGCGAGGCGGAGCAGCATGCCGGCGAGCGCGCCGTGTTCGCCCTCCTGGCGGCCTTCCTGGCGGCCTTGCTCGATGAGTTGCTGGGCACCGGTCATGATTTCCTCCTGGACGGACGCCGGCAACGTGTCCGCCGCGCGGACGACCCGCTGACCGGGTATCGAGCTGACGTACAACAAGTAGCACAGAATCGCCGCGAGCGTCGACGTGCCGCCCGGCTCGGTGCGCAGCGGCTCGAGCCGCGAGAGCCAGGCGTCGAACAGCGCTTCGGCCTCGGGGCGGGCCGCCGCCTGCATGATCTCGAGCGTGGTCTCGCTGACGGGCTCGTCGCCCGCGGCGCGGAGCCATTCACGTGTCACCGTCCCCTCGGCCAGGTCCAGCAGCACGAGGGAGAGGTCGGGGGTGAACGGCCGCAGGAGGGCGTCGGACGGGGGGGCGGGCAGGTCGACGAGCGCCTGGAACCGCGTCGGCGCGCGCCACGGTGTGGGGCCGGTGTGGACGACGACCGGCACGATGGGTGGCAGCCGGCGTGGCCTCGGCCTCGAACGCGCCACCCGGAGATCGACGCGCGACCTGAAGGACCACGTCCGAGGCCGAACCGCGCAGCGCCGGGCTGACATGGGACGCGTCCAGGACGTCGACGCGGTCGAGGTCGAGCAGCGCCAGGACCTCCGCCGGCAGGACGATCTTCAGGAGTCCGGCTGCGTAGCGGGGCACGCGGAACACGGCGCGAAACAGCGCGTCGTGGGGGTTCTGGGGCGACGGCATGGCGGGGTTCTCGGGCGAAGTTCTCTCCACACAAAGATCAATCGGCCACCGGTGGGCCGTGTCGCACGAAATCAGGTCGATTCTGCAGAATTCCGCGTTGAGGGCGGTAGGGTGGGGGCGGTGGAGTCGGGCCACTCAGGGCGTGAGCGTCACCGTGCCATCGGGCGCGGTCTCGACCCCCTCGATGGGGAGGCCGCGCCGGTACGCGCCCGCCCAGGTCGTGCCGTCCGGGCGGTGGATGAAGACCTCGCCCTCGAGCTCGCCGACTTCGAACGTGCCCTGGAGTCGGGCGCCATCGGGTTCGATGACCACGCCGGCGCCGCGCGGCTCGCCCCGCGAGAACTTGCCCATCACGACGCGGCCCGTCGGGCTCACCCGCGTGCCCTTGCCGTGCAGCTCATCCTTGAAGAGGTCCCCCTCGATCACCGTGCCGTCGTCCTGCCGAATGCGCCCGGATTCGCGCCGGCCCTCCTTCAGCACGCCCTCGAGCACGGGCCCGGCGGGGAAGGTCTCTCGGCCCTCGTAGAGTCTGTCGTTGCGGAACTTGCCCTCCCATCGATTCCCGGCAGCGTCGGTGATGGTCCCTTCGGCCAACGCGCCCTTCACGAAGGTCCCGTGGAATCGCTGGCCATTGGGCCAGAGGAGCTCGCCCCAGGTCTGCAGGCCACTTTCGAAAC
Organism: uncultured Myxococcales bacterium; assembly: GCA_903847385.1. Taxonomy (GTDB): domain Bacteria; phylum Myxococcota_A; class Bradymonadia; order UBA7976; family UBA1532; genus CAINDO01. The sequence continues at coordinate 14,277 of CAINDO010000175.1, forward strand.
GACCGAGGCGCCGCACGCCGTCCGGCTCGGCCACGCGACCCTCGGCGAACTTGCCGCGCTTGAACGTGCCCGTGTAGGTCACGCCGTCGTGGACGAGGGCAGGGTGCTCGCCGTCCTCGGGCGCGCAGACCTGCCGATAGCAGGCGAAGGTGTCCTCGCAGTCCGCGGAAGCCCCGCAGGACTCGCCCCAGCGCGACTTGCGGGGGCTCTGCAGGCCGACGGCGAACGCCAGCACGATCACCAGAACCGTCAGCCAGGGGTGGGGTTGGAGCATCGGCGGACCTCGGCCCGAACGATAGCACCGCGCGGGGCGGGGCGCGCGCCCCTACAACACCCCCGGAATCAGCGCCCGCCGCTCGGCGGGATACTCCGGGAACTTCTCGCGGTACCAGCGGTGGTGCGCCAGCGCGCGGGGCAACAGATTCCCCGCGGTGAACACGAAAAACGACAGACCGGCCAGCGAGGCCGTGGCCAGCGTCCAGCCGAGCCACTCCAGCAGCTCGCCGAAGTAGTTGGGGCAGGTGAGATACCGATACAGACCGCCGCGGGGGATCTTGTAGCCCGTCTCGCCGGGGGCGCGCAGGTTGAGCAGCACCGTGTCCGCGTGCAGGTTGACGGCCATGCCGACCGCGAACACGGCGGCGCCGGCCAGGAACCAGGGCGAGGTGAGCCATGTGTCCGGGTAGCTGCCGAGCGTGGACACCCAGCGCGCGTTCACATAGGCGTTGATGACATTGAAGAACGCGCCGCTGGCGGCGATGACCAGGGGCATGCGGCGGCCGTCCCCGCGCATGCGGAACGGGAAGATGAAGGTGCGGTGGATGTAATGGGCCTGCCACATCGCGGCCAGTGCGAGGGGGGCCATCTCGGCCCGGTTCGGGCCCGCGAGATAGATGCCCAGCCAGGCGAGCACCGCGGGCGACTCCATGAGGATCCAGCCGAAGCGGGGCGACACGGTCGGGCCCCAGCCGGCGCGGCCGTGGCGGCCGTAGGGCGCCGTGCGGAACAAGAGATACAGCAGCGTGGGCACGGCCGTGGCGATGACACCCAGCGTGACCCATGTGTGAATCGCGCGCTCATCCATGGGTCAGGGCCTTGGGTGGGCGACCGCGCAGTTTGCCGCGCCGATCGAAGTCGGCGTAGGCGTCGCGCAGTGTGTCGGCGAGCGGCCGGGGCTGGTAGCCGAAGTCGGCGCGGGCCTTGGCCTGCGACACATTGCGGCTGCCCTTGAACACCGCATGCAGGGCCTCGGAGGTGTAGAGCGGCTCCTGTTTGAGCCAGCCCTGCACCGTGGCGACGAGGGGGGCGGTGGCGCTGCAGAGCCAGGCGGGCACGGCCATGCGGGGGGCGCGCACGCCCGTCACGGACTCGGCGGCGCGGGCGAGGTCGACGAGCGAGGTCCAGCCGCCGCCGAGCAGGTAGCCCTCGCCGTCGCGGCCGTGGGTGCTCAGCGCGAGGAGGGCGCCGGAGACGTCGCGGACGTCCACCCAGTCGAAGCCGCCGGGCGTGAGGGCCGGCAGGCGGCGGTGGTAGAGGTCGAGCAGCACCTGGCCCATGCGCGAGGGCGCCGGATCGCCGGGGCCGACGATGCCCGTGGGGTTGGCGACGACGACCTCGAGCCCGCCCCGGGCGGCGACGGCGCGCACGGCGGCCTCGCCGGCGGCCTTCGAGCGGTCGTAGGCCGGGTGGCGGGGCGTGGGGCGGGGGGCCGACTCGGTCAGGGGCTGCGCCGGGTCGCCGTGGTCGAAGGCGTGCACCGAGCTGACGTGCACCAGGCGCCGCGCGCCGGCGGCCACGGCGGCCTCGGCCACGTTCTGCGCCCCCTGCACGTTGATGGCGTCCACCAGGCCGCCCTGGGGGCCGGTGATGGAGATGCGCGCGGCCAGGTGGAAGACCAGCTCGGCGCCCTCGAAGGCGCGGCGCAGGGTCTCGGGCTCGCGGACGTCCCCCCGGGCGGACTCGACGCCCTCGGGCAAGGGCACCTGCGCGTTCTCGTGGAGCACGCAGCGCACGCGCGCGCCGGCGGCGCAGAGCATCGGGACGAGGTTGGTGCCCAGGTGGCCGGTGGCGCCGGTGACGGCCACCCGGCGGCCGTCCAGGCGCGGCAGGGGAAAGGCGGGGTCGGACATGGCCGCGCAGGGTATCATGGGCGGAATGCCGCGGAGACCCTCCCTATCGCCGGTCGCGCTCACGGCCATGCTCGTCGCCCTCGCCGGCTGCGAGCCGAGCGCCGTGCCCGTGTCGAGCAACACGCTCGCGCTGGTGGCCGCGCCCGATGAGGGCGTGTACGTGGGCGTGGTTCTGCCCGACGCCGACCTGCTCGTGGTCCTGCACCGCGGACCCGCGCCGGGGGCGGACTTCCGGGTCGTCGCGCGCCACGCCGTGTGCGACGAGCCGCGGTCCGTCGCCCCCCTGGACGCGGGTTTCGTGGTCTCCTGCCGGGGCGAGGACACGCTGGCGATCGTCGAGGCGCCCGCGGACGTCTACACGCCGGCGCGTCGACTGCCGCTGCCCCGGGGCGCGCGGCCGTTCGGCGTGGCGACGCGGCCGGGCGCCGCGCATGTGTATGCCACGCTGTCCGCGCGCGGCTCGCTGGCCCGGGTGCCCCTGGACGGCGGCCGGGTGGTCGAGGCCTTCGGTTTCCCCGACGCGCGCGGCCTGGCCTGGACGGCGGCGGAGGTGGTCGTGGTCACGCGCTGGCGCAGCCGCGATGGCGAGGGCCTGCTGTGGCGCTTCGACACGGCCGAGAACGACTTGCACGACGTGCCGCTGCCCTTCGACCCCGCGCCGATGCAGCCCGACGCGACGGGCGGCGGCCTGCCCAACCTGCCGGAATCGTTGGCCGTTTCGCCGGACACCGGCACGCTCGCCGTCGCCGGGCTGCTCGCGAACGTGGGCGGCGGGGCGTTCCGCGACGGCCACGCGCTGACCTCGCGGACGACGGTGCAGGCGATGGTCGCGTTCCTGGACTTGGGCCCGCACGAGGCCGTCGAGCGGGCCGACGCGCGGCGGGCGCTGCCGCCCGCGGGGATGGCACAGGGCCTGGCCTACACCCCGGACGGCGAGTCGCTCTACGTGGGCCTGCCCGGGGCGCGGGAGATCGTTCGACTCTCGACGGAGACGGGCGAGGTCCTGGGCCGCCTGACGGACGCCGGGCACGATCTGCGGGGCCTGCTCGTCACGCCGGACGGCCGCACGCTGCTGGCCGACGCGAGTCTGGACCGCGCGCTCGTGGTCTATGACCTGGCGGCGGCCGGCGAAGCGCCCGTCGCCCGCGTGCCCCTGCTGGACCCCGCGGACGAGCCGCTACCGCCGGACGTTTTGCTCGGCAAGATCCTGTTCCACGACGCGGCCGACCCGCGCCTGTCCGCCGACGCCGCCATCGCCTGCGCCCACTGCCACCCGGACGCCGAGGACGACGGCCTGACCTGGGACTTCACCGACCGCGGCGAGGGCCTGCGCAACACGGTCTCGCTGCTCGGCCGCACGGGGAGCGGTCACGGGCCGATCCACTGGTCGGGCAACTTCGACGAGATCCAGGACTTCGAGCACGACCTGCGGGGGCCGTTCGGCGGCCTGGGGTTGCTGCCGGACGCCGTGTTCCACGCCGGCGGTCTGGACGCGCCCCTGGGCGCCCCGAAGGCGGGCGCCGGCGCCGAGCTGGACGCGCTGGCCGCCTATGTCGCGACGCTCGACGCGTTCCCCGCGAGCCCGCACCGAACGGCCGAGGGCGGTCTCAGCGAGGCCGCGGCCCGGGGTCGGGCGCTGTTCGAGTCGGCGGAGACGCGCTGCCTCGAGTGCCACGGCGGCCCCGCGCTCACGGACAGCGCGTTCATCGAGGCCCACGGCGCGGCCGAGCGCACGCCGCTGCTGCACGACGTGGGCACGCTCGGCCCCGGCTCGGGGCAGCGCGCCGGCGGGCCGCTGACCGGCCTCGACACACCGACGTTGCACGGTCTGTGGGACTCGGCGCCCTACCTGCACGATGGCTCGGCGCCGACGCTGCGGGCGCTCTTCACGGACCGCAACGCGATGGAGATGCACGGGCACACGTCCATGCTGGACACGTTCGCCGTGGATGATCTGGTGGAGTATCTGAAGGCCCTGGACGGGCGCGCGGGGGACTGACCGGCGCGGCGCGCGGTCAGGATGCGAGATCAGGGCGCGGAGGCGGGGGCGGGCGCGGAGGCGGGCGCGGACACCGGCGCGGAGACCGGCGCCGTCGGCTGGCTGCCGGCGGCGGGCGCGGCCTCGGCGGCGCCGTGGTGGTCGCAGGGGCCCTTGGCCATCTTCTCGGCGTGGTGCTTGATCATCTCCTGGACCTTGGGGAGGTCCTCGGCCTTGGCCGGCTTGAAGACGATGCGGGCGCCGCCGTCGATGTTCTCGGCCGTGGCCGTCGTGGCGGGGTGGTCGCCGCCGCACTTGCAGGCGCCGCCGTCCTTGCACTCGGCGCACTTGCAGCCGGTGCCATCCTTGCAACCCTGGCACTTGCACTCGCCCGGCTTCATCGTGGCGTGCGCGGCGGCGAGGGCGGCCACGCGCTTCTGGACCTCGGCGACATCGCCCGTGGTCTTGAAGACGAGGGCGGCGCCATCGGCGACGTTCTCGGCCGTGACGGTGGTGCCCTCGACGGCGCGGGGACACTTGGCCGGGTCGCAGGGCTTGCCGTGGTGATCGCCGCCGGACTTGTCGCAGGGCTTCTCGGCGCCGGACTTGTCACACGGCTTGTCGCAGGGCTTGTCACACGGCTTGTCGCAGGGCTTGTCGCCCTCGTGGTGCCCGGACTTGTCGCAGGGCTTGTCGCCCTCGTGGTGGGCGGGCGCGCCGCCGCAAGCGGCGAAGAAAAGCGAGGTGAAGAGGACGGCGAACAACTGCTTCATGATTTCTCTCCTGGGCTCGAACGATGGACCTGTCGGGCGTCTTTTTCGCCGAACCGGCCAAAAACGCAAGTCATTCCCCGGCGGATCGAATGCCGGTCAAGGCGAAGGCGTGTTCGCGCAGCCACGGGACCCCGGCGGCCTGGAAGCCGGGGTTGTGATCCAGGACGTCGTCGTCGCAGAGCGTGGCGACGGCGAAGCGGGCGCCGAACAGCGTGCGGACCTCGTCCGGGCTCACCGAGAACGGCGGCCCGGCCTTGTGGTCCTGGTCGTAGTGCAGCGTGATCGCCAGGCCGCGGGCGGTGCGGGGCACGGCGGCGCCCAGCGTCTCGGCGTAGCGCGCGCGCAAGGCCGGCGGGAGCGCGATCAGGGCGGCGCGGTCGTAGAAGCCGGCCACGTCGGACAGCGGGAGGGCGGGCAGGTCGAAGAAGTCGCCGCAGGCGATCTCGATGCCGCGGGCCGAGGAGACCTCGAAGGGCCCGAAGGTCTGCGTCTCGATCTCGTCGGCGAGGCCGGCCTCCTCGAAGAACTGCCGCACGGCGAGGGCGCTCACCTCGACGCCGAGCACGGGGTGCCCCTGCGCCGCCAGCCAGCGCAGGTCCACGGACTTGCCGCAGAGGGGCACGAGCACGCGCCCGCCCGCCGGGACGGCCGCGGCCGCCCAGTGCTGCACCAGATAGGGGTTCGCCTCGGGCCGATGCCAGCCCGTCTCGCCGCGGGCCCAACGGGCCTGCCAATAGTCGGTTTCCATGGCGGCGCAGTAAATTGCCTCGCCCCCAAAGAAGCAATAGTGTCGCCGGCATGAGGGTGACCCGCATCCGACCGTGGACTCTGGCCGCGCTGCTGGCGCTCGGCGGCCTCGCGTCCGCTCCGGGCGAGGCCGCGGCGCAGGGCCGCTACCAGCCGCAGGGCGCCGCGCAGCGTCACTATGACGAGGGCGAGCGCCTGCTCCAGGCGGCCGACGCCGCCCGCGCCGGCAAGGACGAGAACGAGGCCCGCGCCCGCTACACCGAGGCCGCGGACGCCTTCGAGAAGGCGATCGAGGCCGATCCGGCCTACGTGGACGCCTACGCCAAGTTCGGCCTGGCGACCTACTCGCTCGGGCAGTCCGACCGGGCCATCGCCCGGCTGCAGCCCGCGCTCGCGCGCAGCCCGGAGAGCCCGGAGCTCCTGTTCTGGCTGGGCAATCACCTGCTCAAGGCCGGCCGCGCGGACGAGGGCCTGCCCCACCTGGAGAAGGTCGCGCGGGGCGCCGAGGCGTTCCCCGAGGCCCACCTGGTGCTCGGCACGCAATACTACAAGGTCAACGATCTGCCCCGCGCCCAGGCCGCGCTGGAGAAGTACCTGGTCGCCCGTCCGGACGACGTCGCCGCGCGCGGCACGCTGGGCAACGCCTACTTCAAGAGCGAGAAGTACCCCGAGGCCATGCGGGCCTTCGAGGAGGTCCGCCGGGTCTCGCCGGACAACATCCAGGTGCAGATCAACCTGGGCACCTGCCACTTTCAGGTGGGCAACTACGCCAAGGCCGTGGAGCTGCTGAAGGGCGCCCTGGAGAAGGACCCCCAGCGCGAGAGCGTGGTGTTCAACCTGGGGCAGGCCTACTTCCAGTGGAAGAAGTACCCCGAGGCCACGGAGCAGCTCCGCAAGTTCGTGGCGATGAAGCCCGACAGCTTCAACGGCCACTACTTCCTGGGCAGCGCGCTGTTCGAGCAGGGGCCCTCGCAGGACGCGGCGGCGCTGGCCTCCCTGGCCGAGGCCGCGCGGCTCAAGCCCAAGGTCGCCATCCCGCAGTACAAGATCGGGCTCATCCACCTGCGGCGCGGGGCGCTCGACGAGGCGGAGCGGGCCTTCGAGGCCGCGCGGACGCTGGAGCCCAAGGACCCCTGGTGCCTGTCGGCGCTGGGCACCGTGTCGCGCAAGCGGGGCAACCTGGACGCCGCGGCGGCGCTGCATCAGCAGGCCGTGGACGCCGCCCCGGACAAGGGCCGGCTGCAGGCCAACCTGGCGCTCACGCGGCTCGCCCGCAAGCAGTCGATCGAGGCCGAGGCCGCCGCCGCGCGGGGCGTCGCGCTCGAACCGACGGACCCCTTCGTGCAGCAGACGCTGGCCTACGTGATGGCCGCCGGCGCGCGCGCGCGGCTCGCCGCCAACGACCCGGCGGGGGCCGAGGCGCGGCTGCGGCAGGCGGTGGGCGCGCTCTCCCCCACGGACCCCACGCTGCCGCTGCTGCGGGCGGACCTGGCCGTGGCGCTCCAGGCGGCGGGCAAGGGCAACGAGGCCACGACCGAGGCCGACGCCGCCTCGAAGGCCGCCCCGACGGACGCGGGCGTGGCCATCGCGCGGGGGCGGGTGCTGCTGGGCGCCGGCCGGTTCGCCGAGGCGCGGGGCGCGGTCGCCTCCGTGCCCGCCGCGGCCGTCTCACCGGCGGGCCTGGCCATCCTGGGGGCGGCGGCGCTGCGGGCCGGGGACTCGGCCGCGGCCGTGCAGGCCCTGGAGAACGCGCACAAGGCCAACCCCGCCGAGATGACCTCGGCGCGCAACCTGGCCCTGGCGCACCTGTCCCAGGCCGCGCGCGAGTTCAAGGAGGCCAGAGGTGGGGCCGACGCCAGCGCCGGCGTGGACGCCCTGAAGGCCGCGCTCAAGAACGAGGACGCCCTGGACGCCGCCCTGGCGCCCCGCGCCGCCTACCTGTCGCTGATCCTGGCCCTGCGCCGGGGCGACGCGGGCGCGGCCGGCACCTGGCTCGGCAAGCTGGGCACGCCGAAGGACACGAGCTGGCTCGTCGGCGCGCCCCCGGGCCACCTGGAGTTCCTGGCGGCCTACACGGCGCTGCTCGGGCGCCGCGAGGACCGCGCCGTCTCCGCGCTCGAGGGCAGCAAGGCCGTGCGCAACAAGGGCGGCGTCGAGGCCCGCGTGCTGCGCCGCGCCTACGAGCGCCTGGCCGAGCGCGCCTGGGCCAACGGCAACACGAACGACGCCGCCAAGCAGTTGAAGGCCGCCGCGAACCTGGGCCACGACGCCGTGCTCGACCACAACCTGCTGGTGCTCGAGCTCAAGGCCAACCGCAAGGCCAAGGTCGAGGGCCGCCTGCGCACGCTCAGCGGCGCCGTGCCCGAGGCCTTCTACAACCTGGCCGTCACGCTGGAAGCGCAGGGCCGCCACGAGGAGGCCTACAAGGCCTTCGTGCGCTACGGCCAGATGGGCGGCCCCTTCGCCGCCAAGGCCCGCGACCTGGCCGAGGCCAAGCGCCGCATCTTCGGGTTCGAGCCATGAGCGCGCGCCGTTTCTCCATACGCCTGGCGCTGGCGGCTGCCGTTCTCCTGGCCGCCGCCGCCACCGCGCACGCCCAGGGGGCCCCCGAGGCCGCCAGCGCGGCCACCGTGGGCGTCTACACGCCGTCGGTCTACTTCGGCGACTCCATGGCCCGGGCCCGGTTCGCCGAGACGGTCGCCCGCGCGCTCGAGGGCGCCGTGGGCCAGCCCGTTCGCGGTCGCGCGTTCGGGGCCGCCGGCGAGTTCCAGGCGCAGATCGCCGCCGGCGGCGTGGACTTCGCCATCGTCGACGCCGCCTACGCCCTGGAGCACGGCGGCCTGAAGCCCCTGGCGCAGGCCGTCTCGGGCGGCAACCCCGCGCGCCCCATGCACGTGCTGTCCACCAGCGCCGCGGCCAGCGTGAGCACCCTGGCCGGCCAGACCATGGTGGTGTTCGACGTCGGCCCGCATGAGGACCGCTTCGTCTCCAACTTCATCTTCCAGGGCCAGATCGGCGCCGACTACTTCAAGCGCGCCAAACCCGTCCGCGACGCGCAGGCCGCGCTCTCCGTGGTCAAGCTCGGCAAGGCGCAGGTCACCCTGGGCTTCGAGGGCGCGGGCGGCGGCCTGACCTCGGTCTTCACCAGCCGGCCGGCCCCGCTGCCCGTGTTCGTGCAGGCCCGGGACGCCGTGGACCCCGCGCTCCTGGCCGCCGTGAAGAAGGCCGTCGTGGGCCTGTCCGCCCCGACGGAGGCCTTCGACGCCTTCGCCGGCTACAACCCGGGCGCCGCACCCCTGACGGCCCTGCGCTCGGCCCTGGGCAGCGCCCCGGGCGGCGCCACCACCGAGCCCGTGCTCTCGCCCGCCGTCGGCGCGCTGCCCCCCGTACCGAGCCACCTGGACCCCGCCCTGCCGCCGGGCCTCGTGGCCGAGCCGCCGGCCGCGGACGCGATCATCCTGCCCGCCCCGCCCGCGGACGCCTTCTGATGGAGCCGGGCTTCTCCGCGCTCCTGGTGGGCGACTCCCTGCGCCTGCGGCCCGCCCAGCGGGTCGTCGTGTGCGCCGGCGGACAGGCCGCGCTGGCCCCGGACTTCGACCGCGCGCTGACGTGCCTGGGCGAGCGGCCCGTCACCTATCTGCTGGTGGATCTCGCCGCCCTGGGGGATCAGCCGCTCGAGGCGCTGCGCACGCTGCACGCCCGCGCGCCGCAATCGCCGCTGCTGCTGCTCGCCGCGCCCTCGCCGCCGGGGATCTTCCGCGAGCTGCTGGCCGAGCCCTGGTTCGCGCACCTGCTGGCCCTGGAGAGCCCCTGGTTCATGGAGGAGCTCCTGGCCACGCTGCGCAAGCTGGAGCGTGGGCCGCTCTTCGGCGTGTCGTGTTACCTGCCCTGGGGCGCGCACGTGCACGAGGTCCGCATCGCCGGGAGCGAGGCCAAGGGCAGCGCCCTCGACCGCGTGGCGGCCTTCATGGGCGACCTGGGCATCGGTGGCCGCGTGCTGCACCGCCTGCAGGACATCGCAGACGAGATGATCATGAACGCCGTGTACGACGCCCCCGTGGGCGCGGACGGCCGCCCGCTCTACACGCACCTGTCGCGGCAGACGCCCGTCACCCTGGCGGACGCCGAGCAGTGCGTGCTGTCGTTCGGCAGCGACGGCAAGATGCTCGCGCTCGGCATTCGCGACCCCTTCGGCGCGCTGGCCGTGTCCACCCTGAAGGGATACGTGGCCAAGGGCCTGCGACGCGGCGCCGACCAGATCGACCAGAAGGCCGGCGGCGCGGGCCTGGGCCTGTATCTCCAGTTCGACTTCATGGGCAGCATGGTGCTGAACCTGTCCCCGGGGCGCGCGACGGAGATGATCGGCCTGCTGGACATCCGCGGCAGCTTCCGGGACCTGGCCACCGCGCCCAAGTCCTTCGGGTGTTTCACGCAGGTGTGACCTGAGGGTCTCGCTCGGGCGCGACAGGCCTCACCTCCCCTGTGACCCGCGCTCCCCGGTTCTCGCGGCGCGGCCTCACCGTTGCTCGCCTTGCGCTCTGGCACGTCTGTTGCTGAAGGGACTTCCTGCCACGCCCTCGCAGGAGACCCCATGACGCGCCGTACGTCGTTCCGCTTCGCCCTCGCCCTCGCCCTCGCCACGACGCTCGGCGCGGGCTGCGCCTCGGTGGTCGAGCAGCCCTCGGAGAGCGTCGCCCTGCAGAGCGGCATCGTGGGCGGGCAGGCCGAGCGCGGCTACCCGGCCGTGGGCGCGCTGATGAACGGCCAGGGCCTGTGCACCGGCACCGTGTTCCAGGGGCAGTGGGTCGTCTCGGCCGCGCACTGCTTCGCCGATGGCGGGCAGGGGTTCCAGTTCTACCTGGGCGACGACCTGAACGCGCCGAGCCGGGTCATCCAGGTCGCGCAGGTCTTCAGCCACCCGCAGTACGACGCGCAGAACATGCTCAACGACATCGCCGTCGTGCGGCTCGCCGAGGACCCCGGCGTGGACGGCGTGCCGCTCTTGCAGGCGATGGACGCCGGCGCCGTGGGGCGCTCGATGAAGTTCGTGGGCTACGGCATCACGGGCGGCGGCCTGCAGGACTCGGGCACGAAGCGCTCGGTCGACATCGCCATCAGCGCCGTGGACGCCACCACGTTCCGCTACGACGACCCGGCGCACAACACCTGCAACGGCGACTCCGGCGGCCCGGCGTTCGTGAACATCGGCGGCACCGAGTACATCGCCGGCGTGACCTCGTGGGGCGACGAGCCCTGCCGCGAGTTCGGCGTGGACACGCGGGTGGACGCCTTCGCCGCCTTCATTCAGCAGGCGATGGCCGGTCAGGTGCCCCCGGGCGGCGGCCCGGCCCCCAATGGGCAGGATCCGCAGGGTCAGAACCCCGGCGGTCAGAACCCCGGCGGTCAGAACCCCGGCGGCCAGGACCCGAACGGTCAGAACCCGGGCGGCCAGGACCCCGGCCTCGCGCCGCAAGATCAGGACCCGAACGCGCAGGACCCGAACGCGCAGGACCCGAACGCCCAGGACCCCGGCGCGCAGGATCCGGACGCCGCCGACTGCCCCGACGCCGACGGCGACGGTTGGTGTGACGACCCGAACGCGGGCCAGGACCCCGACGCCGGGGGGGAGTGCCCCGACGCCGACTTCGACGGGTGGTGTGACGACCCGAACGGCGGCGGCGAGTGCGTCGACGCGGACTTCGACGGCTGGTGCGACGACGGCAGCGACGGCGGCGGTGACAACGGCGGTGGCGACTGCGCCGACGCCGACGGCGACGGCTTCTGCGACGACGGCAGCGACGAGGGCGAGTGGTTCTGAGCGGGCGCCCGCCCACCGCGTCGAGAAAAAGTGCACGACGGCGTGCAAGGTCGCGCCGACACGCCGCGTAGACATCCTCGACCACACGGCACCCGACGTCCGGGCGCCCGTCACCGAGGAGTCGTTCATGTCTCTGCGCGCTGCCCTGCGCACGGCGTCGTCGTTCTGCGCCGCGTTCGTGTCTCTCACCCTCGCCGGGGCCGCCGGCGCCCAGGTCATCCAGATCAACTGCACGCCGAGCGAGGCCGCGTGCTCGAACGCGACCACGTCGCTGCTGTGCGCCAGCAACGCGACCTTCACGTCGCAGTGTCCGGCCCTCTGTGACGCCGCCGTCGTCGCCGCCGCCACCTGCGGGAGCGAGACCTGGTTCCAGTCCCTCTGCGGTCAGCGCGAGATGGCTCGCCTGGAGGCCCTGGGCAACGGCGGTCGCGCGGTCAGCAAGTGCCGGAACACCGTGCAGAACCGCGCCATGCCGCGGGCCGTCCGCACGCCGCGGCTGATGCCCTCGAGCCGCTTCCAGGACACCTACGCCGTCGCCCCGGCCATCGCGGACAACGCCGCCTGCGAGCTCGGCGCGGCGAACTGCAACGTGGTGCACACGAAGAACCCGCGCCCCGTGTCCAACTCGACGCCGATGACGGGCGATTTCACGGGCAAGATGGTCGGCAAGGCGACGCAGCTCGGCACGGGCCTCGTCGGCGGGCAGACGCAGCTCGAGAACCTGCACGCGGCCTGGCGCAACGACGGCGCCGCGTCGAGCTCGTGTGACGAGTATGTGTTCCACGTCTTCGAGGGCTACAGTCTGTTCGAGGACGCCACGCTGGCGCTGGAGAACGACCCGCGGGCCGTGTTCAACGTGGCCTACACCCCGCTGGCCTGGGGCGACACGCGGTACAACCGGGCCATCGGGGCCCTGGGCGCCATCTACGACTGGGCCGGGAACGCCCTGCGGCAGGCCAATCTGTTCCCGATGTCGAGTCAGCCGAAGAACGACTTCACCGCGTTTCACTTCGAGCCGGTCGACACCTATGTCACGATCATCGCGGCGCAGGGTCTGTTCGGGCAGCCCCAGGTGGTCACGCGGCGCCAGCCTGCGTCGGTCTACTACTTCCCGACGCTGATCGACGCCAACCTGCGCCAGAAGGTCCAGGCCCTGCAGGACAGCCAGAACGGCGTTCACGACGAGACCTTCGCCTGGCACGCCCAGGCCAGCGCGACGATGGCCGCCGCCGGCTACAGCGACGAGCTCCTCGAGCGGCTCGTCGAGCTCCGCTCCACGTTCCAGGATCTCATGCGGCAGCGGGCCGAGGTGCTCAGCCTGCGCAAGCAGTGCCCCGCGCCCGAGGCCTTGGTCGAGGAGGGCCCGCCGGACGCCCAGTCCCTGCTCGATCCCATCTGGAACCCGGAGCTGGGGCTCGCGGCGAGCCCCTCGATCCTGGCCGACGTGGCCTTCGCCCAGCTCAACGGGCAGCTCCTGGGAGGGCAGTTCTTCTTCGCCGCCGGCGGCGGCGGGGCCTGCCTGCCGCTCCTGGACGAAGCGCTCCAGCGGCAGCTTTCGGCGATCGACGACAAGCTCGAGGCCGTGCTCCACGAGGCGGACGCACAGGGGTGTCTCGAGGCCGGCCCCACCCCCTGCGACTGGGCGCCGAGCGACTTCCAGCACCGCGTCCGGGGTCTGTTCGCCGCGCAGCGCCAGGCCGTGTACGACGAGTGCCTGGCCAACACCACGACGGGCTTCGTGCAGACCCTGCGAAACCCGCCGGCCGGGCGCTTCGCCATCAACGGGGTGGACGTCAGCTACGATGGCTGGTCCTGCCCCTCGGGCCTCGGGCACGACTACACCGCGGCGCCGGACTGGGTGAAGTTCTTCTTCGACTGCGACCGTGCATTCAAGTCCGAGGGCGAGGCGCTCCTGATCAAGTCCCTCAGCGGCAAGGGCAGCGTGACGCATGATGCATACGGCAACAAGGTCATGAAACAGACCACGGGTGACAGCTTCAACGGCGGCAACGCCCTCTTCGGCGCGACGGTCAGCTACTCCGCCGGCTGGGATCTGACCCAGCTCCACCGCCAGAACCTGTGTCAGGCCAGCGCGGGTGTCAGCGCCACGGCGTCCATCACGGCCAAGGTCCTCGGCGCCTCGACGAACCTGCTCAACGTCGGGGCCGCCCTGCGCGCCAACGGGAACAGCACGCTCTCGGTGCGCGCCGCCGGCGTGGAGATCGCCCCCCTGAACCAGTACACCGGCGTGAACTTCAACCCCATCACCGGCACCCCGAGCCGCTCGCAGGAGTTCCTGTCCGCCAGCCAGATCTTCATGATCGGGCCGTTCCCCATCCGGGTCCGCGCCGCCGCCGCCGGCAACGCCGGTCTGGACTATCGCCTGGAGCAGACCTGTGACGCCGGTGCGATGTCACTGAACGGCACGTTCCGGCCCTTCGCCGGCATCACGGCCCAGGCCAGCGCCGGTGTGTCCGCGGTCATCGCCGAGGCCGGCATCAAGATCGACCTGGTGCTCGCCGAGCTGAGCCTGCCCCTGTACGCCGCGCTGTCGGCCGCGACGGGCTCGAACGTGCTGCGCTTCGACACGCAGCTCGACCTCGCCGCCCGGTTCCTGGACGGCCGGGCCGCGCTCTATGCCGAGGTGTGTTACCTGATCGGCTGCGACTCCTGGGAGTACGAGCTGTTCTCCTGGCTGGGCCTGCGCAGCAACGCGCAGCTCTTCAACAGCGAGTTCGACGTCCCGCTCGCCGCCATCGCGCCGCTCTGACAGGACGCTGGAAAGGTCCATCCTTGGACTTTTTCAGCCCCGCTGCGCCGAAGTGAATTCGGCTCCGCTCCCGAGAAAAGCGACCCGCCGCCCGCAAGGTCCGGCGGGTTCGCCGCGTAGAAGACTCCGACACCCCCTGCACCGGAGCGACCCCATGAAGATCCGCCGCAAACTCGCCCTCGTCTCGCTCGCCGCCGCGGCCGCCGGTGCCGGGCTCCTGACTCTGCACGCCGCGCAACACACCCCCGCACCCGCCGCGCCCGCGACGACGACACCGCGCAGCGTCGCCCAGACGCCCGCCGGCCGCTACGCCCTCGAATTCGCCTCGGAGCAGACCGCCCGCGTCGCCGACCTCGGCGAGCAGGGGCTCTCGGCCGCGCTGCGCCTGCGTGGTGTGGTCTCCATCGAGGGGGGCAACGTCGGGGCGCTCGCCCTGCGGCTCTCGGCCGCGCAGGTCGACGAGGCGCGCCTCTCGGGGCGGCCGCTCGCCGGCCTCCAGGATGTGTTCGCGACCGCCGACGGCGCGCCGGTCTCGGCCCGGTACGACACGCGCGGTGTCTTCACCGGGCTGGACGTGCCCGACGCCGTCCGGGAGGCGGGGCAGGGGGTGTTTCAGCAGCTCGCCGCCACGCTGCAGGGCCTGACCGCGGCGGGCACCCACGGGGAGGCGACCCCGCTCGGCACGGTGCGGGCCACGGTCAGCGTCGAGGGCGACACCCACGTGCGTCGGCGCGACGAATACACCAGCGTCACGCCGGCGGGCATCGACCGGCTGACCTCGCTCCAGGTCGAGTCCGGCGAGACGCGATACACCTACGACGCCGCGGGTCGGCTGGACACGCTGGAACACACCGAACACACCGTCGGCCGCCGGGACGACGGCGTCGTCGTGCTGGACGCGACGCTGCACATCACGTTGCGGCGCCTGGGCGAGGCGACCGGCGGCGATGCGCCCGCGGCCACGGCCCGGCGCAGCGTGGGGGTCGGCGGCCTGGCGCCCGATCGCGACGCCGAGCGACAGATGCTCGCGACCGCCGCCGCGGGCCTGACCCCCGAAGCCCTGGCGCAGCAACTGCTCACCTTCGCCTCGGCGGCGTCCATGCCCGATCACGGGGGCTTTCTGTATCGCGCGGCGGCCCTGCTGCGCCTGGACCCCGCGGCGGCGCGGGCGGTGGGGGCGGCGTTCGCGCAGATGCCCGCCGCGTCGCCGGGGCGGACGCTCGTGCTGGATCTGTTGGCCCAGGTGAACACGGACGCGGCGCAGGCGGTCCTGGTCGAGCTGCTCGAGTCTCCGGAAGCGACCGAAGACCCGGCCTATGCGCTCCATGTGCAGCGGGCCGGGCTCGCGGCCGACCCGGGCCCGGCCGTGGTCGAGTTGGCCCGGACGCTCGCCGAGGACCCGCCCGAGGGTCTGGACACGGCCGCGGCGTACACCCTGGGGGCCGTCGCCGGCAACGTCGCCCGGCGCGGCGGAACGGACGACCGCGCGCTCGGTCTGGCCCTGGCCGAGCCCCTGCGGGTGCGGCTGGACGCCGCGGAGACGCCCGCCGAGCGCGCCCTCGCTCTGCGCGCACTCGGCAACGTCGGCGCGCCGGAGTTGATGGAAGACATCGACGCCTTCACCCGCGCCCCGGAGCCCGAAGTGCGGCAGGCCGCCGCGGCGGCGCTGCGGCGCGTGGACACGCCCGAAGGCCGCGCCGCCCTGGTGGCGATGCTCGGCGACACATCTCCGGACGTGGCCGCCGAGGCCCTGCGCAACCTGACGGACATGCAGCTCACCGAAGCCGACCTCGGCGGCCTCGCCGCCCTGGCCGAGGCGCGCGCGCTCCCGGACGAGCTCGCGGAGATGCTGGTGAACGCCGCCTCGTTCCATCGCGACTCCCCCGCGGCGCGGCGGGCGCTGGAGCGGCTCGGCGCGCGCGCCGGCGTTTCCGGGCGCCTGCGCGCCCGCATCGACGCGCTGCTGGGCTGAGAGGGTCGACGGAGATGTCGCCCGGCTCGCGACGGCGTCCATGTCCGCCGACCCTCTGAGTTGCCTCGAACGCGCGACCGCACTAGCTTGGCGCCTCCCTACGCCGAGGAGTCGTGCCATGTCCGCCCGTCATCGCTTGCTGCTGCGCCCCGCCGTGCTCGTCCTCTGCGGCCTCTGGGGCTGCGTGGCCGAAAACGAGCTCGCCGGCAAGGTGAACGCGACGGACGCGGGCACGGGCGCCGGCGGCCAGGCGGCGGGGGGCACGGCCGGCGGTTCCGGTGGGTCCGGTGGGACGACGGGCGGGAGCGGCGGCGCGGCCGGCGCCCCGGTCTCGGTCGACGCCTCCGCGACGGGCGGCGGCACGGCCGACGCGCAGGTCGAGCCC
>CAINDO010000176.1 GCA_903847385.1 uncultured Myxococcales bacterium
CGACATCGGCCGGCGGCACGCCCGCGTCCCCCTGGGCCGAGGCCGGCGCGTCGGACGGTCGACAGCCCGGCGCGGCGGCGGCCAGGAGAATGGCAATCCAACCCGCTCGCATGTTCGCCTCCCGCGCATGAGAAGATCAGAGGTCAGAGACACCGTTTCGGGCGCAAAGGGACATCGAATTCGCCCGACGCACGGTGAATTCGCGGGTCACGGACCCGGTGGGCAGCCGCCCGGGGCCCCTCGACCCGTGGATCCGACGTTTCGAGATGGCCGCTGCACAGGCCGATGAGATTCCCCGCCCGGATGGGATGCAGTTCGACCTCGGCGTACGACTCGACGCGATTGTGTCCGCGTCATGACCGACCTTGACAATGGCTGGGGCGACCACCATAGCTCGACGCTTTCCCGGTTGCGGAGGGGCGAATGGTCAGGGCTTGGCTCGTCACGGTCGTGTGCCTTCTCGTCGCCTGCGCGGACATCGGCGCGACGAATCCCTTCGACCCGCAGGCGCCGGCGGGGCAGCAGGCGCACGGCCTGATTCGGGGTCGGCTGGTTGTGCCGGACGGCTTCGACCTGGCCCAGGCCGTCTCGGTCAGTGTCATGCTGACCCCCGCGGACCGGCCCGGCGCCGACCCCCTGGCCGCCGTCCCGACCGTGACCGAGGGCGAGGACCGGGGCCGCTTCGTCTTCGACGACGTCGTGCCCGGCACCTACAGCCTGCTGCCCCTCGTCCCCACCCTGGTCGGCGGCGAGCGGGTGCTCACCGTGGAGATCGGGGCCGAGCTCGACCTGGGGGACGTCGCGCTGCGGCTCGAGGCGGCGCCCGAGCGCCTTCGGACGCTCGAGGGCGTGGCGATGCGCGAAGGCGCGGCGGCCGACGGGCACGGCGGCATCACCGTTCGCCTGAACGGGACGCCCTACTCGACCTCGACCGTCGGCGACGGGTCGTTCGCGCTCGTGGCGCCGCCCCGGCTGTACGATCTGACGTTCCAGGCCAGCGGCTACGGGACGACCTCCCTGACGGACGTGCGCCTGGCCGACGACGACGGGCCGACCCGGCTCGACGAGCCCGTCATTCTGGTCGCGCAGCCGGGCTCCGTGCGGGGCGTGGTCTCCGCGCCGGGGCTGACCTCGCCCGAGACGCGGATGCCCGAGGCGCAGGTCGAGCTGTGGCGCGAGGGGGCCGAGGCCGCGTCGCAGACCACCCGCCCCGACGCGGCCGGCGCGTTCGTCGTGCCCGACATCGGCGTCGGCGCGTGGTCCGTCCGCATCTCGCTCGATGGCTTCGCGCCCCTGTCGGTGCCCTTCGACCTGGGGCCCGGTGAGGCCGCGGACCTGCGGCAGCTCGTGCTCAGCCCCGCGGCGGACGGGCACGTCGAGGGTCACGCGTTCCTCGACGGGGCGCCGGACGGCGGACACGCGGACATCCACGTCCTGGTCGGCGGCCGGGCCGAGAACGCCTGGACGCAGCCCGACGGCGCCTTCGCCCTCTCGCTGCCCGCCGGACTGTACCGCCTGCGCTTCGTGAAGGACGGCTACGCCGAGCCCGCGCCGGTCGAGGTTTCGATCGAGGCCGCGGCCACAACGACAATCGAGCCTTCGCCGGTGCTGGCCGCGCGAGATGGGCGGATCGCCGGCACGGTGGCCCTCGCCGACGTCACGGCGCCCGACGCGCGGCTGAGCGAGGTGGGCCTCGCCCTGACCTCGACCCTGGACGGGCAGACGACCGTGCTGCCCGCGCCCGCGGACACGGGCCTCTTCGGCTTCGCGACGCCGCCGGGCGACTACCTGCTCGCGGTCTCCTGCCCCGGATTCTCGGGCGTGACGCTGCCCGTCTCGGTGGGCCCCGGCGCGACCCTCGACCTGGGGCGCGTCGACCTGGCGGCGGCCCCGCCGGGGCGCCTCGCGGGGACCGTGAGGCTGGCCGGGGCGGCGCCCGACCGGAACGAGGGCATCCGCATCTCGGTGGTCGGGCGCGCGCCGTTCACCGAGACCGCCCCCGACGGGTCGTTCACGCTGGAGCTGCCGGCCGACACGTACGATCTCACCTTCAGCCGCGCGGGGTACGGCGGCGACGGGGCCCAGGGGGTCGTCGTCGCGCCGGGCGCGGTCACCCCGCTGCCCCGCGACTACGTGCTGGCGGCGGATCCCGGCGGCCTGCGGGGGCTCGTCCGCCTCCCGCCGGGCTATGAGGATCCGGCCCGACTGGCCGCGGTGGCGGTCGAGCTGTATCCCGTGGGGGTCTCCCCCGACGCGGCGCCGCCGACGGCGAGCACCGCCCCGAGGCCCGATGGGAGCTTCCAGTTCGACGGCGTGACCGTCGGTGACTGGCGGGTGGACGCCGTGCTGCACGGGGACGCCGACTTCGAGGGGGCGAGTCGCACCGCGGCCGTGGCGCCCGGGCGGGTGACCGAGCTCGACGTGCTGCAGATCCGACCCGCCGGGCTGGCGGCCGGCGAGCTGCCGGCGACGATCGTGGGGCGAGCGAACCTGCAGGGCGTGGTGGACGACGCGGGTCACGGCGGTATCGTCGTCACCATCGCCGGCACGCCCCTGTCGGCCGTCACCGGGGCCGACGGTCGTTTCCAGATTCAGGGTGTCCCGACCGGCGAGCCCCTGGACCTGAGCTTCCAGCGGGACGGCTACGGCCAGGCCAGCGCCCGCACCGACACCGTCGGCCGCGAGGAGACGTACGCGCTGGCGCAGGCCGTGATCCTGACCCGCCTGCCCGGCGAAGTCCGGGGCCAGGTCACGCTCGACCGCTTCGGCACGCCGGCCGCGCTCGCGACCACCTCGGCGACGCTGGCGCCCGACGACGGCTCGCCCGCGCTCCTCGCCGACCTGGACGCCGAGGGCCACTTCCAGGTCCGGGACGTGACGGCCGGCGACTACACCCTGACGGTCACCGCCATCGGGTATCGCACCGAGACGCGCCCGGTGACGGTGCGACTCGCGCAGCGGACCGACCTGGGCGATGTGTTGCTGCGCCACGAGTCCGAGACCGAGGCCGCCGTGCCCTTCGGCGGGACCGTCACGCTGGCGGGGGTGGTCGACCACAGCGGCACGCAGGTGCACGTCCGGTTCGCCGATCGCGACGTGGCCCTGGCGACGACCGTGACCGACGCGGCGGGAAACTTCACCGTGCCGTCCTCGCCGCACGACCGGTACGTGTTCGAGGTCGAGCATCCCGGCTATGCCCCGTTGGCCCACGTGGGGCCGTTCACCTACCGCCCGCTCGTCGGGCGCTTCGAAGACGAGCAGAGCCAGGCGCCCGCCGTCTCGTTGGTGCTGTCCCCGCTCGACGGGCGCATCCGGGTGACCTTCTCGATGACCCCCGACTGGATCCCGGCCCCCCAGCGAACGGCCGACATCCGCCTGTACGCCGAGGGTTTCTCCCAGGGCCTCGACGACGTCCACGCGGGCGCGCCGACGGACTTCGGCGGGCTGGCGGCCGGCGCCTACTTCGTCCGGGTCCAGCGGCCGGGGTTCGAGACCTTCGAGCAGCTCGTGGTGCTGGGCGTGGGTCGCAACCGGGTCGAGCTGAACGACGTGGCGCTGCCGCTGCGGAGCCTGGCGGCGGCGGACCTCGATGTCTCGGGGCAGGTCCTGGGGCCGGACACGCTCACCGAGGACATCTCGCTCGTCGGGGCCGACCTGGCGGGGGTACACCTCTCCGGAGATTTCAGCGGGCGGGACTTCACGGGCGCGCGCCTCTCGAATGCGATGCTCGACGGCGTCAACCTGAACGGCGCCACGCTCGTCGGGGCCAGCCTCTTCGGGGCGAGCCTCGTGGGCGCCGATCTGTCGGACGCCAACGGGGCGCTGGCCTCGTTCCTCGGCGCGGACCTGTCGGGTGCGAACCTGGAGCGGGGGGCCTTCAGCGGGGCGAACTTCACGGGCTCGCGCCTCGTGGGCGCGATCTTCGTGCCGGCGAACACCCCTGAGGAGCAACTGCCCGCGCCCCCGTGCGCGCCGCTCGACCCGGCACACCGCATCGTCGATGTCTCCTTCGCGCAGTTCGGCGGGGCCGATCTGTCGCGGGCCGAAATGGTCGGCATCTCCCTGGCCTCGGCCGACCTCTCCGGCGCCCGGCTGCGCGGGACGCTGCTCCACCGGGCCTGCCTCACGGGGACCGGCTTCGTCCTGACCGACCTGTCCGAGGCCGATCTGACCGAAGCCGACCTGACCCACGCCAACCTGGTCAACGCCGTGATGCAGGACACGGAGCTCCAGGGCGCGAATCTCAACGACGCCAACGGTGTGAGCGCGGTACTGCAAGGCGCCCGCTTCGACTGCCGCGATGTGCGCGACGACGGCGCCTGTGTGTGCGTCGAGCCCTTCGACAGCCTCGACGACGACCAGCCGCCCGGCGCCGCCACCGACTGTCGCGGCAAGACCGGCGCGGCCTGGCGTGCGGCGTGCGGTTGCCGCACGCACCTCGGGCGCGCCCAGCTGAACGGGGCGAACCTGATCGGCGCGCAGATGGCCGGGGCGGATCTGCGGGGGGCGTCCCTCGTGGGCATCACGTTCGGTGACGGCCTCTCGCCGCCCCCCGTGCAGCCGACGGACTGCAACCTGCCCGAGGGCTGCACCTACGCGCCCGACGCCGCCTGCGTTCAGCAAGCCGCGCGCGCCTGCCGCGTGACGCAGACGCGCCTCGACGGGGCTCGGCTCGACGAGGCCGAACTGTCGGGCGTCGGGCTCAACCACGTCGACCTGACCGGCGCCAGCCTGCGGGGCGCGGGCCTCGGCAACGCCTCGTTGTTCGCCAACTCGCGCTACCTGCACGCCGATCTGACCGGCGCCGATCTGTCGGGGGCCTCACTGCGCGGCGTCGACCTGCGCGGCGTCGACCTGACGGAGACCAATCTCACGGGCACCGTGCTCACGGCGGCGGATCTGCGGGGCGTGCGCGTAGCCGGCGCTCGGCTCGAGAACACCGACTTCACCGGCACGCGGGTCCGCGGCGCCGACTTCTCGGGCGTCCACGTGCGCGGTACGTTCAATTTGTGGCAGGCGCCCGACTTCCTCGACGAGGGCCGGGTCGAGATGGCCGGCGCCGATCTCGAGGGGACGAACGTGGATTGGCTGACGCGGGTCACGGGGGTCGTCCTCGACGGTGCGAACGTGCGCCGCACCACCCAGACCGATCCGCGGACGTCGGTGCGCGGGATCAGCCTGCGCGACGTGGCGTTCGGCGATCCGACGGGGCGTGACGTTCCGGCCCAGGCGCTCGTCAGCTTCGTCAACTGTGAACTCTCCGGAGCGACTTTCCACGAGTTCGGCTCGATCCGGGACAGTCGCGTGCGCGGGGCGATCTTCGCCCCCCGCGCCTTCGCCTACGATGTCACGCCGAGCATCACCCGGAGTGATCTCACGGGCGCCCGCTTCGAGGAGGCGGAGTGGCAGTACGCGACGCTCTCCCTGAACCTGATGCGCGACGTCGTCTTCGCGGGGGGTCAATTCTACGGACCGACCTTCACGCTCAACGACCTGGACGGTGCCGATCTCTCGGGGGCGCGATTCGTGGGCGCGAACCACGGTGTGGACGAGGCATTTTCGCTCGTCGATCTCGGCGCGGCGGCACGGCTTCCGGCGGTCCTGGGCGACCTGAAGATGCGCGGTGTGGGTGCGCGAAACGCCGACTTCGCGGGGGTCGACCTCTCGGGCACGCAGTGGTGGAACGGCGACCTGCGCGGCGCCCGGCTGGGCGGCGTCCGCGCGCAGGCCGCGCAGTTCCAGAACACGCTCGTCGAGGGGGCCGACGCGACCGGCGCGGACCTCGCCGGCGCCACGTTGCTCAACATCGAGCATGCCGCGCCCCTGGTGGCCGCGGCCGCGACGCCGCCGGTCGTTGCGTACTCGGGGGACCACCGAGGACAGGTCGGCCTCGGACAGGCCGAGCTGGCCGGGGGTCGATACGACGACAGAAACTATGCGCGTCTGGTGGCGCCCAACGCGCGCATCTCGGGCACATTCTCTCGGGTGAACTTTCAGTCGTCCCGCCTCGCCGGCTCGACCTTCACCTTCCAGGACAACTTGGCGGCCTACTACGACGGCCCCCAGTTCGCCTTCGCCGACTTGACCGGCGCGCGCTTCTCGGGGACGACCGGGCGCAACTTCGCCTTCCGGGAGGCGTCGCTTCTGGGCGCCGACTTGAATGCGTCCCTGGGCCTCTACGAAGCCGACTTCACGGACGCACGCTTCGCGGCGGCGGGTGAGCCGACCGTGCCGATGCCCGGCGGGGCCGGCTGCAGGTCGTGCCTGTTCGCCGGCGAGGGGACACGTCTCCTCGAGGCCACGGAGGGAGATCTCACCGCCTCGGACTTCCGGGCGGTCGCCATCCCCGGCGCCCTGCTGCAGGGGCGCCACGCCACCGACTCGACCTTTGCGGGCTGGGTCGTGGCCCCCGGCACGGCGTGGAGCGACAATGACTTCAGCGGTTCGCGGTTCTTCGGCGCCCGGTTCCCGGCCGGCTTCTCGGCGACGAGGGACGTGCTCGCCAACGCCCGATTCACCGATGCGTCCATGCACGGCGCTCAGCTCTACGCGGACCTCAGCGGGGCGACATTCACCTGTGCAGACCTCTCGGGCGCATATCTTCTCGCCAACCTCACGGGGGCCCAGGCCTGGGGCTGCCTCGATCTCTCCGGCGCGCAGGTCGACCTGGAAAGCCGGATGCCACGTTTCTCCTTGAAGGGCGCCCGGCTCGACCGGGCGGCCTTCTCCAGTACCATCGAGACCCTCGGCAAGGATCTGGCCGGGAACTCGATGCGGGGTGCGAACCTGCTCAATTGCGACCTCACCGGAACGATCATGAACGACGTCGATCTCACCGGTGCGAGCCTGGTGTCCATGTTCATGGACGACCTTCAGGCCGAGGGCCTCGAGGCGCCCGGCGTCACCTTCGACGGCGGGACGTTTCGTCGCGCGCGCTTCGCCTTCGCGAACCTGGCCGGCGCCGTCTTCCGTCCGGGTGATCTGTTCACGGACATGGATCTGACGGAGGCCGACTTCTACGGCGCCGATCTGTCCGGCGCCGATCTGCGCGCCGCCCGCATCGGGAACGCCCACTTCGCCGGTGCCGATCTGGCGGGCACGCATCTGTGCGCCAGCCAGGTGCCGACGCTGCGGCCCGGCTACCTCGGTCAGCCCGACGTCGATCCCGGCTGCTGACGCAACGGCCGACGGGGCGGGCGCTGGACTCGGGCGCAGGCCGGGCGGTGTCAAGGAGGCGCCCGGTCGTACACCGGTTGAACCCACCTCGGGACCCCCCCCAAATTGACTTCGGGGTTCGCGACACCCCCTCGGGACCCCCCCAAAATTGACTTCGGGGTTCGCGACACCCCCTCGGGACCCCCCCCAAATTGACTTCGGGGTTCGCGACACCCCCTCGGGACCCCCCCCAAATTGACTTCGGGGTTC
>CAINDO010000177.1 GCA_903847385.1 uncultured Myxococcales bacterium
CGCGCCGCCTGCACCGCCGACGATCTGACCACCCGCACCGCCGGAGCCGCCGGAGCCGCCAACGACCTGACCGCCCGCGCCGCCCGTCCCGCCCGCGCCGGCGTCCGCCGCGGCGTCGTCGCTCGACTCGCAGGCCGCGACCAGGGCGCCCGCGCACATCATCGTCGTCCAGATCCGATGCCGCCGAATTCGAGTGTTCACGATGTCTCCGGTCTTCGTCATGTGGCTACTCTGAGCGCCGTGCGGTGTCCCCGCCGCGTTCGACCGAGAGTGACCCATGCCCCGCCTGCGATTCCAGTCCCCCGTTCGCCCCCTGATCTGCCTCACGCTCGCCGGCTTCGTCGGCTGCGACTCGGGCACCGCGAGCGACCCGACGGCCACCGACGCCGCCCGACCCCCCGCGCCGGACGGGGCGGGGCCCGAGACGGACGCCGAACCCACGGCGGACGCCGGCCCCGACGCCGCCCCGCCGGAGACGGGCCTGACCGTGCGCGTACAGGGCCCGGACGGCGCGCGACCCGGGACGCTGCGCGTGTTCGGCGCGGTCGACGACGGCGAGGTCTTCGCCTTCGACTGCGCCGGCGATGCGCCCCCGGGCGTGCGCTGCACCGCGGAGGGCCTGGCCTTCGAGACCCGCCCCGCCCGCCTGGAGCTGACGCTGAAGGCCCCGGGCCTGCGCACGCTGCGCGGCGACTTCGCGCCTGCGGCGAGCGGCGCTTTGGACGTCGCGCTCACCGCCCTGCCGGCCTTCGAGCAGACGGACGACTTCGTGACCGGCTTCGCGCCGGGGGCCACGGCGGACGACCTGACGGCGATGGCCTTCGAGGACGCCGGTGAGCTCGGCGCGGCGCACGTGGTCAAGTGGTACCTGGAGGGCCAGGGCACGGACGCGCCGAGCGTGTGGTTCATGGACACGCTGCAGCACCCGATTCACTACGACTTCGTGCGCGACGTGCTGGGGCGCTCGCTGAGCAACGCCGAATTCGAGCAGCGGACCTACCGCGACGCCGAGCGCGACGCCATGGCGGGCAGCCTGATCGTCTACCCGGACCTGTCGACGGACACGCTGACGGCGCCGCTGACGGTGGAGTTCTTCCCGACGGACACGTTGACGCCCGAGATGGCCCTGGAAGCCTATCTCCGGCTGGAGGAACGCTTGCCGTTCCTGACGCAAGCCCCCGCGGCCGGTGCGTTGTACTACGTGCCCGCCGGCGAGGCGCCGGAGGCCGGCGTGCGCGCCCGGTCGCGGACCTTTGCCCTGGCCGGCGTGAACTGGCGTTCGCAGCGGGATCTGTACGCCGGGATCGAGGCCCAGTACCTCAATCCGGGCGTCGCTTACGGCACGCTGCGGGTGTTGACGCCCGAGCAGCTCGAGAGCGAGGTCGTGTCCTTCGAGGACATCGTGGTGCTGCCCCGGCTGCCCAACGAGATGCCCCTGGTGGGCGGCACCATCTCCGCCGAGCTGCAGACGCCGCTGGCGCATGTGAACGTGGCGGCGCGGGCGCGCAACACGCCCAACCTGGCGCTGGTGGACGCCCCGAACGACCCGCGCGTCTCGCCGCTGGTGGGCCGGCTGGTGCGCTTCGAGGTGCGGCCGGGCGGGTTCACGCTCGAGGAGACCACCCGCGAGCAAGCCGAGGCCTACTGGCGCGACCGCCGCGACCGCCCGCCCTTCGCGCCCGAGGCCGACCTGAGCCGCGCGGGTCTGATCTCGCTGGACGACCTGCACTTCGCGGACTCGAACGCCGTCGGCGTGAAGGCCGCGAACGTGGCCGAGCTGCACCACCTGCTCGGCGACGCCGCGCCCAAGGGCTTCGCCGTGCCCTTCGCCGAGTACCACCGCTTCATGACCGAGACGCCCGTCGGCGCCGGCGCGTGCGCGGACGCCGAGATGGACTGCCTGGAGGAGGCCCGCGCCGCCGAGGTCTGCGCGCAGGCCCGCGGCTTGTGTGAGCCCGCCGAGGCCGGGGCCGAGACCTTCGATGCCTGGATCCGCCGCGCGCAGGCGGACGCCGGCTTCACGGGCGACTCGGCGGTGCGCGAGGCCAGCCTGGATGCGC
Source organism: uncultured Myxococcales bacterium (assembly GCA_903847385.1). Lineage (GTDB taxonomy): Bacteria > Myxococcota_A > Bradymonadia > UBA7976 > UBA1532 > CAINDO01. The sequence goes on from CAINDO010000177.1 coordinate 2,061, forward strand.
TGCGCTGGGTGATGCGCCACACGGACATCGACGCGACCCTGGGCGACTCCCTGAACGCCGAGGTCGTGCGCATCTTCGGCGAGGCGCCCGTGCGGCTGCGGTCGAGCACCAACGCCGAGGATCTGGACCGCTTCACCGGCGCGGGCCTGTACGACAGCACCACGGCCTACGGCAGCGGCGGCGAGCGGGCCAGCAAGGAGATCCGCAAGGTCTGGGCCTCGTGCTGGAACTGGCGCGCCTACGAGGAGCGGGCGTTCTGGAACGTCGTGCACGACGCCGTGCAGGTGGGCGTGCTGGTGCAGGACGCCTTCCCCGACGAGCAGGTCAACGGCGTGCTGATCACGCAGAACGTGGCGGACCCGGCGACCCGCGGCTACTACGTGAACGCGCAGCAGGGCGAGACGGCCGTGACCAACCCCACGGACGGCGCGCTGCCGGAGATCTTCTCCATCGTGGCCGGCCCCGGGGGCGCGCCCGAGGTCGTGCGGGCGCGGTTCTCCAGCCTGAGCCCGAACGCCTCGCTGTTCACGGACGCCGAGATCGACGCGCTCTACCGCACCGCGCGGGACGTGCAGGCCCACTTCGCGCCCCTGTACGACGAGACCACCGCGACGCTCTCGCTGGACATCGAGTGGAAACTCGTCGGGCCCGCGCGACGGCTGGTGCTCAAGCAGGTGCGGCCCTACTCCCTGCCGGACGCGGGGCGCTGACGAGCCTGCTCAGGCCTCGTCCAGGCCGAAGAACGCGCGGATGCGATCGGCCAGATCGACCTGGGTCGTCGCGATCTGACGGCAGCGGGCGGCGTGGTCCAGGTCGTCGCGCACGGAGGCCAGGGCGACGCGGCGCTCGGCCAGGATCTGCGCGATGTGTTCGGCCAGATCCGGGCGCTGCTCGATGACCTCCTGGAAGACTGCGCGGTCCAGGCGATAGCAGTCCACATCCGACAGCGCGATGACGGTGGCGTTGCGCGGCTCGCCCGTCATCAGCGACGACTCGCCGAAGAAGTCGCCGGCGCCGAGCTGGTTGACCTCGCGCTCGTCGGACATCTGGTCGACCGTCACGCGCACGGACACGCGCCCGCGGACGATGAGATACAGCCAGTGGCCCTCGGCGCCCTGCCGTGTCATCACCTCGCCCCGGGCGAAGGGCGCGTGGCGCAGTCCGGCGGCCAGGTGGTGGCGCTCCGGCTCGGGCAGCGTGTGGAACAGATCGATGCGGTCGATGGCGGCGCGGCGTTCGGCCTCGTCCTCGCGGACCTCTGCGGCCCGGCGGCCCTCGTTCTGCGTGAGGAACACGGTCTGCGCGGGGATGGCCAGGGTGATGCCCGCGCGCTGCAGGGCGAAGTAGATGCGCACGCGGACCTGACTGTCCGTGGGGTCGTCCACGGCCAGATCCGTCAGGTGGTAACGCAGGATGTAGCGGGCCGTGCTCTCCTGGAACCCCATCAGCACGCAGTTCGGCGCCGGGTCGCCCGCGACGTTCGGGATGCGCCCCTGCCGCACGGCCTCCTCGACGGCCTCGATCACCCGGGTCGGCGCGAAGCGGAAGTCCACGTGGAACTCGACCAGCCGGCGCCAGTAGGGCGGCTTGCCGTGGCGGCGGGCGAGCACGAGCACCTGGTTCTTCACGATCTGCCCGTTGGGCACGATCAGCGTCTCCCAGTTGCGCGTCTCGATGGCCGTGTAGCGCCAGCGGACGTCGACCACGCGACCCACGGTGTCGCCGATCTTCACCCAGTCGCCGACCTCGAGGGAGCGGTCGGACTGCAGCATCAGGCCGCCGATCACGTTGCCCAGCGTGTCCTGCAGCGCGAGGCCGATGACCGCCGTGACCACCGCCGAGGTCGCGATCAGGCTGGCCAGGTGCACCCCCAGGCGCGAGGCCAGGCCGAAGACGACCAGCACGAGCAGGCCCGTGCCCACGACGTCCTGCAGGATGCGCGGCGCGTGGTACCCCGCCCGGGGCAGCAGCACCCTGAACACGAGCGTCATGCCCATGCCGATGCCGGCCAGGGCGGCGGCCAGGAGCGCGGCCACCCGCGCGACGTCCGAGGCGTCCGTGTCCACCAGACCGATGGCCGGACCGAGCAGCGCCACGTGCAGCAGCGCGAAGAGCACGATGGCCCGCAGCCGCCGCCGATCCTCGGGCGCCGCGAGCCGCACGACCAGCGCCGTGATCAGCAACCCCCCGAGCACCCAGAAGGTGCCCACGGCGCGCATTTCACGGAAGATCGCGGTCCAGGTGTCCACGGCGCTCCGAGCATCGACCTATGGGTCGGGCGGGTCAAGTCGAGGGGGGGCGGGAATTGACGGCGGTCGGCATGCGCACGTAGATCGACCTGAGTGTGTCGCCGGCCCTCGTGGCCGCCGCCCGAGCGCGGGGGCTCAACCTGTCGCGCGTGCTCGAGGAGCGTCTCATCGAGCTCGTCGCGGCGCCGCCGACGGACCCGGTCGCCGAGGAGAACGCCCTCGCCGTCGCGGCGTACAACGCGCGGATCACCGAGGCCGGCACCTTCTCGGACGAGCATCGGAGCTTCTGAGGGGTGGCTCAGTGGGACGTTCGCCGAGGTCGCCGGCGTGCCCCTCAGCGCGCTCGGCGAGCGGGTCGACGGCGTCGAACACGAGAGGGCCGCGCTGATCGCGGCGCTGGACTGCCTGCTCAGCGGCGTCTGAGCGAGGGACGCGAGAAAATCGCGCCCGGCGTCGATTTCCCGTGGCCCCGCACGACTCCATGTCGATGCTCGCGCGTCGCGAGAGTCGTGAACGAACAGGAGCCCGGTGATGAAGTACTTGTGCCTGCTTTACGGAAATCAGGAGAAGGTCTCGAAGCTCTCGAAAGAGGAGTTCGCGGCCCTCGCCGCTCGGTGCCAGGTCCACGACGCGGCGCTTCGCCAGACCGGCGCCGTGGTCTCGGTCGAGTCGCTCGAGTGGGACGTGACCACCGTCCGCGCCCGCGATGGCCAGCCGACCGTCGTCGACGGGCCGTTCGTGGAGACGCGCGACGTGGCGGGGAGCTTCATGGTGATCGAGGCGCGGGACCTCAACGACGCGATCCGCATCGCCTCGCTGCACCCGGCGGCGAACATGGGCGAGGACCTGGGCTGGGGCATCGAGATCCGGCCCATCGCGGACGGATGCCACCAGTAGGCCGCCGCGCATGACGGGCGACGCCGCGGCACGCGCGCGGATCGACGCGATCTATCGCCTCGAGTCGCGCCGCGTGCTGGCCACGCTGATCCGCCTGCTCGGCGGCTTCGAGGCGGCCGAGGAGGCCCTGCACGAGGCGTTCGCCGCGGCGCTCGATCAGTGGCCGCGCGTCGGGATCCCGGACAACCCGCGGGCGTGGCTCGTCGCGGCCGGGCGGTTTCGCGGGATCGACGCGATGCGCCGGCGCCGCCGCTTCGACGACGCGGTGAACCAGCTGGGCGAGACCCGGGCGCCGGCGTGGCCACCGCCGCAGGCCCCGGACATCGAGTGTTTGGCGGATGACCACCTGCGTCTGTTGTTCACCTGCTGCCGCCCGGACCTGCCCGCCGACGCACAGATCGCGCTGACGCTGCGCGAGGTCTGCGGCCTCACGACGGAGGAGATCGCGCGGGCCTTCCTGACGCGGGCGCCGACCATCGCGCAGCGCATCGTCCGTGCCAAACGGCACATCCGTGAGCACCGGATCCCCTACGAGGTGCCGGCGCTCGCGGAGTTGCCCCCGCGGCGCGCTGCCGTGCTGCGCGTGATCTACCTGGTCTTCAACGAGGGCTACTCGGCGTCGAGCGGGGCCGACCGCGTGCGCGAGGGCCTGTGCGACGAGGCGATCCGGCTCGCGCGCCTGCTCGCGGAGCTGCTGCCGGACCCGGAGACGGACGGCCTGCTGGCGCTGATGCTGCTGCAGCACGCGCGCCGCGCCGCGCGCACCTCGGCCTCGGGCGACCTGGTGCTGCTCGCCGCGCAGGACCGCACGCTCTGGGACCGGCCGTACATCGCCGAGGGCACGGCGCTCGTCGAGCGCGCCCTGAAGAGCGGGGGCGCCGGGCCGTACGCGCTGCAGGCGGCCATCGCCGCGCTGCACGCGGAGAGCCCGGACGAGGCCTCGACCGACTGGGCGCAGATCGTGGCGCTCTACGACGTATTGCTCGCGATGGAGCCCTCGCCGGTGGTGCGCCTCGCGCGGGCCATCGCCGTGGCCGGGCGGGACGGCCCCGCCGCCGGGCGCGCGCTGGTCGAGGCGATCCTGGCCGCCGGGGCGCTCGCCGACTACCTGCCGGCCCACTCGGCGCGCGGCGAGCTGTGCCGGCGCCTCGGCGACCACGAGGCCGCGCTCGTGTCGTATCGGCGGGCGCTGGACCTGGCCCGGCAGGCGCCCGAGCGGCGGTTTCTGGAACAGCGGATCGCGGAGATGACCGGCCTGGGCGCGTGACGCGTCCGGGGGCTCACTCCTCGACGCGGCGGGCCACGTCCGTCAGGAGCTCGCGCTGCGGCGCCGCCACGGGGCCCACGCTGCCGTAGAGCGTCACCCCGCCACCGGAGGCGCGGAACAAGGTGGCCTGGGCGTCCGGCCGCGGCGCTTGCGCAATTGCGGGCCACAGGGCGGCGGACGCGGTGCGTTTGCTCACCCGAAAAAGGACCGGGGCGGGCTCCCAGTACACCTCGCTGAATCCCGAAAGGAAACGACACATGAACCCGACGCGAACCCTTCCGGCCCTGCTCGTGGCCGCCTCGTGCCTGCTGGCCTGTGAACCCTTCGGCATGCTCGACCCGATGGACGTGGTCGAGGCGGGCGGCGTCGAGGTTCCGCCCGAGCCGCCGCCGGAGCCGCCGGAGCCGCCGGTGGTCGCCTGCGCGCCGGAGACGCCGTGGCGACGGCCGGGGGGCGGCGGTGTCATGGGTGGCCACGACTCGGACTGGCTGATCGTGCCGGACGGACCGGCCGGCTGGGACGCCGACGGCAGCACGGGTCGCCAGGACCGCACGGACGAGTGCGGTCGCATCGTCGAATCGACGGTGTGGTACGGCTGCGTCGACGGCGACGGGTGCTCGGGCAGCGTGTCGGCGGCCGCGACCTACGACGCCGCCGGGCGCCTGGTCTCGGAGACCACGAGCGACTTCGCCTTCGCGTCGGAGAACGGTGGCGCGATCCGGCTCAGCCACCGCTACGACGAGCGGGGGGCCCGCATCTCGACCTGGGCGACGGACACGCACGATCGCCCCGCGGTGGCGGCGGCCCAACTGCGCAGCTTCCAGAACGACGCGACGGGGCGCGTGGTCGCCGAGGAGGTGCGGCGCCTGCAGAACGAGTGGGACGAGGTCGGCGTGGCGATCCGGCAGTCGACGATCGCCTACGACGACGTCACGGGTGAGATCACCGAGCGCGTCGACGACGGCGCGGACGGCAGCATCGACCGCGTCTTGGCTTGGTGAGCGGTCGGGCGGGGCGCGGACGGGGCGGCGCAGCCCGCCACCCCGTCACGCGTGCAGCGCCCGGTACCCGCCGCGCTTCGTCACCGCACGGGGCTGGAAGCGGGCGCCGGCATCTTCGGCCCGGTCGTTTGCGTCCTGCGCCGTCCCGCCATCGAGCAGCGCCCGCATCGTGGTCACACAGGCCCGGAGCGACGCCGCCTGGGCGCTGAGCTCCTCGGAGGCCGCGGCGGAGGCCTCGGCGCTCTCGGCGTTGGACTGCACCACGCGGTTCATCTCGAGCACGGCCAGGTTGACCTGACCGACGCCGTCGGCCTGCTCGGTCGAGGCCGCGGCGATGTCTCGCACGCTGGTCTGAATCTGCTCGCCGCGTGTGTCGATCTCCCGGAAGGCCGCGCCCAGGCGCTCGACGATGGCGGTGCCCTCGGCGGTGGTCTTCTGCGCCTGACTCACCTGCCGCTCGCTGTCCTGGGCGGCCTGCGCGGCGCGCTGCGCGAGCGCGCGGACCTCCTCGGCGACGACGGCGAAGCCGGCGCCGTGTTCACCGGCCCGGGCGGCCTCGATGGCGGCGTTGATGGCCAGCAGGTTGGTCTGCATCGCGACGTCTTCGATGCTGCGCAGGATCTTCGAGATCTCGTTGGAGGAGGCCCGGATGCGGTCCATGGCGCCCTGCATGTCCTGCATGGCGCGGGCGGCCTGGCGGATGACGTCGCCGGACTTCTCGGCCGAGGCGCTGGTCTGGCGGGCGCGGTCGGAGTTCTCGTTGCTGCGGTCGGCCACCGTGGCCAGGGTGGCGCTGGTCTCCTCGAGCGAGGCCGCCTGCTGGCTCACGCCGGCCGCGAGGCCCTGGCTGGCCTCGGCGATGCTGGCGGAGACCTGGCCGACCTCGTTCGCGCCGTCGACCAGACCGGCCATGACGTTCCGGATTGGCCGCACGAGGCGGCGGTCGACGAAGAGCATGACGAGCGCGAACACGACGATCGCGAGTGCGCCGAGGCCGGCGTCGCGCATCAGGTCGCGGCGCGCCGTGCTCGCCATCTCCGCGGCGGCGGCGGCCGAGAGCGTGCCGACGACCTGCGAGATGGCCAGGCCCGTGTCGATGGCGCGGGTGGACTGGTCGATCCACTCCACGCTGGTCACGGGGTAGGCCGCGCCGGCCTGGCTGGCGGCGTACACGGCCTCACGGAGCTTCTGGTACTCGGTCAGGAAGGTCTTCTCGAACACGGCGATGGCCTCGACCAGGACCGGCGGGGTGGCCGGGTCGTCGCGCAGGGCGAGGACCTCGGCGGCGGCCTGGTCGACGATGGCCCGGAAGCCGCGCAGCTTCTCGACGAGGGCGGGGGGCAGGGGCTGGCCGGCGGCGATGCTGCCGCCCACGTTGGCGCGCTCCCGGCCGGCGAACTCGCAGAGCGTGGCCACGTTGGCGCGCAGCACGGCGTTGTAGTGCAGCACCTGCTCGCGGCCGTCGCGCGGGGCGAAGAGGGCGTTGCGCAGGGCGAACTCGCTGTCGATGTTGCGGGTGGCCAGGGCGACCCAGTCGGCGCGCTCGAGCGTGTGGCCCGTGACGCCGGAGCGGGCCCGCTTCAGGGCCTCGTAGTCCTTCTCCCAGGCCGTCAAGCGACGCTCGACCTCGGGCAGCGACATGCGGCCGAGCAGGGCGCGCGTGCCGGCGACCGCCTCGGCCACGCGGGCGTCGCCCTTCTTCTGCAGGTCGGTGAAGCGGGCCTCCAGCGCCGGCGGCGTCGTCGCCGCGCCCAGAATCGTCGTGCCGACGCCGCGCTCGATGGCCTGCGTGCCGGCGGCGTCGTTCAGGAAACCGGCGGCGGCCTGGATGGCGGCGTAGCGCTCGGCCGTCGCGCGTTCGTCCAGGGCGCGGCGCACGAGCACCCCGACCAGCACGAGCGACACGAGCGACATCAGGGCGATCATGGCCGCCAGTCGGGCCTGGAAACTGCGCATGGTGGGGCTCCGTTCCGTTGCCCCCTGTATCGACGCGCCACTCAAAAGACTCTGTAGTACGTTGACGGGGACTCCCCCCCGGTTGACCGGGGTCACTTTCGCGACAGCGGCGGGGCGGCCTTGTCCACTCGCGTCCTGCTCCATCGTCTGCGCCTGCGACCGCGCCGCCGGCCCCCCACATCGTCCTCATCGTGATCGACGGCGGCCGGTCGCCCCTCCGCCGGGATCGCCCACTCGGCCGAGGACGAATTTTCGCCCTCCGCCGGGATCGCCGACTCTGGCGAGGGCCAATTTTCGTCCTCCGCCGGGATCGCCGACTCTGGCGAGGGCTAATTTTCGCCCTGCGCCGGGATCATCAACTACGGCGAAGGCTAATTTTCGTCCTGCGCCGGGATCGTCAACTACGGCGAGGGCGAGTCTTCGCCCTCCGCCGGGATCGCCGACTATGGCGGGGGCTGATTTTCGCCCCGCGCCGGGATCGTCAACTACGGCGAGGGCTGATTTTCGCCCTGCGCCAGGATCGTCGACTCTGGCGGGGGCTGATTTTCGGGCACTCCCGACATGACCGTGGCCGGGCAAGAGAGGCCGCGACGGGGCAGAACCGTCTGCAACTCGAGGGGCGGCTCGTCAGCATCGACGCCATCGGGTGGCAACGCGAGATCGCCGGGCTTCAAAGCGTAGGCCTGGCACGCCAGCGAGGACACCGACGGTGACCACGGCCGGATCGAAATGCGCAGGACCTGGGCCTGCGACGAACTGTCGTGGTTCGCCGACCATGCCGCCCTCAACCTCGCCGCCCTGCGGCGCGTGAGGGCTCGGCGATGGCGCCGCGGGGAGCATCGAGCGAGCGGTCTTTCGGCGACACGCTCCTCGTGGAAACGACTTCAGCCTGAGCGCGCCGCGCCGCTCGGGAGGGACAATCCGCTCAATGCGAACCCGGGCTTGGCTCCGGGGTAGGGGGAGGTCTGCGCCAGAGTCCGGCGCCCGGCCCGGCAAGCCGTTGCCGTAGGTGGGCGCGTTGTCGTACAAGTGTCCATGATGTTGCCTGCACCCCCCATCTCCTGCAGACCCGGGCGGTCGAAGGCGCCGAGTCGGCCGGTCGAACCGGCGTCGTCGTTGGCGACCCGCCCGCGCCCCGAGTAGAATGGCCCGCATGTCCGCGACCGCTCGCAAGTTGGCCACGTACGGCGACATCCTCGCGCTCGGCGAAGACGTCCACGCCGAGATCCTCGGCGGCGAGCTGTTCATCCATGCATCGCCGAGCTGGCGGCACGGTGACGCGTCCGGGTCGCTGATGGCCGATCTCGGCAAGCCTTTCAAGCGCGGCGACGGCGGCCCCGGCGGCTGGTGGCTTCTTCAGGAGACCGACATCGTCCTGAGCACCGGCGATGTCGTGCGTCCAGATCTGCTCGGCATCCGCCGCGAACGGGTGCCCCTGCTCCCCGAGGAGCGCCCGATGCCGGCGGATCCGGACTTCGTGTGCGAGATTCTCTCGCCCTCGAACGAGAAGTACGACCTGACGGAGAAGCAGGCCGCCTACCTGGCCGCCGGCGTGACCCACCTCTGGCACCTGGACCCGGATCGACGCCTCCTGACCGTGATGCGCCACTCGCCCGACGGCTACGTCATCCTGCTGCGCGGCCAGGATGGCCAGACCCTGCGCCTGCCGCCCTTCGAGGCGATCGAGATCGCGGTGAGCGGCCTGTTCCCGCAGGTCTGACGCGTGCGATTCCGGGCGAACGTCGCGACTTCGCGCGAGAGTGCCTCTTCACGGACGCCGGCTTCTCCGCGCGCCGTTACCTACGACGCGTGAACGCGCAGTCACCGCCTGCCGAGGCCCGGCCACCGCCTGGGCCGGAGGAGACGACTTCAGCCTGAGCGCGCCGCGCCGCTCGGGAGGGACAATCCACTCAATGCGAACCCGGGCTCGGCTCCGGGGTCGGGGGAGGTCTGCGCCAGAGCCCGGCGCCCGGCCCGGCGACCGGTTGGCGTTGATGGGCGCGCTGTCGCACGAGGCTTCTGATGTCACCTACACCCCGGCAAGCGTCGTTCCCGGCGAATCATGACTCCCGAACGGAGTAGATCGACACAGTGTCACACGAGCAGGCGGATTGCGTCGACGGGCGAGCGCGTGATGCGCCCGGCGAGTCCGCCCACCCCCTCGGGACCTTGATTGCGCTCATGGGCATGCGCCCTCCGGGCCGTCGCCCCCGAGGAGATCGGCGTCGTGCAGGAGCGCGGCAAGCTCGCGTCCCGTGGCGTCCGTGGCCAGGCCACTGGCTGCCCCGCCCTCGTCCAGGTCGAAGTGCCAGAGGCCGAGGGCGTTGGCGTCCACGGCCAACCGTCCCGGGCGAGCAAATGGCTCGACGTAGCGCGCGACGTCGGAGATGCGCAGCTCGTCGACGCGGCCCGTCGTATAGGTCGTAACGGCGCCCGCCCCGTCGCGCAGGGCGCTCAGGTGAATCGGGGTGTCGACGGCCCGGATCCACGCCATGGGCGCGTGCGACTCGACGAGCACGCCGTCGAGGAACACCCGCGAGGTCGTGCCGTCGTAGGTCCAGGCGACGTGGCGCCAGCCCGTGCCCGCGATCTCCACGGGGCCGCCGATGGAGTCGCCCGAAAACGCCCCGCCCCCGATGCCCGCGCCATTGATGGTCAGGCGCCAGCCGAGGTTCGGGTTGCCGCGCCGGTCCACGTCCACGCGATCGTCGGGCCCGTCCAACCGCACGAAGAGTTCCACCGTGAAAGGCGTGTCCACGAGGCGGAAAGCCGCGCTGTCGGTGATCTCGACAAACCCTCGTCGGGCGGCGTCGAGTGCAAGGTGCCTGCGCCGCTGGCAGCCTGCACAGCCATCACACGGATCGGCGTTGCCATCGTCACAGGCCTCCCCGGCGTCGCCGATGCCATCGCCACAGGACCGCGGAACGCACTGGGGCGCACGCGGATGGCATTGCTCGACCCCATCGACACAGGACGAATCGCCTGCGCAACGCGGGGTCGGCGACGATCGGACGACGCGGAAGCCGATGTTGTCGAAGGGGACGTCCGGTGGGCCGGCCGATCGGCTCCAGACGCTGAGGCGACGGCCGGAGACGAAGGAGCCGCCGCGATGCACCGGATGGCTGCCGGGAGGCAGTCTCCAGACCGAGCCATCCAGCGGCGCGCCGACGTAGCCATGGTGGAACCAGTCTTCCATCAGCTCGGTCATGTTTCCCGACAGATCGCAGACCCCCTGGGGTGTGTTCCCGAGTGGAAGACTGCAGGCCGGGAGCGGCGCGCGCACCTGACAGACCGAGTAGTTCATCCGCGTGCAGTCCTCGGGCGCATCGCCCCACGGGTAGGGCACATCGCGGCCCTCGCCGCGTGCAGCGTACTCCCACTCGGCCTCGGACGGGAGGCGGCCGCCGACCCAGGCGGCGAAGAGCCTCGCCTCGTCCCAGGTCACGCAGGCCACCGGCAGTTCGGCGGCGCGTCGCTCGAGGGGCAGCAGAGCCGGGCCCCGTACCCCGTCACGAGCCACGCTGCACGCGCCGTCGTCCCAATGCGGCTCGGGACAGACGCCCGCGGCGACGCAGGCCAGATACTGGGCGTTCGTGGTCTCTGAACGCGCGATGTCGAAGGCCGGGAGGCCGACCCGGTGCTCGGGCGCCGACCGCCCACCGTCGTCCGCATCTCGGCCCATGGTGAATTCGCCCGCCGCCAGGGGAACCCAATCCACGATGGCCTCGGGAAACGGGAGCGTGCAGGCGCCGGGCAGGGCGGCCTCGTGGTTGTCGGCAATCCCGTCGCAGTCTTCGTCGAAGCCGTTGCAGACCTCCGGAGCGGGCAGACACACGAGCGCATCGGCGTGCGCGACGTCGGGCACCGCGGCGGCGTCGGCCGGAGAGCCATCGGCACGCGGGGGCGCGACGTCCGGGGAAGCGTCGACGGGTCCGGGGGCGGCGTCGGCAAGGCGCGCATCGCCGGTCCAGGTCGCGTCCGCGGCTGGCGGGTGCATGTCCGCTGCCGGCGAGACTTCGGCCGTCGGCAGGATGTCCGCAGACCGCAGGGCGTCCGCGGCCGGAAGAACGTCCCCAGCCGGAGCGTGAACGTCTCCAACGGGCGGCGTGACATCTACAACCGGCGGCGCGGCATCAACGACCGACGCCGCAGCGTCACCGTGCGGCGGCGAGCCGTCGTCCCGAGGCGAGGACCCGCCACCACTCGCGTCCATCCGGCCTCCTCCCGCGGCGGATGAGGCGTCGCCGGCGCGCACGAGCGCGTCGTTTCCGCCCGTGCAGGCACTGCACAGGAGTACGAGGCCGAAGATGCGAGGCGTTCGGGTCAATCTCATGGTGGCGCTCCGGGAGGCTGTTCGTTCAAACCATTGCAAACGGCGACGAAACGCGCCAACCCACGTCCGAGACCATGTGACGAAATCATCGGTCGTGTGCCGCGATATCCCGGGCCTCCCCATCGTTCGTGCGCGTGTCGGCAGGCTGCCCGAACGCCTGGCCGGCTCGCGGGCGGTCGGTCCTCAGTCCGGGCTTGCCTCCGGCCACCGGCAGAACCACCCGGCGTTCCCCGAAGCATCCCAACCGCAGACCATCGGTGCCGGGCAGTCACCGTCTCCGCCGTCCCGCTCAATGCGAACCCGGGCTCGGCTCCGGGGTCGGCGGAGGTCTGCGCCAGAGCCCGGCGCCCGGCCCGGCAACCCGTTGCCGGAGATGGGCGCGTTGTCGGATGAGTCGTCCTGGGTCACCTACACCCGGGCGATCTGCGACGGTGTGGAGTGTGTGCCCGATCCGTGCGCCGCGGCGGACTGCGACGCCGGGATGTTCTGTCGCGACGGCCAGTGTGTCCCCTCGTGCGCGCAGGTGAGTTGCCCGCTGTTCGAGCGCTGCGCCGACGGCGTCTGCGTCGACGATCCGTGGGCGGTGGTCACCTGCCCGCCGGGGCAGCTTCGCGCGGTCGACGCCGAGGAGCGCGCCCAGTGCGAAGGTCAGTCACCCGGGGCGCCGACGGACGACCCGGAGGCCGGGGGTGACGAAGCGGCTGCCACGGCGGATCAGGCGGTGGCGGCGGCCTGCAACTGCCGATTCGGCGGCCCGACGACGCCCTGGCCGTGGACCCTGGCCCTGCTGGCGGGCACGGCCGCTCGCCGGCGCCGCCCGCGCCGCGACGACGCACGCACGCCGTGAGCTCACCGCCCGTGTCGAGGACGTTCTGCTCCGTGAAGATGAGAGACGCGTTCGCCGCGTCGGCCACGGGTGCGCCCGCGACCATGTCGTCATTGTCGAGGCCCTGCGCGGGCCCGAGGGCGGTGACGACCTCGGTGGAGAGGCCGTCCCGGTCGCTGCGGACGCGGAGGATCGGGACCCGGAGACCCTGAAGCTCGTTGGAGGGGTGGCTCGGGTCGTGCAAGGTGACCTGCGCGTCGGAGCCCACCCGCCCGCCGTCAGCGCGGTGCTCTCCGCATCGGAACATCTCGGGGTCGAGGTCTCCGACTCGGAGACGCGCCGCATGCGGTTGAGGTCTGATCGAGGACCTCGGCGCCGCTGGCGTCGGACGCGGTCCTCACCTGCCGGGAGACCCGAGCGCCAGCGGCGCCTCCGTGAACGGGGACGACCGCCGGAGGAGCGCCGGCATCCAGGCCATCGGGTTCCTCGCGCCCGCGCCGGCGCGTTCTTGTGTCGACCCGGCGTCACTTCAGGAGATCGAGGACCGGCCCCCTGGCCGACGTCGAGAGAAGGAGCTGCCGGATCACCCACTGTTCCTCGGTTTTGGTCGCCTGGACCCGCACGCGTCCCTCCCCCCTGGGCCCCCGCACCTCGAAGGTGAGGTCCGCGGTCCCCGTCCCGTTGGCGACGCTGATCCTCCCTTGGGGGAGGCCGGTCTCGATGGGCGCGCCCAGGACCTCGATGGCACCCTGGTGGGTCGAGACACGAGCGGCCGCGAGTTTCATGGCTTCAGAATTGGTCAACAATGAGATGACCAGGGCAAGGATGCCGGCAACGACGAGAAAGACGACACCTGCCCAACGCACCAGACGAAGTTCAAGCCAACGGGGCAAACTCATGGACACGCTCCTTGTCTCGGCCCCACGGGGCCGTCGGTTCGACTGCGGGGTACTGCGACCGCCCGCTCTTCCTTTCGGTGCGGCGACTGGAGACGTAGATGTTCGGCGAGTTGCTGGCCCAGGCGTCCGTGCCCCTCCCCGCATCGCACCTTTACGAAAGACGCAGCCACGCCCCAAAGTACGGGAGGTCGCAACCGTTCAAGGACCGACTCGATGATCTCCCGAAATACGTTCAACCTGGCTCTCTTCGCGCTCGGACTCTCCGGCTGCCTCGGCGACGAGGGGTCGACGACGGCCACGACCGGCGATCCGGCCATGATGGACCTGCCGTCGGCCGCGCCGCTGACCCGCAGCGAGTTCTGCCCCGCCGTGGCCGACGCGCTCTGCCTCGCCCGCGCGACGTGCTGCCGCGACGGCGAACTCACATCCTGCCTGGTGGAGCTCCAAGAAGAGTGTCGCGCGCTCTATGCGCCCCTCTTCAGCAGCCCGGCCTTCAGCTTCGACGAATCGCGGGCCGGGGGGCTCGTCGAGCTGATCCGGCGCGACGCCAATCAATGTCGACCGTCGATCCAATACCACCCCATGCCCGGCCCGGGATTCGTGCTGGCGCCGGCCCTGCGAGAGGGTGATCCGTGCGGTGACGGCTCGACCGCCTACGGCTGCGTCGAATCGACGTTCTGCGACCAGCGGAACACGGGCCTCTGCCAGCCCCGAAAGCCGGTCGACATGCCCTGCTTCCGCGACGGCGAGTGCCAGGCTGGGCTCGCTTGCTCGTACAGCGACGACGGAAGCGCAGGGCACTGCGTCGCCCGCGCCGGACGGGCGCAGGTCTGTCGCGACCGCCCGTGCGAGGGCGGCCTGACATGTTCTCGCGTCACCGGGCGTTGCGTGGACGACGCCGCGGAGGGAGAACGCTGCGACGATCGCCCCTGTGAGCAGGGACTCGTGTGCGCATACGGGGACCCGGGCGAGACCGAGGTCCCCCGGTGCCGACAGACCGTGGCGATCGGGTCGCCCTGTGACTACGACCTGCGGTTCCTTTGCGGCCCGGGGGCCTTGTGCGAAGGCTCGAGTTCGGACGGCCGCGGGACGTGCGTTGTCGACTCGGATGCCGACTACCCGGCGCCTCGGGACGGCGTTTGCAACGACGGACACGTCCTCGACTCGTTCGATGGTGAGCCCTACTGTGTCGCGCATACGGCCGCGGACGCGTTCTGTCGGTAGAGACTCGTACGTTGGCGCAGCGGGCCGGGGTGAAACGCCCGGCGAGCCGCCGATGCGGGCGACGGACAGTCGCCCGACACGGTCGACGCCGATTCGGCCACCCGCCAACGCGACCTGCCGATCGTGCCCCCGTTGTTGCGGACGCTCCTCGCGAGCGCCGCACGGAGCGTCTCGTTGCGCGAGCTCTGCAACGACGCGCAGAGCCAGGGCCGCAGCCCCGGCAAAGACACCTGCACGCTCGCCTGCGCCACTTCGAGCAGGCGCACCGGGCGGGCATCGTGTCGTGTCCTGCGATCTCTGCCATTGGGGCGCCGATTCGACGGTCCGGTGACCCATGGCCTCCCAGGACCCGCCCGACGAGGCGCTGCGCGCGGACTCCGACGTCGCCGAACCCGACGTCGACGGTGCGGCCGAACACATCCCCGGGCTCGGCCCCGGGGTCGGGGGAGGTCTGCGCCAGAGTCCGGCGCCCGGCCCGGCAAGCCGTTGCCGTCGATGGGCGCGTTGTCGTGCATGTGTCCATTCTGTCACCGACACCCCGCGCCCCCTCGGCACCTCGAGACGCCGTGTCCTCGGCGACACGTCGGCACGCGGAAGCTCTGAACGGGTGGAATCGCTGGCGACGACGAACTTCGGCCGCACCCGGACCGCGGAGTAGACAGCGTAGCCACTCGCCCAGTCGGGATTCACGGCGAGATACCTCGCCAGGTCCGGGTGCCCGGCGTTGCGGGCGAACCAGCTCTCCGGGGGCGACTCGGGCAGGGTCCGCATGTCGACCAGCGGCGACCCATCGCGCCCCTCGGGACCGACGAGATCGTCGCGAAATGCGTCGAGGACCGCCTTTCCTGCCCAGCCGCGGTCGGGCGGGACGTGCCGGTCGATGATGGGCGCCATCCCGCGGCGGGAGAGAAGCATGAAGGTCGTCGGGTAACCCACCCCGAGACCGAAGACGGGCATCACGAGAGACCTGAGCGCCAGGGGCGCAAGCAGTCGGGTCAGGCCCATCGTATAGACAGGGTGCCCCCGCCAAGCGCGGTCGACGAATCCGTAGGTGGCCACGCTGACGGAGACGCGCCGGCCCCGCAAGTGCACGATGGCGTCGCGCTGTTGCCAGAATCCGCGCAGGATGCGGTCGTCCGAATAGACACGCAGCACGCCCGTGGAGCGCAGGAGTTCATCCCGGAAACCCCTCCAGTCCGCCTCCGGGTCCACCGTCGATTTGAGCGAGAAGACGGTCAGTCGAAGCGACCACATCTCACGAATCTCGGCCTCTTTGAGACCCGCTCCCCGGCCCATGACGGCGCGCAGTCGACGGCTCGTCACGACTCGGCCGGCGCGGGCCTCGTGATTCAGCGAGAAGTCGTCGGTGGGCATGAGGCGGGCTCCGGTAGAGGACTGCCTTTCTTGCCCAGCCGCAGTCGGGCGTCAAGGTCCACGAGACCGCGGGACCGCGGTGCGCTCAGGCCGCGGCGCAGGTCTCGATCCATACATCGTCGCGGTCGACGGCCCGGGACTCGCGGCGGGGGGCAGGCCCGGGCTCGGCACCGGGGGCGTGAGCGGTCCACGCTGTCCCCGGTCGGCAAGAACCGCGCTCGACAAGGGCTTGACGCGCCCGGGCGTGTACGATTGAAGTGGGTCACTGGAGCCCCGTCCATGTCCGTCGCCTCATCCGTCGAAAACGCGCAGTGGGCCAGGTTCCGTGCTCTGGGCGATCCCCTGGCCGACGCCGCCCTGATCGAGATCGGGCCCGCGCCCGCCGCCGATCCGACGGCGCTCGTCCGCGCGCTGCAGCACCGCGCGACGGCCGGCGGGCCTGCCTGCCGTGCGCTGCTCGACGCGGTGAACGTCGTCCCGGCCTGGGTCGACTTCGACGGGATGGTCCCCGCCCTGCACCGGAGCGAGGCGCACGCGCTCCTGAGCGGCCTCAGTCTGTTGACGGGCAGCCTCATCGAGTCGTTCGCCTCCCCCGAGTCTGCCCTCGTGCTCGTGGGCGCGGGACGGCTGCGCGCGCACCCCCGGTTGCGTCTGTACGAGACGGCGCGCTTCGTCCACGACATCGTCGTCTCGGGCGGCGCGCCGCCGGGAACCCCGACGCACCGGAGCGTGCTGGGCGTGCGGCTCATGCATGCCTTCGTCCGGGCCCGTATCCGCGAGAGCGGCCGCTGGCCCGCCACCTGGGAGTGCCCCATCAGCCAGGAGGCCACGGTCGGCACGCTGATGACCTTCAGCCATGTGTTCGCCCGCAGCATGGGCAATCTCGGGGTCGTGTTCACCCGCGCCGAGCGGTCGGCTCAGCAACACATGTGGCGCTGGATCGGTCACGTGCTCGGCATCGAGCCGTCCATCCTGCCGGCCAGCGTCGAGGCGGAGTCGACCCTGTATGTGGCGCTCACCGAGCGCCGCAACACACCGGACTCGAACAGTCGCGCGCTCGCCCACGGCCTGCTGAACGCCATGGCCCGCCAGCCGCCGTTCCACCTGCCGTTGAGCGCACTGTTCGCCCTGTCTCGGCGAAACCTCGGCGATGCGCTGGCCGACGCCTTCGAGATGCCACGCTCGACCGCCTGGGAGGCGGCCATCTCGGGGCTGGCGAGCGCGACTTCCGGCCGGGCTCGCGTCGAGCGGGTGTTGCCGTTCACGCGTCCGCTGGCGCGCCATCTGGGCCGGCGGTTGACCCGGCACGTCGTCGCGCGCGGCCTGCGCACCGAGTCATCGGAAATGCCGATCAACTGAACGCTGCCGCCCCGGAGCCGCTCCAGAAGAAGAACCATGCCGATGGCATCCGACCTCGACGCTCGAATCCTCGCGGCCTCCGACGGCCGACCGCTCGTGGAGATGCGCGTCTTCCATCCGCCCGGCCAGGAACGCTGCCACCGCGTGAATTGGGAAGGGGAGACACACCGCTGGCGGATCTGCGCCACGCTGGCCGAGATGCTCCGAGCCTGGCCTTTGTCCGGCACCACGCGTCTCACGACGCTGAAGCTCGTCTCTCTGTTGCTGGCACTGCCCTCCGACGTGCACGGACGCGGGTTCTTCCCCTCGGAGACCACCGAGCCGGCGCTGGTGAGCCCGACACTCGACCTCCAGGCACTGAAGGGCGCCTTGACCGAGCTGAAGGGCCTCTGTCTGACGCTGGGGAGCCCCGAATGGTCCTCCGTGTTCGACCGGGACCTCGACGACGCCGCGTTCATCGACAGATGGCTCACGATCCTCGATGCACACCGAGACTGCAGCGACGCGGTGGAGTTTCGTGGGTTCTGGTGAGCGTCGCCGGGCCTGTTCAATGACGACGTGTGGCCTGGGGTTCTGCGGAAGCGAGCATCTCGGGCGCCGGAGCGTCTACCTCCCCCAGTCGCCGCGCCCTCGGGGCCGGCCGTCGCGTGGAGAGCCGCCATGACGCGGCCCGACGCTGTCTCCGTCACGCAGCCGAAGCACTCGGCGCAACGCGAGACGTGCGCACGGCACCGACCACATCCCGGTGTGAGCAGGCCCGGCAAGGGCCGGCGCGGCCACCCATGGCGTCCGCCCGATGCCTTCGTTCAACGGAGATTCGCCGCCCTGCCCGCGCATGTGGCGTGGCCGCAGAGCCGGGACTTGACCCGCGCGGGAGGACGCCGGAACCTACTGTTTATTCGGCTGTAGACAGGGCGGGGAAGGCGGGGATGCTCTCGCCAGCGTGGAAGTCGGCCGTGTGTGGCTGCTTCAGGTGTGCTGAATGTCGGCTGGTGAGAACCGCATTAGAGGAGAGAGCATCCCCGTGAAGAAGCAAGGTAGGTACGCAGCGAAGCGTGTCAAGGATCTCAACTTCGAGCGGCTGTGTGGGCTCGGAGAGAAGGTGTTGGTGGCCATCGACGTGGCGAAGCGCGAGCAGTACGTCGCGTTCGTGGGGGGCTCCGGGCCGGCGGAGACGATGCTGTTGGGGAAGTGGACGCATCCGGCGGAGACGCCGGTGTTCTTCGGGCTGTGCGAGAAGCTGCGAGAGGCGGGGAAGGAACTGGTGGTGGTGATGGAGCCGAGCGGGACCTACGGGGACCCGCTGTTGAGCTGGTTCTGGAGCAAGGGCATCGAGGTGCGGCGGGTGCTGGGCAAGCAGGTGTACGACGGCTCGGCGATGCTCGACGGAACGATGAGTGGGCACGACGCCAAGTCGACGGTGATGCTGGCTGCGATATACAAGCTGGGGGGCAGCCGGGAGTGGAAGGCGCCGTCGGAATCGGCGCGGCGGCTGCGCGCGCTGGCCTCCGAGCATGCATGGTTCGACGGCCTCTGCCGGCAGCTGCGGGGCATGATGGAGGGCATTCTTGCGCGGCACTGGCCGGAGCTGACGGGCATCCTGAAGCCACGCGCGAAAGTCTTCTGGCAGCTCCTGGAGGAGACGGGAGGCCCGAAGCGAGTGCGCGACGAGCCCGAGTGGGTGGCGGCGCTGATGAGGCGCTCAGGGCGTGATTTCCTGCTTCCGGCCAAGATTACTGCGGTCATCTCATCGGCCGAGACGCTCGGGATGCCGATGCTGCCGGAGGAGTCGAGCAGGCTGAGCCGGCTCGCAGCGGAGTACAGGCGGGCGAGCAACGAGCGGGAGGGACTGGCGGCCCAACTTGCCGTGATGGTGAGCGCGGTGACGACGGCCGGGCTCGTCGAGCTGCTCGGACCGGCTGCGGTGGCGCATCTCATCGCGCTCAACCTGGATCCGCTCGACTTCGCCCATCCCAAGGCCTTCGTGAAGGCGCTCGGGCTGGGTCTGAAAGAGAAGAGCAGCGGCAGCGTGCAGGGACGGCTGCGAATCACGAAGCGCGGCTCACCGCGGGCCCGCTGGCTCATGGTGATGGCCGCGCTACGACTCATTGCACGAGATCCCGTCGTCAGGGCATGGCACTTCAAGAAGCGGGAGCGGGACGGCCACAAGGAGCGGTTGCACAACGGCCTCATCTCAGCGACGGCAGTGGCCAGGAAGCTTGCGCAGGCGGCCTGGCACGTCGCGCGAGGCCAGGACTTCGACGCCTCCAAGCTCTTCGACGTATCCCGCCTCGACGTGCCCACCGTAGTCTTCGCGCCAGACATCGGCTCCGAGGGAGGAGACGACCACCCGCTCGACCAAGACGACGTCCTGGAGGTCACGTCGACCCGGCTGGCCAGAGCCCGACAACCGGCGATGCCGAGCCAGGCGCAGCCTCCCCGAGTTCAGGCGGCGCCAGAGAGCCTGGAGGCCACCCCGACAGGGCGATCCGGAGCCCGCCTGGAAAAGCGCATCTCCGCGCCGGCTCGAGGGGAACAGCAGGCGACCTCGCCCGGCGGGGAGATATGAGCCTCGCATGCAATGGCCACGAGGCGCCCCCCGACAACCCCCGCGGTGATGCGCAGGGCCTGTCGACAGTGCCCACAGGCCCGACGACGACGAGGTGCGATCGAACAATGAACGATCATCTCCGGGGCCCCCCCGGAACAGCCGTTTCGCGCCCCCCCGTTTCGGCGCGTCGCCGAATGGGAGTCGCAATGACCTGAAAGCGAGTACGAGCGCCCCAAGACGCACTGGCTGGCAGGCAAAGGCGCCACCCGAGCGGGAGACCTCCACGGTAACATCCGGGCCTCGACAGAGAGCCCCCACATTATTCCCGAGGCTCCCGCCCAGGCGGCACGAGGACCGCAATGCCCGACAATGCCGACCTGACGCCTCACAGAGGACGCCCTACAACAGATGCTTGGCCTACGCCTCGTCGACCGCTCACCCGAGCCCGCCGCGGTGCGTCAATCCGGCACTCGTGCTCAATCGTCCAACCGCCGAATGCGTCTCACCCCTCCCCGGGGCGAAGGGATTCGTGCGGGTTGGGGTCGAAGGAAACAAGCGCGAAACGAGGTCTTGACGGGCTACCAGATGTC
>CAINDO010000178.1 GCA_903847385.1 uncultured Myxococcales bacterium
CGCCCGCGCGCTGGCCACGCTCACCCCCCGCCTGCCCGGCGCCGCGCTCGGGGGCGTGCCCGGCGTGGTGCGCGCGCTCGCCGCCGGACGCCCGAACGGCGCGGCGATCCGCACGGTCGAGGGCACGCTCACGTGGGCCGAGGTCGAGCGCGAGGCGGACCGTCGGGCGGCGTTCTGGCGCACCCAGGGCCTCAACCCCGGGGACGCCGTGGGCCTCCTGCTCGGCAACCGCGCCGAGGTCCTGCTCCAGCAGCTCGCGCTCGGCCGCATCGGGGCCGTGGGCGCGCTGGTGGACCACGCGCTGCGCGGCCGCGGCCTGCAGCACACGCTGGACGCCGCCCGGGCCCGCGCCGTGGTGGTGGACGCCGAGGGCGCCCGGGCGATCGCCTCGATTCGTTTCCGCGGCGCGCTGGGGGTCTGGTCCGGGGTGGAGGGCCCCGCGCCGGCCGGCACCCGCGAGCTGTTCCCCGCGCTGCCGCCCCCATCGCCGCTGCCCGTGCCCGCGGTGCACGTCGGCCTGGACGACGTCTACGCGTACGTGTTCACCAGCGGCACGACGGGGCTGCCCAAGGCCGCGCGCATCCGGCACCACCGCTACCTGCTCGGCGGCGCCGGCTTCCAGGCCTTCGCGATGTGGCTCGACCCCGCGGACGTGATCTTCACGCCCCTGCCGCTGCATCACTCGTCGGCGCAGATCGTCGGCTTCTCCACGGCGCTGGCGGCCCAGTGCTGTTTCGCCTTCTCCGAGCGCTTCAGCGCCACGCACTACTGGGACGAGGCGCGGCACCTCGGGGCGACCGTGGGCCTGTACGTCGGCGAGCTGTGCCGGTACCTGGTGCAGACGCCCGAGCGGCCCGGCGAGCGTGTCCACGGTGTCCACACGATGCTGGGCAACGGCCTGCGCCCGGACGTGTGGCCGGCGTTCCAGGCCCGCTTCGGGGTGCCGCGCGTCGTCGAGTTCTACGGGGCCACCGAGGGCAACCTGCTGCTCGTCAACCGCGACGGCAAGGTCGGGAGCTGCGGCCGCCCGATGCCCATCTTCCAGGGCCCGCTCGACGGCCTGGAGCTCGTCCGGTACGACGTCTCGAACGAGGCTTATGTGCGCGATTCGCAAGGGCTTTGCGTGCGCGCCGCCCCCGGCGAGACCGGCGAGCTCCTCGGCCGCATCAGCCGCCTGCCGACGGAGCGCTTCGACGGCTACGTCGACGCGCGGGCGACGAACGACAAGATCCTGCGCGATGTCTTCCGCAAGGGGGACGCCTGGTTCCGCACCGGCGACCTGCTCCGCCGCGACGCCGAGGGCGACTACTTCTTCGTCGACCGCATCGGCGACACGTTCCGCTGGAAGGGTGAGAACGTGAGCACGCAGGCCGTGGCCGAGGCGCTCAACGGCCGCGGCGGCACGACGCTGGTGATGGTCTACGGCGTGCGCCTGCCCGGCGCCGAGGGCCGCGCCGGCATGGCCGCCGTGCAGTGCGGGCCCGGGGGCTTCGACCCGGAGGACCTCTGGGCGGCGGCGACGGAGCGCCTGCCGGTGGCGGCGCGCCCGGCGTTCGTGCGCGTCTCGGCGCAGCTGGAGACGACGGGCACGATGAAGTTCCGCAAGGCGGCCTTCCAGGAGGCCGGCTTCGGCGAGGCCGTGGGCGAGGCCGAGCCGCTGTACGTCCGGCTGGACGCGGAGCGCCGCTACGCGCCCCTCACGCCGGGGCTGCGGGCGGCGCTCGCCGAGGGCTCACTCCATATCTGAGGGGAGCGGCGTCCCGGAGCCGGGGCCGCCGGAGTGACCCAGATCCCGCGACGGGAAGAATCGGTCGCGCAGGGCCTGCTTGAGCTCCTTGGGCTCGGGGAACCGCCCCGTCGTGGCGCGGCTGAAGATCGGCTCGCCGTCGGCGAGGACGTCGAACACACCCACGTCCGCGGGCACCAGCGCGATCTCGAGCAGGGCGTCCGGGTAGGTGATGAACAGCTCCTGCGCCAGCCAGGTGGCGCGGGTGTACCAGCGGCACTTGGGGCAGAAGCGGATCTCCAGGCGGGGGCGGGGGGTGCTCACGGGGGGCTCTCAGAGAATGCGGGGCAGAACGAGCCAGGCCAGCGCGCTGGCGGCGGTCAGCAGCGTGCCGACGAAGGTCGCGGTGCTCTTCAGGCTCGGGGCGTCGGCGGCGGCGAGGGGCGGGAGCGTCGGGCTCTTGGCCAGGGCTTCCTGCACGCCGGGCAGCGTGGCGACGGACTCGAGGTGGGCGAGGTGGGCGAGCTGGCCGTTGTGAGCTGAAAGGGCGAGAGACACGGAAACGACCCCCGAAGATGTCTGAACCCCTTTTCGGCGGCGGACCTCGGGGCGATTCGCAGGGGGTATTCGAATACGGCGGGGTGAGTCATCCGCCGATCGAAAACTCCTTGCGGATCCGCTCGATCACCTGGGTGTAGCTGGTCGTCTTGACCAGCTCGGCGAGCTGGGCGGTGTACGTGCTGGCCAGGTCGGCGCGCCCGCGCTCCTTGGCGTCCGTCAGCGCGCGGTAGACCGTGATGAAAGCCTTCTCCGAGTTCACGAAGTGCTCGAAGGCCTCGACGACCACGGCCAGCGCCGTCGCCGTCAGGGAGCGGCCCTGGCGCTCGAACTCGAACAGGTTGCCCTCGCTGTTGCGCACGGTCAGCGCCACGATGCCGACGGCGTCGGAGCCCGTGGCCACGCGGGTGGTGTCCATTTTGGCGCGCACGTTGAAGCCGGTGAACTGGACGGTCTTGAGCGACTCGAACTCGCGGGCGTAGTGGGCGAGCAGGCCGGCGCACAGCGCGTCGATGAACCCCACGCCCTCGCCCCGGATGGTCGCGCCGGGCACGCCGTCCCCGCCCCGCAGCGTCACGGCGATGCGGCAGGGGGTCGCGGCGCCGACGTCCTCGGTGATGGTGTACGTCTCGACGACGGGCACCACGTAGTCGTCCTTGAGGATGGTGCGGATCAGCTCGCGCGTGGATTCGATGTGGGCCATGGGGGTCTCTCGTATCGGGTCGTGTCGGGTCGGGTGATCGACGGCAGTGATATCAGGTTCGACGACGGCGGCGGCGGCCGAGTGCGACAACCGCCACGGCGAGGCTCAGGATTCCCGGGGCGGCGTCCGGCCCGCGGGTGCGGCAGCCGCAGCCCCCGGCGGGGCCCGAGAGGCTGCGCCCGCCGTCGGCGGCGACGCCCTCGCTCGGCACGTCCATCAGCGTGCCGAGGCCGGCGGCGTCCTGGACGAACGCGTCCGCCGGGCCGGCGTCCGCGCCGCCGGGGTCGGTGAAGGCCTGCCAGTCGGCCACGCACTGCGCCAGGGCGTGCTCGACGGCGCACCGCTCGCCCAGGGGGCAAACGATGCCGGCGCAGGGGTCGGGCAGGCACTCGCCCTCGACGCAGACCTCACCGCGCCCGCAGCCCTTCTCGTCGCAGGGGTCGGCCTCGCAGGCGCCCTCGCGGCACCGTTCGCCGGGGCCGCACTGCACCTCGGCGCAGGGGTCGGGGCGGCAGGCGCCGTCCGTGCAGGACTCGCCGAAGGGACAGGCCACGGGGGCGCAGCTCGGCACGCACGCGCCGCCGCGGCAGAACTGCTCCTCGCCGCAGGTCACGCCTTCGCAGGGGTCGTCCACGCAGTCCTCGCCCTCGCACACGGGGCGCTCGGGGCAGCTGAAGTTCGCGCAGTCGGCGGGCAGGCAGCGCCCGCGGTCGCAGAACTCGGCGTCGCCGCAGGTCGTCTCCGCGCAAAGGTCGAAACACACGCCGGCGCGGCAGCCCTCGCCCTCGGCGCAGTCGGCGAGGTCGCAGGCGTTCACGCACGCGCCCTCGACGCAGATCAGGTCGTCGCCGCACTCGTTGTTGTTGCAGGCCGGCACGCAGCGGCCGAACGCGCACACGCTGGCCTCGGGGCAGCGGGCGCCCTCGTCGATCTCGTCGTCGCAGTCCTGATCCGCGCCGTCGCAGACCTCCACGGGCAGCGGGCCGCACACGCCGCAGGCGTTCCGCAGGCCGTCGTCGCGGATGCCGTCGCAGTCGTCGTCCTCCAGGTTGCACACCTCGGGGCTCGGCGTCGGGGCGTCCGTGCAGCGCCAGTCACCGTCGGCGCACGCGCTGCGGCCCGCGCGGCAGGCGCCGGGCAGGCCCGTGCCACACGCCGCGTCCGCGCCGACGACGGCGTCGTCGACCTCGCCGTCGCAGTCGTTGTCCAGACCGTCGCAGAGCTCGTCCGTGGCGGGCACGGCGGGCCGGCAGGCGATCTCGCCGCCCTCGCAGGCGCGGCGCCCCTCGACGCACACGCCGGGCAGGTCCGTCTCGCAGGGCTCGGCCTCGGGCAGGGCGTCGTCGACGGCGCCGTTGCAGTCGTCGTCCAGGCCGTTGCACGTCTCGGCGCCCGGTGTGCGCTGGGCGTCGCAGGCCACGGCGCCCTCGCGGCAGGCGGTCAGGCCCTCGGCGCACACGCCCGGGACACCCGTGTCGCAGGCCTCGCCGCCTCCGGGGGCGTCCTCGTCCACCTCGGCGTCGCAGTCGTCGTCCAGGCCGTTGCACTGCTCCGCGGCGTCCGGGTCGTCCACGACGCCGTTGCAGTCGTCGTCCAGGCCGTTGCACGTCTCGGGGCTCGGCGCGCCCGCCACGCCGGTGCAGGAAACCACGCCGGTCACCGGGTCGCACACCGTGCGGGCGTCCACGGCGCAGGCGCCCACGCCCACGCGGCAGGGGGCGTCCGCGCCGGGCACGTCCTCGGGCTCGTCGACCTGGGCGTCGCAGTCGTCGTCCACGCCGTTGCAGGCCTCCACGCCGGGCAGCGACTCGCCCTGGCAGGCGTCGTACCCCTGGGCGTCGGCGCGGCAGACCTGGATGCCCGGTGCGCACGTCCCCACGCCGGCCGTGCCGCCGGGGCCGGAGTAGCAGTCCACCACGTCGCCGGGGGCGCAAAGGCACACGCCGCCGCCGGGCAGGTCGTCGACGCGGCCGTTGCAGTCGTCGTCCTCGGTGTTGCAGGTCTCCGCCTCGGGCAGGCGCTGGCCCTCGCAGGGGCCGTAGTCGTTCAGCAGGCAGTGGCGGCGCCCCTCGGCGCAGCGACCGACGCCGGCCAGCTCCGGCGCGCCCTCGAAACACGTCAGGAACAGGCGCCCGTCCGGGCTCGACGGGTCGTCGTCGACCTCGCCGTTGCAGTCGTCGTCGCGGCCGTTGCACGCCTCGGGCTCGGGGGTGGTCACCGCGTCGCAGACGGGGGCGCCGTCGCGGCAGTGGGTCACGCCCGTCGCGCACGCGCCCAGGTCGCCGGTGGGGCAGTCCACCCCGCCGCCGGGGTCGCCCTCGTCGATCTCGCCGTCGCAGTCGTCGTCGCGGCCGTCGCAGGTCTCGGAGCCGGGCAGCCCGGGGGTCGCGCTGCAGACCACGCCGCCCGCGGCGTCGCACACCCGCACGCCCGCGGCCCGGCACACACCCAGGCCGAGCTCGCAGGCGGCGCCCAGATCCAGGCCGTCGTCCGTCGCGCCGTCGCAGTCGTCGTCCAGGCCGTTGCACACCTCGGCGCCCGCCGGGCCCGCGGCGGCGTCGCAGACCACGGCCCCCGCCCGCACATCGCAGTTCAGGTGGCCGCGGCGCTCGCACGCGCCCAAGCCCGCCGCGCAGTGGTCGCCCACGCCCGCCGCGTCGTCGGCCGTGCCGTCGCAGTCGTCGTCCGCGGCGTTGCAGACCTCGACCGCGGGCCCGACCTCGCCGGCGCAGGCGCCGTAGCTGCGGCCGTCGGCGGCGCAGACCTGCATGCCCGCCCGGCAGCGACCCACGCCCTGCGTGCCCGCCGGCCCCGAGTAGCACGCCCGCATGCTGCCCGGCGCGCAGGCGCACGCGTTCCCGGCCACGTCGTCCACGCGGCCGTTGCAGTCGTTGTCCAGCGAGTCGCAGATCTCGGGCGCGGGCTGGGCCAGGGGCCGACACGCCAGCGCCCCGGCCACGCAGGCCGTACTCCCGTTTGCGCAGACGCCCGGCTGCGCGCTCACGCAGGGCGCGCCGCCGCCGGGATCGCCGTTGTCCGCCGTGCCGTCGCAGTCGTTGTCCAGACCGTCGCAGACCTCGGCGCCGGGCGCGCCGGCCACGGCGTTGCAGCTCACGGCGCCACCGGCGCCGCACACGTTCACGCCGTTGCGCGCGCAGGTCCCCACGCCCACGGAGCAAGCGTTGCCGAGGCCGAGATTGTCGTCCACGGCGCCGTCGCAGTCGTTGTCGAGGCCGTCGCAGAGCTCCGCAGCCGGGTTGCCGGCGACGGCGTTGCAGCTCACGGCCCCGCCGACGCCGCAGACGTTCACACCGTTGCGGCGACAGGCGCCCACCCCGGCGGAGCAAGCGTTGCCGAGGCCGAGATTGTCGTCCACGGTGCCGTCGCAGTCGTTGTCGATGTTGTCGCAGACCTCCGCGGCGGGGTTGCCGGCCACGGCGTTGCAGGCGACCGCGCCGCCCACGCCGCACACGTTCACGCCGTTGCGGCGGCAGGCGCCCACGCCGACGGAGCAAGCGTTGCCGAGGCCGAGATTGTCGT
Source organism: uncultured Myxococcales bacterium (assembly GCA_903847385.1). GTDB lineage: Bacteria > Myxococcota_A > Bradymonadia > UBA7976 > UBA1532 > CAINDO01. The sequence goes on from CAINDO010000178.1 coordinate 6,528, forward strand.
CCACGGCGCCGTCGCAGTCGTTGTCCAGGGCGTCGCAGATCTCCGCGCCCGGCGGCCCGGCGACGGCGTTGCAGCTCACGACCCCGCCGACGCCGCACACGTTCACGCCGTTGCGCGCGCAAGTCCCCACACCGCTGGTGCAGGCGTTGCCGAGGCCGAGATTGTCGTCCACGGCGCCGTCGCAGTCGTTGTCGAGGGCGTCGCAAAGCTCGGCGACCGGGTTGCCGGCGACGGCGTTGCAGGTCACCGCGCCGCCCACGCCGCACACGTTCACGCCGTTGCGGCGGCAGGCCCCCACGCCCGCGGTGCAGGCGTTGCCCACGCCCAGGCCATCGTCCGCGGTGGCGTCGCAGTCGTTGTCCAGCGCGTCGCAGATCTCGACGCCCGGCGCGACCTGCCCGGCGCAGGCCCCGTAGGCGCCCCCGGCGCAGGTCTGCGTGCCCGCGCGGCACACGCCCACGTTCAGCGTGCCGTTGGGGCCGGAGTAGCAGGGCTGGAACAGGGCCTGTCCGGCCGCGTTCTGGTCCGTGCGGCCGTCGCAGTCGTTGTCCAGGCCATCGCAGATCTCCGCCGTGGGCTGGTTCGTCGCGTTGCACCGCAGCGCGCCGTTGCTGCAGGCCGTGGTCCCCGCGGCGCACGCGCCCGCGGCGCCGGTGTTGCAGGCCGCGCCCCCGCCGGGGTTGCCGTCGTCGGCGGTGCCGTCGCAGTCGTCGTCGAGACCGTTGCAGGTCTCGGCCACGGGCACGCACATCGCGTCGCAGGCGTCGCCCACGCCGTCGCCGTCGGCGTCCGTCTGCGTGGGGTTGGCCACGGCCGGGCAGTTGTCCTGGGGGACACACACGTTGTCGTGGTCCTCGTCGCTGCACTGCCGGCCCTGGCCCCACTGGATGTTGAAGCACATCTGCGGGCTGGTGGCGCCCGGGGCGAGCGCGCCGGCGGAGTAGCGCAGCGCCAGGCTCACGTCGAAGCCGGTGTCCGTGACCAGGTTGCCGTCCACGTCGGCGTTCGCGTTCACGCGTTTCGTCAGGCCGTTGCGCAGCGTGTTGCACCCGGCGAACGTGTCCTGCACGCGGGCCTGGCCCTCGTTGTACTGCGCCGTCTCCCAGCCGCTCAGCCGGGCGTCCGCCGGGTCCGTGCCGTACATGGCCAGATAAGTCGTCGGGGCCGCCGGGTCGTCGCCCTGGTCGAACTCGAACACCGTGCGCGGCTGGCCGGCGTTGGTGGCGGCGTAGTCGTTGTTGAAGCGCCCGTTGAAGAACAGGTCGCCGTCCAGGTAGGGGAACAGCACCAGGTTGTCGATGCGCGCGCCCGTGCCGTTCGTCAGCGTGTAGCACAGGGTCAGCACGTTGCAGTCGAGCCGGGCGTCGAGCGCCACGTCCACCTGGGCGATGGTGAAGCTGCTCGTCATGTGGTTCGGCGTACCGTCGGCCACGTAGGGCACGGCGTTCTGCCGGGCGAGCTCGAGCCACTCGCCGGTGGTCGCGCCGCCCTGCTCGAAGCACATGAAGGTCATGGCCTCGTACACGGTCCCGTGGACACCCGCGTCCGGCGCATCGACGGGGTCGTAGTTGGCGTCGCCGGCGCCGGCCACGCCGGAGCCGAACGCGCCGAACACGTCCACGGACATGTTCAGCACCCCCACGTTGGCCGGGCAGCCGGCCTGGGTGCCCATGGGGTGCGCGTCGACCACGGGGGCCGCGGCGGCGGGCCCGGGCGAGGTGGTCAGGGCGGCGAGCAGAAGCGCCGGGATGAGGCGGGGAGTTTCGCATGCGCTCGACTTGTTCGGGTGACGACGACGGCCGCGGAGTCGGCGGCGTTCGCGGGGTCAGTGTACGCGCGAACGTCACCCATCACCTACGGACACACGTTCCTCGTTGAGCGCCTGAAACAATGCGGCCAGAATGCCGCCCGTGTCACGTTCGCCTCACAGCCTGTTCCGAGGCCCTCGCGCCGCCCGGCTCGCCCGGGTCGTCGCGCTCGCGGCGGTGCTCCCGGCGTGCGGCGGCTCCCGCAAGTCGGCCACGGCGGACCGGCCCGCCCCCGCGCCGCCGGCGGACTTCTCGGGCGCGCTGCCGCAGGACGCCCCGCTCACGGCGACCTTCGAGCCGGGCGCGCTGACCGCGCTCATCGGGGCCGTCGGCGAGCGAAACGTGCCCCTGCGCTCGGCCTTCGCCCGCAGCGACGCCGGTTTCCTGCTCGATCCGGGGTTCCTGCCGGCCTTCGGCGTCGACGCCGCGCGCCCCGCCTGGTTCTCCGTGCGCAGCGGCCCCATCTCCGGCGTGCTGCAGACCTCCGAGGACCTGGTGCGCGTGTTCCAGGCCCCGGAGCAGTTCGGCCGCTGGGTGGCCGAGAACCCGCCGCCGCCGGCCTGGGTGCACGTGCGCCTGCTGGCCCACCGGGCGGCCGGGCGCGAGGTCTCGCCCGGCGACTGGCTGGGGCTGCGCTACGGCGCCGTGCAGATGCTCGGCCCCACGGACGCCCCGGAGATGTGGGCGGTGGCCCTGGACACCACCCCCGGCCGCGCGCAGGCCGTCCAGACGGCGCTGGCGGGCCTGGGCGCGTATCGGCTGGCCGTGCTGCTCGAGACCAACCGGCCCACGGCGCTCGTGCTCGTGGACACGCCCACGCAGGTCTCCGTGGACTGGGTGGCGGACGCCGGCTTCGGCGCGGGCGGCCTGCCGGCCGGGCTGATCGCGCTCACGGCGCCCCCGGCGGCCACGGAGAACCCCGGCACCGATCGCGTCGCCGGCGCGCCCGCCAAGGGCGAGACCCTGCGGCTTCACGTGGTCCACGGGCCCTGGATCCGCTGGAGTCGGGCGATGGCCGAGATCGAGGTCGTCACCGAGGCCCTGGCGGACGCGCAGACGCCCATCGAGGTCCGCGGCGCGCGGCTGGCGCAGGCCCGGCGCGCGGCGGCGCTGCCCGAACAGTTGCTGGGCCCCGGCGCGGTGCTCTTCCGCGCGTCGCGCCTCAGCGTCCGGGCCACGCCGTCGGACGTCCTCGTCCAGGTCGAGGCCAGCTACACGTCGCGCGCCGCCCGCCTCGGCGCGCTCGGGGACGGTCAGGCGCCCGTCGCCGCGCGGAGCCTGTCCGGGGCCGGGGCCGCCACGGTCACCGTCGCCGCCACCCCGCGCCACGGGCGTACGTTCGACGAGATCGCGCCGCTCCCGGCGCTGCCGCTCGACCGGTACGTCGCCGAGGCGCTCCACTGCGGCTTCGTGTGCTGGCCCGCGCTGTGGGCCGGTCTGCCCGGGTATGCCCGCCAGCCCGTCGCCGCGCTCGGCACGATCTTCCCCGAGGTCGCGGGGTTCGCCGAGCCGCTCACGGGCGCCACGGGCGCGGCCTTCATCGTGCAGACGCAGCCCAAGCCCGGCTTCGCGCTCGCCGCGCGGTACGGCAAGAGCCTCGCCGAGCCCCAGGCGCGCTGGCGGGCGGCCCTGCCGGCGCTCGAGCAGCGGGTGGTGGCCACGGGCGCCGAGCCCGTGCTCCTTTTGGGCAATGCGCCGCAGGCCATGGACAGCCTCGCCCGCAGCATCGGCGGCGCCGCCGTGCCCACCGCCGCCCTGGTGGACGCCGAATTCCAGGGCCCCATCAGCTCGATCTTCGGCCGCTTCGGCGTGCGCGTGTCGCTGGAGCGCGAGGCCATGCTCGTCGAGTCCCGCCTGGCGCTGCTGCCGCTCGCGCCGCCCGCCGAAGACTCCGACGAGTCGAATGAGTCCAAGGGCGCCGGAGCCGCCGGCGCCTCCAGAACGGGGACGGGGTCATCGCCGTGAACGGTACGAACATCATCCCGACCCTGTCGGCCTCGCCGCACATGGGCATGCACTTCCCCGGCGCGCTGCTGCGCGGGGCGGTGTGGTCCGTGGTCGGCATGGTCGCCGCGCGCATGTTCTTCCCCGGGGACGCCGCGCTCATCTCGCTCGTGCTCGTGGCGCTGGGGCAGGCGGGCTACGTGCAGGCCCTGCTCGACCGGAACCGCGATGAAGTCTACGGCGGCGCCATGAGCCCCCGTCGGGCCAACCTGCGCATGGCCCGCGAGCTCTTCGGCCTCTTCATCGGTGTGTTCGTGGCCTACTGCGCGGCCGTGTCGTTCCTGTCGCTGGCCAAGGTCAGCGCCGTCTACGGCGACTTTCTGGGCGAGTTCCGGGGCACGCGCCTGCGCGACGTCGACTTCGGCACGTTTGGCGTGCTCATGCAGCGCAACGCCGTGGTGCTCTTCGCGAGTTTCCTGCTCTCGACGCTCTATCAGCACGGCGGTATCCTGCTGGTGCTGGCCTGGAACGCGGCGCGGTGGGGCGTCGTTCTGGGATTTCTGACCCGCACCGAGGCCGCGCACGGCGGCATCGAGGCGGCGCTGACGGTCGCCATCGTGCTGCCCCACCTGATCTTCGAAGCCTTGTCGTACGTGCTCGCCGCGATGAGCGGGGCGTTCCTGGGTCGGGGCCTCTTGCGCCACCGGATCGGGAGCCCCATCTTCGATCGCGTCGGCCTCGCGGTGCTCGGTGTGCTGTTCGTTTCGGGAATGGCGCTGGTGGTGGCGTCGTTCTTCGAGTCGCGACTCAACGGTCTTCTGGGTGGAGGGTGAGCATGGTCCAGTGGAAGTCGGCGGCGATCAGTCTGGCCCTCGCGGGCGTGGTGGGCGGCGGCGGATGGTACGTCTGGCAGGCCAAGCAGGACCCCGCCGGCCTGGCCACCGGGCGCGCCAGCCCCAAGACGAGCCAGCTCTGGGGCCGCCTGCAGGGCTACAAGGAGTCCTACCTGCGCCGGTACTTCATGGCGTTCGAGAAAGAGGCGCCGACGCCCACGGACGCCCTCGAGGCCTTCAACGAGCTGGCCTACCAGGTCACGGGCCCCGGCGGCTTCTGGCGCAAAGAGGTCCCCAACCGCTGGCTCGGCTGCAAGAACCAGCCCGAGTCGGCCTCCTGCGGGGCCATCGACGTGATGTCCGAGGAGATGGGCCGCTGGGACACGCTGCAGGAGCAGATCGTCAGCCTCGGAGAGCCGGACGCGGGGCGCTTCCTGGATGAACACGCCGCCGAGATCACGACCTACCTGGACACCATGGTGCCCGAGGAGCCCTCGTCCGCCGGCATGCAGAAGACGCCCCTCTTCGAGAAGCACCTCAAGGCGGCGATGCAGTCCGACGGGATGCTGTGACGCTCAGTTGAGCATGCCCCGGTAGGACGCCAGCAGGATGCCCGCGACGAAGGCATCCCGGGCCTCTTGGGTCGCCGGCAGGGGCAGCAACCCGTCCGTCAGCAGCATCGCCAGGCCATGGACCGTGGCCCAGCCCAGCACGGCGCGGGCGTCCGGCGCGTCGGCCGCCATCAGGCCGGCCGCCTGGAGCTCACCCACCGTGCCGGTCAGCACACCGAAGGCCCGCTGGGCGTCGGCGTGGAAGGGGTGGTCCGCCGGCAGGTCCACGAGGCCGCGGCCGAACATCACGCGGTAGTGCGCCGGGTGCTCCACGGCGAAGCGGACGTACGCCACGCCGATGGCCAGCAGGCGGTCCGTCAGCCCGGCGCCGGCGGCGTCCCGGGCCGCCTCGGTGCGCTCGGCCAGGAGCTTGAAGCCCTCGCCCGCCACCGCGGCGAGCAGGTCGCCCTTGTCCACGAAGTGCCGGTACGGCGCCGCGTGCGTGACGCCCACCTGACCGGCCACGGCGCGAAGCGTCAGGGCCTCCACGCCCTGGGCCTCGATCAGCGAAAGCGCGGCGTCCAGCAGGGCGCGTCGCAGGTCTCCGTGGTGGTAGGGGCGGGCGGCCATCGGGTCGTTCTCAGGCGGCGGCCTTCGCGCCGGTCAGCTTCGTGCCCACCAGATAGATGCTCCCGGCCAGCAGGGTGCCGGTGAACCAGGCGTACACGTACAGGTCCGTGAAGAACGGCGACACGCCCTCGACCAGGTGGACCGACGCCAGAAAGCCCGGCAGGTTGGGCAGGATGCCCACGACCAGCGCGACCACCGAGACCACGTTCACGCCGCGGTACTCCCCCAGGGGCCGGTACAGGTCGTTCACGTTCAGGGTGCGGCGGCGCAGGAGCCAGTAGTCGGCGATCATGATGCCGGCGATGGGGCCGAGCAGCGCCGAATACCCGATGAGCCAGTTGAAGATGTAGCTCTCCGCGTTGGCCAGCAGCAGCCAGGGGTGCATCACGATGCCCAGGATGCCGGTGATCAGGCCGCCCGTCTTGAAGGAGATGCGGCGCGGGGCCAGGTTGGCGAAGTCGTTGGCCGGGCTGACGACGTTGGCCGCGATGTTCACCGACACCGTCGCCACGGCGACGCCGAAGAGCGCCACCACCGCCACGATGGCGCGGGTGGTGCCCGACTCGATCAGGCCGGTGTCCGCGCTCGTGAGCTGGCTCAGAATGAAGACCGGGTCCCAGAGTTTGGCCGTGTCGACGCCGGGCAGAATCGCCGCCGAGGCGCTCGTGACCATCACACCCATCGCCGAGAAGGCGATCATGGTGGTGGGCAGGCCGAGGATCTGGCCGACGATCTGTTCCTTCTGGCCACGGCCGTAGCGCGTGAAGTCCGGGATGTTCAGCGAGAGCGTGGCCCAGAAGCCGATCATGCCCGTCAGCGACGGGACGAAGACCTTCCAGAAGGCGCCGGGCTCCGTGAGCTTCGAGGGCGAGTCCATCAGCGGCCCGAAGCCGCCGGCGCGGTCCACCGTCCACCACAGGAGCGCGGCGGCCATCACCAGCACCAGCGGCGCGGCCCAGTTCTCGAACACGCGCACGGCGTTCATGCCGCGGTAGATGATCAGGATGTTGAGCGCCCAGAACACGAAGAACGTGATCGCGCTCGGCACGCTCAGGCCGGGCAGCACGCTCGCGCCGCCCCCCAGGTGGGCGAACGCCGGCCAGATGGCCTCGATGAAGGTCTTCACGGCCTCGCCGCCGATGAAGGTCTGGATGCCGAACCACCCGCAGGCCACGAGCGCCCGCAGCATCGCCGGGATCTGCGCGCCGTTCGTGCCGAAGGCCGACCGGGCCAGCACGGGGAAGGGGATGCCGTACTTCGTGCCCGGGTGGGCGTTGAGCAGGATCGGCACGAGCACGATCAGGTTGCCCAGGCCGATGGTCAGCAGCGCCTGTGACCAGCTCATGCCCACGGCGATGAGACCGCCGGCGAGCATGTAGGTCGGGATGCAGTGCGCCATGGAAATCCAGAGCGCGGCGAAGTTGTAGGTCGTCCAGTTGCGCTTGGCCTGCGGCACCGGCGCGAGGTCCGCGTTGAACAGCGGACTGCGGAGGATGTCCTCCGGCAGATGGTCGAAGTCGGCGCGTGTCGGTTCGTGCATGGTCTCTCCCCCTTCCCTGCTGGGGCGGGACGCTAACACGCGGCGGCGCCGGTGCGAAGTTCGCCGGCGCCCGAGACCTCGCGGCCTCGTTTCGCCCGAAAGTGAGACCGCCGTGCCACACTCTGCGCGCGGAAGATCGTCGCGCGACCGCATGGCGCCGTCGCGATGGCTTTCTTTGCGTCGCGGCCCGGGTCTTGCAAAAGTTTCTCCGCAACCGTGCCGATGAGGAACCGCATGCGCTCCAACACCCTTGCACAGCTCTTCGCCGCCGCCCTGCTCTCCGTCGCCGCCACCGGCTGCGCCGATGCACCCGCGGACCTCTCGGAGATCGAGTCCGCCGACCCGTCCGCCGACTCCGTCAGCGACGACGAGTCCGGCCTCGACGAGGGTGACTCGTCGGAATTCGTGGACAAGGCCTCCTGCGGTGGCCGCTGGCAGGTCCCCGGGGACGTGAGCGACGCCGGCGACGGCATGTCCGTGCCCTACCAGGGCGCGGGTCGGCGCTGCCAGGGCGGCCCCACGAGCGGCGCGGAAGCCCTCGGCCGCTACATCCGCAGCGCGTTCCCCGGCGAGGTGAACACCTCGGTCGACGGTCGCGGCATCCAGATCTACGCCTGCCGCAACATCCGCGGCGGCAACAGCCTCTCGGTGCACGCTACGGGCCGCGCCATCGACGTCTTCATCCCCACCCGCGGCGGCGCGGCGGACAACGGCAAGGGCGACCGCGTCGCCAACTGGCTCATCGAGAACGCCGACCGCATCGGCATCCAGATGCTGATCTGGGACCGCACGATCTGGAAGGCCAGCGGCGGCACCCCCCGCGACCGCTGCTACCAGGGCTCGCACCCGCACAACGACCACGTGCACGTCGAGATCTCCGAGGACGCGGCGGACATGAACACGCCGTTCTTCAACGGCGACAGCGGCGCGGCGCCCGGCGCCAGCGACGGCCCCGCCGACTCGCCCCAGGCCCCGGGGGACTCCGGCAGCCCGCTGAACCGCAACGCCTGGGTGGGCGACGCCTGCCGCTCGAACAACGACTGCGCGTTCTCCACGGACGCCGGCGAGGGCCGTTGTTTCCTCGACCACGAGCCCTCCTCCGGGCTCGGCTTCTGCACGGTGTCCTGCGCCGGCTACTGCCCCGACCGCTCGGGCAAGGCCGTCACGTTCTGCGTCGGCGGCTCGATGCTCGGCGCGAACGGCGGCCTGTGCGTGTCCAAGGCCGCCGGCGCCAACGACTATTGCAGCAGCCCGGGCGGCTTCACGGCCGTCGAGGCCGAGCGCTACATCGGCGGCAGCAGCGCCCGCAGCGCCACCGCCGAGGTCTGCCTGCCCAGCGGCGGCTGAACCGGCTCAGCGACCTCACTTGCCCTGGAAACCCAGGGTCACGCCGAGCACCAGGCCGTTCACCGCGCCGTCGCCCTCGACGGGCATGATCGGATGGGTCTCGGGCAGCGTGAAGTGCAGGTACACGAGCTCGACGCCGAGCTCGAGGCCGATGCTCGTCAGATACCCGACGCCCGCGTAGCCGCTCGCGCACAGGCTGCGCTCCTTGGCGCCGCTGTCGTCCAGGTAGCCGCGCCGCGTGACCTCGGACAGGGCCATGCCCACCCCGGCCCCGCCGCGCAGGATCACGTCCCCCTGGGCCGAGCGCAGCCCGATGATCGCCATCATGGGCCAGGACTCCGTGTCCTGGCGCTGGGCGATGGAGGGCTCCTCGCGCAGCGCATAGCGCCAGCCCGTGGCGATGCGCCGCGCGCTCACGCCGAGCTCGAGCACCTCCACCGGCCGGTAGGTCGCCGTCAGACCGAAGACGACGTCGCGCTCCAGCCCGGGGTCGTCCACGGCGCCGAACCGGCCGAGGAGTGTGCGCCCGCGGCCGCCGAAGGGCTCGTCCGAGAAGTTCACGAAGCCCCCCACGTCGGCCTGCACGCGGAAGGGCGCGGCCTGGGCCGGTGCGGCCAGGGCGGTCGCTGCGGTCACTGTCAGGAGCACGGCGCGGATCATGGTTGACGTGTCTCCAGGGGGCGGAAGAGGCCGCGCTCGAAGCGCACGCGGCTCGAGGCGAGCTCGAAGGCGCCGGAGAAGGTCACCACGTAGTCCTCCTCGCCGGCGCGGACCTTGCGCTCGTGGATCTCGACGACGCGGATGAGGCCGCTCAGGGGCTCGCCCTCGTAGGTCGCCGACACGGCCGGCATCGGCCCGGGGATGCCCGTGCCCACCACGATGCCGTTGGCGAGCTCGACGCCGCGGACCTCGTTGACCTCGTAGAGCGCGCGGCCGGGGAACGTGATGACCAGGCCGTTGGCCTCGAGCGAGTAGCCCTGGCTGCAGGCGCAGTACGAGGCCTCGTCCAGGCTGGTGCTCTCGCCCGGGTCGTAGCCGAAGCCGACGTCCGGCAGCACGCACACGCCGCCGTCGGGCCCGGCCGCGAACTGCGGCTGCATCGCGACGCCCAGGTCCGGCGGGGCGACGGCGGCGTCGGCCGACACCACGGCAGCGTCGCTCACGATGGGCGCGGCGTCACCGACGACGAGCGCGGCGTCCGGTGGCACGAGCGGGGCAGCGTCCGGCGGGATGAGCGGCGCGCCATCCGGAACCGCGAGGTCGGGCGGGGCGGCGTCGTGCGCGGCGTCCCCGGGCGCCTCCGCGGCGTCGGCCGGCGCGCCGGCGTCCGCCTCGGGGCAGGTGGGATACGGGCTGCACGACAGACCGCCGCAGACGGTGTGGCCGACCCACTCGATGAAGTCGGCGCCCGCCGCCCGCGTGCGGACGGCGATGACCTCGATGGGGACCTCGTCCGCCCGCTCGTCCGGCGAGGCGCTGTCGTCGCAGCCGGCGACGAGCCCGGCCACGCCGGCCAGCACGGCGAGGCCGAAGCGGGAAAACCCTTTGGGGAACGGACCTTTGCGCATGGGCGCCAGGGTACGTCGAACCCCGGGGTCGACTCAAACCTTCTCGAAGAAGGTCTCGTTGGTCTCGGCCATCTTGCGCATGAGCGCGGGCACGGCGTAGCGGTTGCCCAGCTCACGCGTGAGGTCGTCGAGGGTGTTCACGGCGTTGCGCAGGCCGAAGCGGTCCAGGTAGGCCAGGGGACCGCCGGTGTTCGGCGCGAAGCCGAGGCCGAAGATGGCGCCGATCTCCGCATCCCGATTCGCGCGCAGGATGCCCTCCTCGACGCAGCGCGCCGCCTCGAGCGCCTGGGCCAGCATCAGCCGGTTCTGGATGTACTCGAAGCCCGTGCGCGCGGGGGTGCCCGTCGCCAGGCCCTTCAGGCCGTCCCAGAGCCGCCGCGGCTTGGCGCTGTAGTCGTAGAAGCCGGCGCCGGCGCCCTTGCCCGTGCGGCCCTGCTCCACCAACGCCTTGACCAGCTTGAAGCCCGGCCACTCGGTCACGCCCGAGGGCGTGCCCTTCTTCGTCTCCCACTTGTCCCGCGTGCCGATGGCGTGCATCGCCAGCGTCAGCGTGACCTCGTCGAAGACCTTGAGCGGCGAGACCACCATGCCGGCGCGGCGCGCGGCGTACTCCACCAGCGCCGGGTCGTGACCCTGCGCCACGAGCTGCGCGGCCTCCATGATGTAGGCCGAGAACACACGCGTCGTGTAGAAGCCGTAGCCGTCGTTGACCACGATGGCCGTCTTCTTGATCTCCCGCGAGAACGCCAGCGCGCGGGCCAGCGTGTCGTCGCTGGTGTCCTTGCCCACGATGATCTCGACGAGGGGCATCTGCTCCACGGGCGAGAAGTAGTGCAGACCGATGAAGGTCTTGCCATCGCGCCAGGCCGGCGACAGATCGTTCATCGGGATGGCCGACGTGTTCGAGGCCCAGTGGGCGTTGGGCCCGAGCACCGCCTCGACCTCGCGCGTGACCTTGTGTTTCACGTCGATGTCTTCGATCACGGCCTCGATGACCAGATCACACGGGGCCAGATCGGGCGTCTCCAGCGTGGGCTTGATGCGCCCGCGCAGGGCGGCCTTCTCCTCGGCCGAGGCGTGTTTGGCGCGCTTCGCGATCTGTTCGTCGATGTGCGCCATGCCCTTGTCCAGGGCCTCCTGGCGGATGTCCTTCAGCACGACGTTGAAGCCGCGCTGCGCGCAGACGAACGCCAGGCCGGCGCCCATCATGCCCGCGCCGAGGATGCCGATGGTCTGATAGCCGCTCTTGTCGACGCGGGGCAGGCCCTCCTGCTTCTCCACGGCGTTCTTGTGGTACCAGAACGACCGGATCATGTCCTTCGCCTGGTCGCTCGTCGCGCGGGCGGCGAAGTAGCGGCTCTCGACCTGCACGCCGGCGTCGAACGTCAGGCTCGTGCCCTCGTAGACCGCGCTGATGGCCGCCTCGGGCGCGGCGTACACACCGGCCGTGCGTTTGGTCAGCATGGCGCCGCCGACGGCGAAGAGCTGGCGGAAGTCCAGCGTGTCCGGCTGGTGCATGCCGGGGTACTTGAAGTCCGGCTTGTCCCAGGGCTGCTTGGCGTTGGGGTGTTTGGCGATGTATTCGAGCGCGGCGGCGCGCAGTGCCTCGGGCGAGTCGACGAGCGCGTCGACCAGACCCTGGGCCTGGGCGTTGCTGGCGCGCACGATCTTGCCCTCGGCGATGAGCATCAGGGCGGCCTGGATGCCCAACAGACGCGGCAGACGCTGCGTGCCGCCGGCGCCGGGGATGACCCCCAGGCTCACCTCGGGCAGGCCGAGCTGAATGTCCGGGCGGTCGAGCGCGATGCGGTGATGGCAGGCGAGCGCGAGCTCGTAGCCGCCGCCCAGGGCCGAGCCCGTGAGCGCCGCGACCACGGGTTTGCCGCAGGTCTCCAGCTTGCGATACAGGGCGTTGAGCTGGGCGACGGCCTCGTACACGGCCTTGGCGTCGCGCACGCGGTACACGAAGTCCAGGTCCGCGCCGACGCAGAAGTCCTTGTGGCCCGAGGCCAGGATGATGCCCTTCAGGCCGGGCTGCGCGAGCGCCTCGTCGACGATGCGATTGAGGCCCTCGCCGAACGCGGGGTTCACCTTGTTCGCCCGACCCTCCATCTGCATGACGAGGGTCGCGACGCCGGTCGTGGAATCGAATTCACAGCGCATGTGTCATGTCTCCCCGTGTGCTCAGACGCGTTCGATGATGGTGGCGATGCCCATGCCGCCGCCGATGCACAGCGTGACCAGGCCGGTGGAGAGATTGCGGCGCTCCAGTGCGTCCAGCACGGTGCCCAGCAGCATCGCGCCCGTGGCCCCCAGGGGGTGACCCAGGGCGATGGCGCCGCCGTTCACGTTGACCTTCTCCGGGTCCGCGCCCGTCTGTTGCGCGAAATACATCGGCACGGCGGCGAAGGCCTCGTTGACCTCGAACAGATCGATGTCGTTGATGGTCATGCCGGCCTTCTTCAGGGCCTTGAGCGTGGCGGACACCGGCTCGGCCAGCATCAGCACGGGCTCGCCGCCCGTGGAGACCGCGGCGCGGATGCGGGCGCGGGGCTTCAGGCCGAGCTGCTGGCCGATGGCCGCGTTGCCCAGCAGGACCGCCGCGGAGCCGTCCACGATGCCGCTGGAGTTTCCGGCGGTGTGGATGTGTCGAATGTTCTCGATGTGCGGGTAGCGCTTGCGGGCCAGGTCGTCCAGGCCGAACTGGTCGCCCATCGTCTCGAAGGCGGCCTTCAGCTTGGTCAGGCTCTCGATCGTGGTGTCCGGGCGCAGGTACTCGTCGCGGGCCAGCACCGTGACCCCGTTCATGTCGACCACGGGGACCACGCTGCGGCTGAACTCGCCGCGCTCCCAGGCGGCGGCGGCGTTCTTCTGGCTGCGCAGTGCGAAGGCGTCCACCTCGGCGCGGGTGAAGCCGGCGATGGTGGCCAGCAGGTCGGCGGAGATGCCCTGGGGCACGGTGCCGTAGCGCCACTCGAACGTGGGGTCCCAGAGGGCGCCGCCGTCGGAGCCCATCGCCACACGGGACATGCTCTCCACGCCGCCGCCGATGGTCAGGTCGGCGAAGCCGGCGGCGACCTTGGCCGCGGCCTCGTTCACGGCCTCGAGGCCCGAGCCGCAGAAGCGGTTGAGCGTCACGCCGGGCACGGACTCGTCCAGATCCGCGAGCAGCACGCCCGAGCGGGCGATGCACGAGCCCTGCTCACCCGTCTGGGTGACGCAGCCGATGCTCACGTCGTCGAGCAATGCCGAGTTGGCCTTGTCGCTCAGGTTGTTCCGCGCCGCCAGCGCCCGCAGGCTCGTGGCCAGCAGGTCCACGGCCTTGACGGTGTAGAGCGACCCATTGGTCTTGCCGCGGCCCCGCGGGGTCCGGACGGCATCGTAGATGTAGGCGGCATTCGCCATGTTCGCCTCCAGCGCGGGGCACCCCGCGAATTGCTGAGCATGCTAAGTATCTGGACGCGGAGTCTGGTCACCGGGCGGCGGGTTGTCAAGGGCGGGGCGGGCGGCCGCCGCGCGGGCGCTGTCAGCGGTGGCCCGGTAGAACGCCTGGACGACCTGTTCGCCTGAGCCCGCGCCCTACCGCCGCGCGGTGGCCTGCTGGGCCTGCACGGCGGTCAGCGCGATGGTGAACACGATGTCTTCGACCAGGCAACCGCGGGACAGATCGTTCACCGGTCGGTTGAGTCCCTGGAGCAGCGGTCCCATGGCCACCACGCCGGCGCTGCGCTGCACGGCCTTGTAGGTCACGTTGCCGGTGTTCAGATCGGGGAACACGATCACGTTGGCCCGGCCGGCGACGGGGGAGCCCGGGGCCTTGGCCCGGGCCACGTCGGGCATCACCGCGGCGTCGTACTGCAGGGGGCCGTCGATGAGCAGCTCCGGACGCTGCTGCTTGGCCAGGGCCGTGGCCGCGACGACTTTCTCGACGTCCTCGCCGCCGCCCGAGGCGCCGGTCGAGTAGGACAGCATGGCCACCCGCGGCGCGATGCCGAACGCGGCGGCGGTGTCGGCGCTCTGGATGGCGATGTCCGCCAGCTCCGCGGCCGTGGGATTCGGCACCACGGCGCAGTCGCCGAACACCAGGACCTGCTCGGGCAGACACATGAAGAACACACTGGAGACCAGGTTGCAGCCGGGCACGGTCTTGATGAGCTGCAGCGCCGGCCGGATGGTGTGCGCCGTGGTGTGGACCGCGCCGGACACCAGGCCGTCGGCCTCGCCCCCGGCGACCATCATCGTGCCGACCATGATGGCATCCTGCAGCTCGATCTCGGCGCGCTCGTGGGTCATGCCGCGGGCCTTGCGACGCTCGACGAGCCGCTCGACGTAGCCCGGGGCGACACTCGCCGGGTCGATGATCTCGATGGTCCCGGGCAGCTTCACGCCCTGTTTGCGCGCCTGCTCGTGGATCTCGTCCGGGGGGCCGAGCAGCACGCACCGCGCGATGCCGCGCGCCTGCACGATGGCCGCCGCTGCGATGGTCCGCGGCTCCGTGCCCTCGGGCAGCACGATGCGTCTGTTCGCGGCCCGGGCCTCCTCGACGAGGCGGTGCCGGAACGCCGGCGGAGACAGCCGCTGGGTCCGCCGCGACGACGTCAGCGCGCGCAGCCAGGCCGGATCGATGCGGTCCGCGACCACGTTCATGGCCAGCTCGACGCGGTCCTTGTCGTCGATGGGGATCTGGCGGTCCACGTTGGCGACGCGGGTCGCCGTCTGGAAGCTGCCGTCGTCGACCTCGAGCACGGGCAGACCCGTGGCGAAGGCCGGCGCGCAGAGCTGCATCACGCGCTCGTTGGGCTCCACGCCGCCGGTCAGCACCAGGCCGGCGATGCGCATGCCGCCGAGCACCGCCAGCGACACGGCCAGGATGATGTCGTCGCGGTCCGCGGGGGCGATGAGCAGGCGGTCGGGCGCGAAGACCTTGACGGAGTTGGGCACCGTCGCGGCGCACAGGCGCACGTCCCGGAAGCGGCGTTTGTGCATGTCGCCCGCGTGGCGGACCTTGGCGCCGATGGCCTTGGCCAGATCGATCACGCGGAGCGCCGACAGATCCTCGCGGGCGGGCACCACGGCCAGGGGCACGAGCTTCTCGGCGCGAACGCTGGCCGCCCAGGCGTCGAGCTGGTTCTCGTCGTCCGTGGGCACGCGGTTCAGGATGCAGTGGACCTGCCGGCCTTCGCCGGGCTCGCCGAACCCGCGGGAGACGATGGACAGCGCGCCGGCGAGCTGCGCGGCCGTCTGGTCCGCGGGGGCGGCGACGAGCACCAGATCGGCGTCGAGCGCCTTGGCCATCAGGCCGTTGACGCGCTGGGCGTAGGGCGCGGCGCCCTCGCTGACCATGCCCTCGACGATGAGGACGTCTGCGCCCTCGGCGGCCTGGGCGCAGATGGCGACGACCTTCTCCATGAGCGTCTGGTCGTCGCCGTCCGAGAGGAGATCCTCGACGAGCGTGTGGGGCAAGGGGTCCGGGGGCAGCAGGCTCGAGCCGAGCTTGACGAGGGCGAGGCTGCGGTCCTCGGCGCGGGTGGCGATGGGCTTGGCGAAGGCGACGCGGACGCCCTGGCGGTCCAGGGCGCGCACGAGGCCGAGGGTGGCGGTGGTCAGGCCGGCGGCGCGGCCGGCGGGGGCGACGAGCAGGGTGCGGGGCATGGGGGTCTCTCTTCAGGCGACCAGGGCGGCGGTGTCCATGGCGATCATGAGCTCTTCGTGGGTGGGGACGACGAGGGCCTGCGGGGCGTGGGCATCGCCGGGCAGCGTGATGCGGCCGTCGTGGCCGCGGATGGCGCGGGCGTTGGCCTCGGGGTCGAGGACCAGGCCCAGGAAGCCGAGCAGGCCGACGACCTTCTCGCGGACCAGCACGGAGTTCTCCCCGATGCCCCCCGTGAAGACGAGGGCGTCCAGGCGGCCCAGCGCGACGGTCAGGCCGGCGAGCTGTTTGGCGAGCACGTAGCAGAAGACCTCGATGGCGAGCTGCGCGCGGGCGTGCCCGGCCGCGGCGGCGGCCTCGAGCGTGCGCATGTCGTTGGAGTGGCCCGAGAGGCCGAGCAGGCCGGAGCGTTTGTTCAGCGTGTCCAGGATGGACTCGGGCGTCGCGCCCGTCGCGCGGGCGACGTGGCCGACCAGGGCGGGGTCGACGGAGCCCGAGCGCGTGCCCATGACCAGGCCCTCGAGAGGCGTCAGGCCCATCGTGGTGTCCACGCTGCGGCCATTGAGCACGGCGGTCGCCGAGCAGCCGTTGCCCAGGTGGGCGGTCAGCAGGGCGCCCGCGTCCGGCGCGAGCCCGAGCATCGCCTGGGCCTTCTGCGCCACGTACCGGTGGCTCGTGCCGTGGAACCCGTAGCGGCGGACCTCGTGCTGCTCGAGCCACTCCAGCGGCACCGGGTAGGTGTACGCGCGCGGCGGCATGGTCTGGTGGAACGCCGTGTCGAACACGGCGACCTGGACCAGCCCGGGCAGGAGCTCCTGCGCGATGCGAATCCCCAGGAGATTCGGGGGGTTGTGCAGCGGCCCCAGGGGCACGCACGCCTCGACCTGCGCGATGACCTCGGGGGTGATGCGCATCGACTGTGCGAACCGCGTGGCGCCGTGGACGACGCGGTGGCCGACGCCGCCGAGCGTCTGCTCCAGGCCGGCCTCGCGCAGCAGGGCCACCGCCGCGCGCAGGGCGACGTCGTGATCGGCGCCCGGAATCGGGCGGGAGACGCTCTGGCCGGCGTGGCGCCAGTCGAGCGTGGCCTCGGGGGTGCCCAGGCGTTGGGCGTTGCCGGTCAGGTGTTCGGCGCCGGTTCGGGCGTCCAGCACGGCGAACTTCGCCGACGAACTGCCGCAATTCAGGACCAGAATGTTCATCACACGCCTCGAAAATGGTGCAACGCAACATTAACGCCGAATGACGCAACGCGTCGAGACGCAAACGAAACATCTCGGTGACAGTCGGCTGGATTGTGCGTCCGCAAAGGGCGCATCGAGCGCCCCTGCTCAGCGCCGGCCGCTGCCGCCCGTCGCCGTGTCGAGCGCCTCGAGGAGCTTGGGCATCAGCGCCCGGTCGGGCAGCTCCACGCGCCACCGGTGGCCCGTGGTCGAGACCAGCTCCACGGTCGCATTGCGCCGCGCCATGAGCGCCCAGGCCCCGCTGTCGATCATCAGCAGCACGCCGACCCCCAGGAACACGAGCCCCGCCGAGGTCCGCGGCCCTTCGAACGCCCCGAAGGAGAGCGCCATGCACAGCAGGCCGGCGCCGCCGGCGATGACCGGCTTGCGGTAGTGCCGCGGCTGGAGCTCCGGACCATAGGACGCGATCGCGTCGAGCCGGTAGCGCTGCCCGAACGCGATCAGGTGCGACCCGGTGAGCGTGATGCCGGCGTCGGCGAGGGCCGTGTCACCGTCATTCCGTTCCGGGCGTGCGTTGGACATCGGGCTCTCCCGCGGGGCCGGGACTGACCACCGCGGCTCCATTGTGGCCCACGGCGCGCGAACGCGCCAATCCGCACAAAAGCGACATCGCCCTGTGGATTGCCGCGGGCGCCCGCGAGTGCTTGAATGGTCGGACCCATGCCGACCTTCGACACGATCATCGCCGACGCCCTCGTCTTCGACGGGCGCGGGACCCCCGGTATGCGCGCGCACGTCGGCCTGCGCGGCGGACGCGTCGAGGCCATCTCGTCGACGCCGCTCCCGGCCGGGCCGGAGACCGAGGTCGTCGACGCGGCGGGCCTCTGGCTCATGCCCGGCTTCATCGACTTCCACACCCACTACGACGTCGAGGTGGAGCTCTCGCCGCAGCTCGACGAGTCGCTGCGGCACGGCGTCACGACGGTCACGGTGGGCAGTTGCTCGCTCTCCGCGGCCCTGGGCGAGCCCGAGGACATCGCGGACATCTTCTGCCGGGTGGAGGCCGTGCCGCGCAGCGTCGTGCTGCCGCTGCTCGAGGCGCGCAAGACGTGGGACGGCTACCCGGAGTATCTGGCGCACCTTGACACGCTCGCGCTCGGCCCGAACGTGACGAGCTTCGTGGGACACTCCAACCTGCGCATGCACACGCTGGGGTTCGCGCGGTCCGTCGACCCGGACGTGGAGCCGACGGCCACGGAGATGGCGCAGATGGAGCGCCTGCTCACCGAGGGGCTGGACGCCGGCTGCCTGGGCCTGTCGATCCAGACGCTGCCCTGGGACAAGCTGGACGGCGCGCGGGAGCGCAGCAAGCCTTTGCCGAGCTACTTCGCCACCTGGTCGGAGTATCGCCGCCTGACGTCGCTGCTGCGGGCGCGCGGGCGTGTGTTCCAGGGCGTGCCCAACCTGACCACCAAGGTCAACGTGCTGCTGTTCCTGTGGGAGAGCGTGGGTCTGTTCCGCCGGTCGCTGAAGACCACCATCATCTCGCTCATGGACATCCGGGCGAACCGGCAGCTCTGGTGGCAGGTGCCGCTCCTGACGCGTCTGTTCAACCGGTTCCTGGGCGCAGACTTTCGCCTGCAGGCGCTGCCCAATCTGTTCGACGTCTGGGCCGACGGCTTCGAGCTGGTGATCTTCGAGGAGCTCGGCTGTGGCACGGAGATCCTGCACCTGATCGACCCGGAGGCCCGCGCCGCGCGCCTCGGCGACCCGGACTACCGCGCGCGCTTCAAGAGCGAGTGGCGCAGCCTGCTCGCGCCGCGGGTGTATCACCGCAACATGAAATACACCCAGGTGCTCGCCTGCCCGGACGCGAGCGTCGTGGGGCGGTCCTTCGACGAGATCGGCGTCGCGCGCGGCGTGGACCCCGTCGACGCGTTCCTGGACCTCGCGGCGGCCCACGGCACGGCGCTGCGCTGGTACTCGGTCATGGCCAACGACCGCGTGGGGCCTTTGCGGGCCATCGTGAGCCACCCCGATGTGTTGATCGGCTTCTCGGACGCCGGCGCGCACCTGCGGCAGATGGCGCACTACAACTTCCCCCTGCGTCTGTTGAAGCTGGTGCGGGACGCCGAGCGGCAGGGGCAGCCCTTCATGACCATCGAGCGCGCCGTATCGCGCCTGACCGGTGAGATCGGCCGCTGGTTCGGCCTGGACGCCGGCGACCTCGCCGTCGGGCGCCGCGCGGACCTTGTGCTCGTCCGGCCCGAGGGTCTGGACGACACCCTGGATGCGACCGAGGAGGCCGAGATGACTGGCTTCCCGGGTCTGCGGCGTCTGGTGCGCCGCAACCCACGGGCCGTGCCCGGGGTGTGGGTCAACGGCCGGCGGGCCGTGCGCGAAGGCGAGGTGCTGCCCGAGGTCGGCCGCGAGCGCGGCTTCGGGCAGGTGCTGCGGGCGCGCTGAGCGGCCCGATTACTTCTCCAGGTCCGCGTTGAAACCCGGCTTCAGGTTGCTGGGCACGCCCCACTTCGTCTTCTTCCAGTTGCGCTGGTTCACCAGGAACGTGCTGAACACGTCCGTCAGGAACCGACGCTCCACGGGGCGCTTGTCCGCGAGGTCCGTCTTCTCGAGCGGGTCGGCCTCGACGTGGAAGAGCAGGGGGATGCCGCTGCCGCCCACGCGGACCTTCCAGTCGGCCAGGCGCATGGCGTGCGCGAACTCGTACTGGCTGCTGATGCTGGGCCGGGGGTAGCCGCGCCCGACGCCCTGGGCGATGGGGATCAGCGACTCGCCCTGCGCGTCCGCGGGGATGGGCTGGCCGATGGCGTCCATGATCGTCGGCAGGATGTCGACGGTGTCGGCGCCCTCGTACACGGTGCCCGCGGGGAAGAGCTTGGGGTAGCTGATGGCCAGCGGCACGCGGACCAGGGTCTCGCGCATGGACGCGCCGTGGCCCACGCGGCCATCCTCCCACTGCTCGTCGCCGTGATCGGCGGTGATGACGACCATCGTGTCGTCCGCCACGCCCCAGGCCTTCAGCTTCTCGAACATGTCGCCCAGGAGCTTGTCCTGGTAGCTCACGTTCGAGTCGTAGATGGCGCGGATGTGTTCCTTGTCGGCGTCGTTGATCTTGAGCTTGCCGGTGGCCATGGCCTCGACGTCCTGCCCGCTGGCCTGCGTCTTGTACTTGCCCGTGTATTTCGGGCTGTACTGGCTGATCCAGGGCTCCTTGGCGCGCCACGACACATGGGTGTCGATGAGGCCCAGGTAGAGGAACCAGGGCTTGCCCTTGGCGTTCATCTTCTCGGCGACCTTGAGGCCCAGATCCTGGACCTGCTCGCCTTTCACGCCGCCGCCGTCGTGGATGTGGTTCTGGTAGCTGTCCCAGCCCTCGCCGAAGCCCCACTTGGCGATGATGTAGCCGTTGGCGGACTCGCCGTGCGTGTTGAAGCCGGCCTTCTTCACGGCCTCGCCCAGGGTGGTCCACTTGGCGGCGTCCAGCTTGGCGCCATCGACGATCATCTTGTGATTGACCGGGTACTGGCTCGACCAGATCGAGGCGTGGCTGGCCCGCGACTCGTTGCCCTGCACGTAGGTGTTGCGGAAGATCGTGCCGGTCTTCGCCAGGGCCTCCCAGTTGGGCACGTCCGGCCGGGCCTTGGGCCAGAACGGCTTGACGCGGTCCGCGCGCAGCGAGTCCTGGATCACCAGGATCACGTTCTTGGGCTTGGCGTCCTTCTTGACCTCGGGGGCCGCGCCGGGCTGCGTCAGGCCGCCCTTGAAGGTGGCGCGGTCGCAGCCATCGGCCGTCAGCGTGAGGCGGCCGATCTGGCCGGCGGCGGCCGACAGATCCACCGCGCCACCCGCGCCCGTGAGCGTGCCCGATATGGCCGCGCCCTCGCTCGGCTCGAACTTCGCGCTGAGCGTGCAGCCCGCGCCGGCGACGTCCGCGGCCACGGCGCCCTTCTCGGGCACCTGCACGTAGAACGCCACGCCCTCGCCCTTGGCCAGCGCCAGGCTCTGGGCGCCGGCGTCGTAGAGCGCCGGGCCCTTCTCGCCCGGGGCGGCGCCGCCCAACTGCATGAAGGCGACGGTCAGCGTGCCGGGTTTGCCGCTGATCATCTGGAACCGGTTCTCGCCGGCCTTGATCGTGCCCGCGGCCAGCGGGATCGAGACGGTCTGCCAGCCGGTGCCCGAGAGCTCGATGCTGCCGGCGTCCTTCTCGTTGATCTTGATGGCGACCTTGCGCTTCTCGGCCACGAAGGCGCGCAGGTGCAGCGCGGTCGCGTCCGCCACCTGGGCGGCCGTGACCGGCAGGTCGAAGTTGGCGTAGCCGTCGGCGATGGCGACCTTCTGGCCGTCCTTCTCCTTGGCCAGCGTCCAGCTCACCTTGGGTTTGGCGAAGCGCAGGTACTTGGCGAAGCCGGGCGTGCCGTTGAGCACGACCAGGTGCCCGCCGCTCAGCGCGTGGCCGAGCGGCCGGTTGTCCACGAAGTCGAAGACGAAGTGGTCGCCCGTGCGCGCGGCGGCCGGGGCGGCGGGGGCGGCCTGCACCACACCCGAGGGGGCGGCGGACAGGGCGGCACCGGCCACGGAGGCGGGGCTCTTGGCCACGGCGGTGCCGGGCTGGGCGGTGGCCTCTTTCGCATCCCCGCAGCCGAGGGCGCAGGCGAGCACGGTCAGGGCTTTCCAGAGGGAGGGCGGAGACGGGGGGCGGCGGGTCGGTCGCGACATCGGTCTGGATCCTCGGTTCGGGTCGATGGGAACGGGCCGATCTGTCCGATTCGAGCGCGGGCGTCAACGATCAAACGCGCGCTGGAGCGCGGGGGGGCGCGCAGGCAACGGTTCTACGTGGAATTGTGAGGAATGCTTGCGTTGCTCGGTTGTTTCCCCGAGTGTGCCGCTCTTTCCCGACGGCAGGGGGTCGTCGGGAGCGGGCGCGTGCGCCCGGAAGACCCGCATCGAGGAACGAACGCATGAAGAAACTCCGAACGTGGAATCTGGGCGCGCTGGCGCTCGTGGCGCTGACGGCGGCCGGTTGTGCTGCGGGCGGTGGCGATGGGAGCGGCGCCGACGCCGGCCCGGTCGGCGGCGGGGAAGGCACCGGCGGCATCGGCGGCCCCGGCGGCGCGGGTGGCCAGGTGGGCCCCGGCGGCAGCGGC
>CAINDO010000179.1 GCA_903847385.1 uncultured Myxococcales bacterium
CGCCCCGAGGGCCGCCGCCCCCGCACCGACCCCCGAGGCCCCCAAGTCCGGGCCCTCGCCGGGTCTGCTGATCGCCGTCGCGCTGGGCGTGGCCTTTCTGGCCTGGCTGGCGTGGCGCGCCGCGGGCTGAGCGGCCGCTCCCTCGTTCCGCTCGAAAGTCAGGACGTCTCGCATGTCCGTGTTCATCGATGTCTCCGCCGGTCCCGCCTCGCCGCTGCCCGTGGTCCGGCGAGCGGCGGTGGCCCTGTGCGTCGGCGAGCTGGACCCGACCGGCCGCCTGGGCCTGCTCGCGGACGCCCGGGCGCTCGCCGCCGTGGGTGCGCGCGCCGCGGTGGTGCCGACCTTCGTGGGCGGGGCGTCCTTCGACGCCGACACCGTGACGGCGACCTGGGACCAGGTGCACGACGATTTGCCCGTGGACGCGGTGAAGCTCGGCCGCCTGGGCGGTGAGCGCACCATCCGCGCGCTCGCCGAGCGGTTGTCGGCCACGGCGCACCCCCGCGTGGTGGTGGACCCGTGTTTCCTGGACGCCCGGGGCGAGCCCCGCATCAGCGACGCGGTCGCCTCGGCCTGGCGCGAGCACGTGCTGCCCCACGCGCTGGTGGTGACGGTGAATCAGATCGAGGTGTGGCGCCTGTTCGGGCGGCCCTGCGAGGACCGCCGCGCCATGCTCGAGGCGGCGCATCGGCTCTACGACCTGGGCCCGAAGTGGGTGGTCGTGACCGGCGGGCGGCTCGAGGGCCACCCCATCGACCTGGCCTTCGACGGCACGGGCTTCGTGGAGCTGGGCGCCGACCGCGTGTTCGGCAACCGGCTGCCGCACACGGGCGGCACGTTCAGCGCGACGCTGACGGGCGCGCTGGCCCGAGGGCTGGCGGTGCCGGCGGCGCTGGAGCAGGCCCGGGCGGCGGTGAACGCCGCGCTGTCGGGCGCCTCGCCGCTGCTGGAGCACGGCGCGATGATCGAGCCGATGGCCGAGACTTACGCCGCGCTCGGGCTCGACCCGGTGCCGGTGGTGGTCTCGGTGGCGTCCACGCCGAAGAGCGACATCAACAGCGCCACGCCGTAGCCGGTCGCGCGGGACTCGGCCTCGACGGGGCCGGCGATGTCCACGTGCAGCCAGCCGCCCGTGAACTCGCCCAACTGCTCGGCGATGAACTGCGCGGCGCACGAACTCTGGGCGTTCATGCGGTCTTTCACCGAGTTCTTCAGGTCGGCGAGGTCGCTCTTGAACTCGCCCCGGAAGAACTCGGGCGCGTAGGGCAGGGGATGCACCAGGTCGCCGCTGTGGCGGCCGGCGGCCACGCAGCGGGCCTCCAGCGCCTCGTCGTTGCTCACGATGGCCGCGTGGCGCTTGCCCGTGGACATGAGCTGCGCGCCCGTCAGCGTGGCCAGGTCGACGATGATCTCCGGCGACAGGTGCTTGACCGCGTAGGCGATGCCGTCGGCCAGCACGATGCGGCCCTCGGCGTCCGTGTTGTTCACTTCGACCGTCTTGCCCGAGTAGAGGGTCAGGACGTCGTCGTTGCGCACGGCCTCGGGTCCGATGGCGTTCTCGGCGAGGCAGAGCACCGCGTGGAGCGCGTCCGGGAAACCGCCGCGCACGGCGGCCTCGAAGGCGGCGAGCACGCAGGCCGCGCCGCCCATGTCGCGCTTCATGCCGGGCATGTCCGTCTTGCCCTTCAGGCTCAGGCCGCCCGTGTCGTACACGATGCCCTTGCCCACCCAGGCGACGCTGCGCGCGGCGCCCGCGGGCGTGTGGCTCAGAACGACCAGCGCCGGCGGGCGCGTCGCGGCCTTGCCGATGCCCCACAGGCCGCCGAAGCCGCGCTCGTTCAGGTCCGTGCCGCGGATGAAGGTCATCTGCGCGCCCACGCGGGTGGCGACCTCGCGGGCCTCGTCCACGAAGGCGTCCGTGTGGAGCTCGGCCGCGGGGGTCTCGACGAGGCGGCAGGCCAGCCGAATGCCATCTGCGGCGCGCTGGATCGAGGCCAGGACACCGCTCGGCACGGGCGCGTCCGCGGCCAGGAGCGACACGTGCACGGCGCGGTCCTTGGCGGGGCCACTTTTGCGCGTGTAGACCGCCCAGGCCCGCGCGACCGCGCTGCCCGCGGCGAAGGCGTGCGCGACGGCGTCGAGGCACAGCAGCACCGAGACCTGCGGCACCGAGGGCACGTGGCGGCCGAGCAGCGCGGCGATGGCGTGCGGGCGCGACGGGCTGTTGTGTCGGGACGCGCCCTCGGGCAGCACGCAAACCACCACGCGGCGCGGGCGCTCGGTCGTGAGGAACGTGGTGGCGGCGCCGCCGTCGTCCCCGGGGGACACGGCGTCCACCAGCGCGGGCAGCAGCGCGGCGGCCTCGGCGGGCAGGTGCGCGGCGACGTCCGCGGCCAGGAGTCGGGACTTGCGGCCCACGAGGACGACCGCGTCGGCGTCCGTCGGGGCGAGGGGCTGGGCGTGATAATGAATTTCGGTCGGCATGCGGCGCAGAGTATTGCATCGGCATCTCGTCCGGAACCGGCTGGTTGCGGTACGTTCCGCGCTCCCCCTCGTCCGTCCGGTCGACAGCCCCACAGGAGAGCATCCGAATGGCGTTTCTCGCGAAGTCTGGTCGTGTGCCCGCATGGGCCGCGGCGTTGAGTCTCTGGGCCCTGCCCGCCGCGGCGCAGGTCGCGCCGGTGTCCCCCGGCGCGCCCGCCGCCCCCGCCGCCCCCCAGGCCGCCTCCAACGGCGCCGAGGCCGCCCGTGCGCGGTTGCAGGCCGCCGCCCCGAGCGCCCGCTTCACCCGCGGGCTGGCCACGGGCCTGAAGCTCACGCTGGCGGGCGAGACGCCCACGGCGCGGGCCCAGGCGTTCGTGGCGCAGTTCGGCGAGGTCTTCGCCCTGCCGGCGGGGAGCGTGCTCGTCGCGCGCGACGCCAAGGGCCGCAGCGTGCGCTTCGAGCAGCAGCACGATGGCCTCGCGGTGCGCAACGCCGGTGTGACCTTCGCGTTCGACGCCGAGGGGCGCTTGTCGGGGTACACGGACGAGGCGAAGCGCTTCGTGTCCGTCCTGCCCGCGACGCTGGACGAGGGCGCCGCTCTGCGCGTGGCCCGCACGACGCTGGGCCTGCCCGAGAGCGGCCCGGTGCCGGCCGTGCGCCGCACGCTGATGGCGCAGGGCGAGGTCGCCGCCGTGGTGTTCGAGATCGATCTGCTGGTGGCGCCGCCGATGGACGTGCGGCGCGTGCTGGTGGACGCCGCCGCCGGTCGGGTCATCGGTCAGGAAGCGATGGTGCGCAAGTGAAGCGACTCCACGCAATCCTGGTCTTCGGAGTGGCCGCGGCGCTCGGCGCGTGCGGCGATGGCGGTGGTACGGCGGAGCGCGAGGGCGAGCCGGACGTCGGCGCGGGCGGCAACGGCGCCGGCGGCCAGGCCACGGGTGGCAGCACCGGCGGCAGTGGCGGCGCGGCGGGCG
>CAINDO010000180.1 GCA_903847385.1 uncultured Myxococcales bacterium
CCCGCCTCGGCCGTCGCCAGCGCCCCGCCGAGCCAGCCCGCGCCGGCCAGCACCTGGCGGCCCTGGGTCGGCTGGGGGGCCCTCGGCGCGTCGGCGCTGCTCGGGGGGGTGGGCGGCTACTTCTGGGCCGGCACCTTCGACGCCCAGGACGAGGCCGCCCGCACGGACATCGACCGGCGCCAGTACGACCGCGCCGCCGACGACGTCCGCGACGGCGGCCGCAACGCCTGGATCTTCACGGGGCTGGCCGGCGCCGCGCTGGCCGGCGGCCTCACCGCGCTGCTCTGGCCGGAGCCGGACGCCCCATGAGCGCAGCCGAAGGCGGAGCGGGCGGGGGGGCGGAGACATGAGACCCGCGCTCGCAGGTCTGGCGCTCGCCGCCGCCCTGCTGGCCGGTGCGCCCGCGCCCGCGCAGGCCCACGAGGGCGCGCTGACCCGCTTCGTCCGCGCCTCGACGCGCGCGCTGGACGGCGGGGCCGTCGCCCTGGACGTCCTCTCGACCTGCTCGCTGCCCCGCACCGCGTCGATGCTGGTGATCGCGCAGCTCGACCTGAACCACGACGCCCGCTTCGACGCGATGGAGACCGCCCTCGCCGAGGCCATGCTGGGCGACCGCGCGGACCTCGGCCTGCGCGTCGAGATCGCCGAGGCGCCCACGGCGCCGACCACACGACAGGTCGCCGTTCAGGTGGACGTCGAGGGCAAACACGTGTCCATCGCCGTGCTCTCGACCTTCACCGCGCCCGCTCCGGCGCCGGCCCGCTTCGGGGTGCAGTTCGCCGGCCCCGGCGAGCCCCTGAGCTTCGCCGTGAGCACGCCCCCCGGCCTGACGCTCGCCGGCCCCACGCAGGCCGAGCTGGTGGCCGGCGCGCCCGCCCTGCGATTCGAGGTTCGCCCCGCGTCCCCCGCGACCTCTGCCCCCCCCTCCGGCATCCCATGAGCACGCCCATGCGCCCCGCCGACCCGTCCGCCTCCGCCCCGCCCCCCGCCGTCTCCCACTGGCTGCTCGTCGTCTACGCCCTGGTGGCCGTCATGGTCTGCGTGGGCGGCATCACGCGCCTCACGGGCTCGGGCCTCTCCATCACCGAGTGGAAACCCATCATGGGCGCCCTGCCGCCGATGAACGAGGCCGACTGGCAGCACGCCTTCGACCTGTACCGGGCCACGCCGCAGTTCGAGAAGATGAACCACTGGATGTCGCTGTCGGACTTCAAGGGCATCTTCTTCTGGGAGTGGTTCCACCGCCTGCTGGGGCGGGGCATCGGCGTGGTGTTCTTCGTGCCCTGGCTCGTGTTCACGCTGAAGGGGCACCTGCGGGGCCGGTGGGCCAGGGCCACGGCCATCGCCTTCGTGCTCGGCGGCCTGCAGGGCGCGCTGGGCTGGTTCATGGTCGCCAGCGGTCTGGTGGACGAGCCGCAGGTCAGCCACTTCCGCCTGGCCGCGCACCTGACGCTGGCGTTCGTCGTCGGTCAGTACCTGCTGTGGCTGTGGCTGGACCTCCGCCGGGCGCGCACCGGCGCGGACCCGACCCCGCTCGACGTCGGCCGGCCCGCGCTGTGGGCGTTCATCGGCCTCTTGCTGCTGCAGATCGTCTACGGCGCCTTCATGGCCGGCAGCCGGGCGGGTTACCTGTTCCAGAGCTTCCCGGACATGAACGGGGCCTACTGGCTCTCGAGCTCGGATTACCTGAATGATCCCGCGGGGATCCACTTCGTGCACCGCACGCTGGGCTGGGTCGTCGGGTTCGCCGGGCTCTCCCTGGGGTGGCGCCTGCGCGGCACGGGGCCGGGCCGGGTCATCGCCGCCCTCACGCTGCTCCAGTTCGGCCTGGGCGTGGCCACCGTGATGACCGGCGTGCAGCTCTCCATCGCCGTCGCGCACCAGCTCGGGGCGTGGGCGCTGCTCTCGGCGGCCGTGTGGGCGGTGTCTCGCGCGCGGGGGCCGCGCGTGGTCGGCGACCTCAGCGCGCCGGCATCGGCCCCAGCCGGAGCGTGACGCCCCGCTGGGCGCGCACGGCGGCGGGCGGGGGGAACACCACACGCACGCCGGCGTCCTCCAGGAACACGCGCACCCCGGCGCCGTAGCGGCCGTGCAGCGCGCGCGTGAAGCTCTCCACCGGGTTGAGGGCGCCACGCGACTCGGCCCAGAGGAGCATCAACTCCGTCTCGCCGGCGTCCTCGATGGGGAACGCGCTGCCCGGGCGCGGCGGGGCGGGGTCCAGGTGCAGCAGGCGGCGTTTGCCCGCGGGCACCAGGCGCACCCAGCCCTCCGGGGGCGGCGGCCCGCCCGCGATGGGGTCGGCGGCGTAGGTCGAGGCCAGCGCACCCGTGGCGTACAGCCCCGCGGCCAGCGCCGAGGGCGGCAGCGGCACGGGCCCGGACGTGCCGGGCAACACGGCGGACACCCACGGCCACAGGCCGGTCATTCCTTCGGGCACGGCAGGCACGGCCGCGCGCGGCTCGGGCGGGTCGAAGAGGTACAGCCGGGGGCCGGCGGCCTCGCCCTCGGGCACGGACGTCGCGCCGGTGACCACCAGCGGCTCGGGCATGAGCGCCAGGCTCGATGCGTCCGGGGCCAGGTACACCCGCGGCACGCCCTCGGCGAGCGCCCGCCAGGCCGTGGCGAAGGCGGCGCGGAACTCGGCGGGCACCGGGTCCATCAGGCCGAATACCTTGAGGAGTTCCGGGTATTTGCCCGCGCGGACGACCCGCGGCGCGCCGGGCTGCGGGCCCACGCACGCGACGAGGTACGGCTCGGTCATTTCGGCGCGCCGGCGTCCACGAAGCGGTCCTCGCGCCAGACCATGCGACGCACCTGCGGGCCGCGCTTCAGGCCCTCGACCGTCACGGTGTAGCCCAGGCCGGCGGGGGTGGACTCGAACGCCACGCGCACGGGCACGGGCGACCGCGCGCCGGGCACGAAGAAGACCTTGGGCGCCACGCGGACGTCCTTGGCCGAGAACGTGAAGATCAGGCTCCAGTGCGAGGCCTGGCGGGCGTCGTTGAAGCCCGCCTCGAAGACCACCGCCGTGCCGGCCTCCGGCGAGGGGCCGAGCGGGAACGCGCGCGCGCGCTCACCCTCCGTCACCCGGGGCAGGTCGAACAGTCGCGCCGCGTGGGACGCCTCGAGCGAGAGCGTGCCGTCCGCGTGCCGCTTCAGGACGCGGATCAGGTCGCCGTCGTCGCTGCGCGTCAGCGCGACGATCTCGGCGGGCGCGGCGCCGTCCACCTCGGCGTCCACGGCGAACACGGGCTCCGTGCCCAGCGCCTCGGCGGCCCCGGCGGGGACCGCGTCGGAGAAATACTGAACGCCCGTGCCCTTGAAGCCGCCCTGCTGCAGACGGTCGACGTAGGCCTGCGCCTCGGCCTGGAACAGGGACTCGAGGGCGACCAGGTACACGAAGCCGGTCTCCACACCCAGCAGGCGGTCGCTCGGCAGGCGTGTCGCGGGCACGCCCCGGGCGCCCCAGCGGGCGGCGGCGGCCTCGGCCTGTCCGGGGGATACGCGGTCGAGCCAGGCGTACCACCGACCGGACGCGGCGGCCGTCCCGGCCCACAGCGAGGCCCAAAGGGAGGCCAAACAGGCCCCGCACAGCGCGGCCCGTCGCAGCCTCAACCGACCCGCTCCTCGCAGTGGCGCACGTAGGCCGCGGCCACGTCGATGCCGTCCAGCGCCAGCAGCTCGCGGATGCCCGTCGGGCTCGTCACGTTGATCTCGGTGATGTGGTCGCCGATCACGTCCAGGCCCACGAAGGTCAGGCCGTCCTGCCGCAGCCGCGCGCCCACCACGGCGCACATCTCGCGCTCGCGCGGCGTGAGGCCGGTGCGCTCCACGGTGCCGCCCACGTGGATGTTGCCGCGGTGCTCGTCCGACCGCGGCACCCGCAGGATGGCGCCCATGGGCTCGCCGTCCAGCATCAGGATGCGCTTGTCGCCCTCGCGCGCCTCGGGCAGGTAGCGCTGGGCCATGATCCAGCGGCGACCGTCTTCCGAGAGGGTCTCGAGAATACTGGGGACGTTGCGGTCGTCTCTCTGAAGCAGGAAGACGCCGCGCCCGCCGTGCCCGTCCACGGGTTTGACGATCAGCGGGAACGGCGCCGTCTCCAGCCAGGCCCGGATGCGGGCCGCGTCGCGCGTGACCAGCGTCTCCGGAGTGAACTGACTGAAATGCAGCGCGTAGAGCTTCTCGTTGGCGTCGCGCAGGCCCGTGGGCCGGTTGAGCACCAGCGTGCGCGGCCCCGCGTGGTCGAGCAGGTAGGTCGCGTGCAGGTAGTCCCGGTCGACGGGGGGATCCTTGCGCATCCAGATCGAGTCGAAGCTGTCGAGCGTGGCGTCCGCCCAGGGCCCGAGGGCGAAGAAGTCGTGCGCCCGGTGCCAGACCTCGACGGGGGCGCAGCGCACGGCCGCGCGGCCGCCGACCTGGGCGTAGAGCTGGTCCTGGGTGCAGTAGTGCACCCGGTGGCCCCGCGCCTGGGCGGCCAGCATGAAGCCGAAGGTCGTGTCCTTGTCGACGTTGACCTTCTCGATGGGGTCCATGACCACCAGGATGTTCAGCGAGCGTGTCGTCGTTCGAGCCGATTGTTCCATGCGAGGGAAGCTAGCCCAGTCCGGGCGAGGTCGCCACGGGTGTGGTATGTTTCCCGCCGCTCCGACCTTGACAGCCCGCGAGGGCAGAACTCAGGCCACCGGCCGAGAAAGGCAGTCCGTCCGTGAAGTCCATCCCGTCCATCTCCCTCTACGGCATCATCGGCGCGACGCTGGTGTACGCCGCCGTCGCCCTGGCCGGCGAGCCCAAGCCCCTCAACGTGCCCGGCGCCGACTGGCACGCGAAGGCCGAGCGCTGGTTCACGAGCAAGGACGAGAAGGAGCGCAAGGCCCAGATGAAGGAGGCCAGCCGCGCCCTGAAGCGCCCCTGCAAGAACTGCCACACCGAGGACTTCGAGGGCTTCATCGACGAGGATCGCAAGGTCCTCACCCAGCAGATGATGTCGATCTCCTTCGACAGCGGCCTGCAGTGCAAGGACTGCCACGACGGCAAAGAGAAGATGACCGAGCTCGGCGAGACCGCCGAGAAGATGTACGACCTGTCGCGGGAGAAGGGCGTCTACTGCGACGAGTGCCACCAGACGAACCAGTCCAAGTTCAAGGACCTGTCCGAGAAGGGCAAGAAGTTCAAGGACGAGATGGAGGCCAAGAAGAAGGCCGCCGGCGGCGCCGCCCCCGCGACCACACCCGCGTCCGCGCCCGCTTCGACGCCCTGACCCCGTCGCCGCTCAGGCGTCCCGCCGGGCCCGCAGCCACGGCCACAGGAACAGCGCCAGCAGCCCCGCCAGCACGGTGAACCCCAGGGCCGCCGCGTTGAGCAGGTACTCGCCGAGCACCACGTCCATCAGGCCGGGGACCTCGGGCAGCGGCAGGTGCTGCCCGGTCTTGCGGGTGGCCGCCGTGACCTCGCCGTCGTCCTCGGCGAACTCGGCCGACAGGGCGATGGACTTGCCGGCGTCCGCCAGTCGGACGCGCAGGGTGCCCTCGTTCGCCTCGGGGAACCCGGCGGCCTGGAGCGCCCCGACGGCCCCGGCGCGCTGCTTCGTGAAGATGTCCCGGAGCACCGGCAGGTCCTGCGCGGCCAGGGCGCCGGCCATGCGCGGATCGGCCTCCAGGGCGATGGCGACGTCCGAGACGACCTGGGCGAGGGCGCGGTTGCGCTCGGCGCGCCGGACGAGCTCGAGCGCCGGCGAGACGGCCAGGAACCCACAGGTCGAGACGAGCGCGAGCGCACCGACGATGCGCAGAATCAGCCCGACCGAGTGCATGCGGAAGCGCTGGTCGCGCTCGCGGACCTCATGGGCCGAGGCGAGCTGGTCGGCCTGACGGCTCAGGTCCGGGGCGTCCGGGTCCTCGACGTCCTCGGGCGCGGCCATCGAGGGGGCGCGGGCGGCCTTGAGCACCGCGTCCGCCTCGGGCGGGCGGCGCAGGCCACCGACGTTGGGCAGCGGTGACGAGGTCTTGGGCGACGGCTGGCCGGGGATGCGGGGCATGGAGCCGGTGGACGCCGGCACGCGGGGCATGGAGCCGGTGGACGCCGGCACGCGGGGCAGGGAGCCCGTGGCGGGCGCCGGGCGCTCGGCCCTGGGGGGCTCGGAGACGGGCGGCGGCTCGGGTTTGGCGGGCTCGGGTTTGGCGGGCTCGGGTTTGGCCGGCTCGTTGCGCGTCTGTTCGCTGCGGACCTCGCGCTGCAACATGCCGCCCCAGGCCGCGGCGGCGTTGGGCTTCTCGGCCTCGGGGTTGCTTCCGCCGCGCAGCGCCTTCTCCAGGGACGACCGGCGCTGACGCCGGATGACGGCCATGCCGCCCTCGCCCGGGGACTCCGGTTTGTCCGGACCCCCGTCTCCCCCCTGGCCGCTCTTGCTCAAGGCTCCGTCGCGTCCTTCGTGCCGACTGCGTCGGTCGCATCATACGCGCCGGCCTCTTCGCTGCCCAGAAACGCACGCAACGCCGCCGCCTTTTGTGGCCCGATGCCCGGCACCGCGGCGATCTCTGCGTCCGTGGCCGCCGCCAACCGCTCCACGCTGCCGAACTGCCGCAGCAGCGCGCGCCGGCGGGCCGGGCCGATGCCGGGCACGTCGTCGATCACGGTGCGCAGCGTGCTGGTGTCGCGCACCTTGCGGTGGAACGTGATGGCGAAGCGGTGGGCCTCGTCGCGCAGGAAGGTCATCAGGTGGAGCTCGTCCGTGTGCGACAGCAGCGGGATGGGATCCCGGCGCCCGGGCAGGAACACACGCTCGGACGACCGGACGGTGCCGCCGGCCGCGTCGCGCTCGCCGTCCAGCACCCGCGACTTGGCGAGGCCCACGATGTCCATGCCCTCGACGCCCAGGTCCGCGGCCACGGTGGTCGCCACGCCGAGCTGCCCCTTGCCGCCGTCGACGACCAGCAGGTCGGGCAGGGCGTCCGGCTCGCCGCGCTCGGCCTCCAGGCCGCGCTTCAGGCGGCGCAGCAGCACCTCGCGCATCATGCCGAAGTCGTCCGTGCCCTCGACGTCGCGGATCTTGTAGTGACGGTAGTCGGCGCGTTTGGGCACGCCGCCCTCGAACACCACGCGCGAGGCGACGGCCGCCGCGCCCTGGAAGATGGAGATGTCGAAACACTCGATCCGGAACGGCAGGTTGGCCAGGCGCAGGCGGTTCTTGAGTTTGACGAGCGCGCCGTTTTGCATGGCCTCGGCCCGGCGCGCCTGGAAGAAGGCCTGCTCGGCGTTCTTCTCGGCCATCTCGACGAGGCGGCGCCCGGGGCCGCGGCTGGGGGCGCGGACCTCGACGCGGCGGCCCCGCAGGTCGCCGAGCCGCTCGCCGAGCGCGTCCGCGGACTCCAGCGTGAGGGGCAGCACGAGCTCGTCGGGCACGTCGTTGCCGGCGTGGTAGTACAGGTTCAGGAACGACCCGAGGACCTCGGTGTCGGGCACCTCCTGGTCGGCGAAGCTGAAGCTGCGCGAGCCCTGCAGGCGGCCCTGCCGCACGAAAAGGGCGGCGATGTCCACGTGGCTGCCCTGGCGGTACAGGCCGAAGACGTCCTGGTCCACGGCGTTGCCCTGGATGATCTGCTGCTTCTCCAGGCTGCCGGACACGGCGTTCATCTGGTCGCGGTAGCGGGCGGCGCGCTCGAACTCCAGCAGCTCGGCGGCCTCGAGCATCTTGGCCTGCAACTGCTGCACGAGCTCGCTGCGTTTGCCCTGGAGGAACAGCGCCACGTCCTGCACGCCGCGCTGGTACTCGGCGCGGTCGACGGGCATCACGCAGGGGCCGGGGCAGCGTTTGATCTGGTACTGCAGGCACGGCCGGACGCGGTTCTTGAAGCTCAGGTCGTCGCAGTTCCGCAGCTGGAAGTGGCGCTCGACGACCTTGAGCGTCTCGCGGATCTTGCTGGCCGAGTGGTAGGGCCCGAAGTACTTGGCGCCGTCCTTCCGGGGGCGCCGCACCACGTCGATCCGGGGCCACTCCACGCGATCGTCGATGCGCAGGTGCAGGAAGTTCTTGTCGTCCTTGAGCTCGACGTTGAAGCGCGGCTGATGCTTCTTGATCAGCTCGTTCTCGAGGATCAGGGCCTCTTTCTCGTTCGAGGTCACGATGACCTCGACGTCGTCGAGCAGGCGGTCGAGCAGCCCCACGAAGAAGCGGCGGTCGCTGGACGCGCCGAAGTACTGCCGCAGCCGCGCCCGCAGGTTGGCGGCCTTGCCCACGTAGAAGATGACCGCCTCGCGGTCCTTCATGATGTAGACGCCGGGGTCGGTCGTGATGCGGTCGAGGTCGGTCTCGGGGTTGAACGCCATGCGCCGGTTGTACCGAGGCCGGCGTGAGAAGGCATCGCTTGACATTCTCGCGGCGGGGTGGAATTCTGGGGGCGATGCGCTTCTGCTGCTGGCGTGTCACCTGCTCCCCGGGGCCCCTGCCCGGGTTCTCCTCCATGCCATCGCATGGCAACCCGATCCGTGTGTCCGCAGAGTGCCTGCGACCCGGACCGACGCAAGGTGACTCATGTCCGGCAACTTCAACATCCGCGATCACGTCGTCCGTACGGGCGATGCATCGCTGCGCATTCAGCACCCCGACGCCGTCGGGATGACACTCATGGCGACCGCCGAGGTGCCCGTGGAGGACGAAGCCATCGTCCAGGCGGTGGACTTCGCGCGGCTCTCCGGCACGCTGGACGATCTCTGGCAGCGCCAGTCCCGGGGCGGCATCACGCCGTTCTGGGGAGACGCGCCCGGGCGACTCTCGCGGGTCGTGCTCACGCCGGATCTGCACCGTGGCTCGGGGATCCCCGTGGGCACGGCGGCGGAGTGTCATGGGTTCGTCGTGCCCCAGGCCGTCGGCAACGACGTGTGTTGTGGCATGCGTCTCCTCCTGACGGACGTGACGGCCGACGAGCTCGCGCCCCACGTCGACGCGCTGCTGCGCCCGCTGCGCCACGCCTTCTTCGGCGGTGGTCGCGATGTCCCCCTGTCCCCGCGCCAGCGGCGAGCCATCATTCACGAGGGCATCCGCGGTCTGGCCGATACTTTCGATGACAATGCCGAGGTCGGCGTCTGGCGCGGCCTCTCGGCGAAGGAGATTCATGATGATCTCGAACACACCCACCTGAACGGCGGCATCGCCGCGCGGGGCGAACACACCTTCGGCGACTGGATCCGGTCCTCGGGCGGCCAACACGGCCGTGACACGCAGATCGGCTCCATCGGCGGGGGCAATCACTTCGTGGAGATGCAGCTCGTGGACGCGGTGGAGGACGGCGCGGTGGCGCACGCCTGGGGGGTCAAGAAGGGCCGCCTGGCGATCATGGCGCACTCGGGCTCCGTGGGCCTGGGGCACCTGGTCGGCGGCTACTTCTCCGACCGCGCCCGGGCGCTCTACCCCGCGGGCGTGCCCCACCCGGCGCACGGCTTCTACGCCCTGCCCACGGGGGGACCGCACGCCCACGAGGCCGTTCGCTACCTCGATGCGCTGGCCAACGCCGCCAACTTCGCCTTCGTCAACCGTCTGGTGCTCGCGCGGGTCGCGCTGCGGGTGCTCGGGCAGGTGCTCGGTCGCGAGATCGGGACCCGGCTCGTGTACGACGCGCCGCACAACCTGATCTGGCCGGGTCGGGACGACGTGTACGTCCACCGCAAGGGGGCGTGCCCGGCGCTCGGCCCGACCGGGGCGGGGCCCTTCGCCTGGACCGGCACGCCCGTGGTGATCCCCGGCTCCATGGGGGATTCCAGCTGGCTGCTGGCCGGGCAGGGGAACGACGCGGCGTTGTGCAGCGCCTGCCACGGCGCGGGGCGGGTCGCCCATCGCGGGGCGGCGCGCCACGTGGCCCCGGCGGTCTGGCAGAAGGCGAAGGAGACCCTGCGGGTGGTCACGCCCGTGGACATCGACGACCCCATCGTCTCGCGGCGACGGGACGTGGTGGCCGCGCACGACGACCGCCTGAAGGAAGAGGGCCCCTGGGCCTACAAGGACGTCACGCCCGTGGTCGACACCGTCGCCCGCGCCGGCGTGGCCCAGCGGGTCGCGCGGCTCGCGCCGGTGCTCACCATCAAAGGCTGAGCCCGGCGCGGGCGCGCGACCCCGCCATTTCGCATCCGATGACTCACTGACGCGTGTTCGGGGTTTTGCTAGGGTCGCTCACCCCACACACCCGGAGTGCAGCATGAGTCGTCGTCGAGTCGTCGCGTCCGCCAGCCTCGCCATCGCCCAGCTTTGGGGCGCCCAGGCCTTCGCCAGCCAGGACACGGACGCCACCAAGTTCATGGCCACCTACAACTACTGCGACGCCAAGATCCTCGCCGGCGCCTGGGCGACCAGCGAGTACGAGGCCAAGGCCCGCGGCGGCGCGAAGATCATCGCCAACGCCACGCCCATCCTCGAGCAGGCGCTGACCGAGGGCCGCAAGAAGGGCAAGAAGTGCGACTGGGTCGACACCGGCTTCACCTACGAGGACGCCGAGGCCCTCTCCAAGCTCTGGGGGACCACGGTGGAAGAAGCCAAGACGGCCCTCGCCTCGAAGCTGACCGAGGGCTACCGCGACCTGGCCAAGCAGGTCGTCGCCGAGGCCCACGCCAAGAAGGCCCCCGCGGGCGACGGCTCGGTCAAGCCCGTGAAGCCGGTCAAGCCCGTGAAGCCGGTCAAGCCCGTGCTCAAGCCGATCAACAAGCCCGGCCCGGTGGCCCCCAAGGCCCCGAAGTAAGTCAGGCCCCCGCGGCGTCCACCCGCCGGGCCTCGGCGCGCCAGTGCGCCCGCAGGTTCGGCGCGAGCGGCAGGTCGTCCAGCAGCCGCAGCACGCCGCGCAGGCTCCAGGCCGCCGGCATGCGCACCCGCACCGTCGGCCCGTCCAGGCTGCGGCGCAGCAAGCCCTCGAACAGGCCCGCCGCGGCCACGATGGGCTCGGCGTGCAGGAACGTCGGGAAGATGCGCACCTCGAAGGTGTGACGGTCGGCCCGGGCGTGGGCGATGTTCTTCAGGTTGTAGTCGCAGTACTTCGAGGGCTCGGCCGCGGCCAGGCGGGCCCGCGCCGCCTCCCAGGGCAGGTCGGCGAAGTCCCGGGCGAACACGCAGTCCAGCACCGCCGGCGACAGCCCGCCCACGCGGCGGAAGGTCGGCGGCGTGCCGCACAGCCGGCGGAGTTGCAGGGCGTGGCGGGTCAACAGGGCCACCAGGTTGGCCAGCGCGCGGGCGTCGCAGAGGCGTGCCGCGTCGAAGTGCACATGCGTCGCGCCCTCGAGGGGCCGCGTGAAGCCGAGGTCGCGGGCCGGCCCGAGCAGGGCCTCCAGGCGGGCGGCGTGGTCGGCGTCCAGGGGCGGCGTCACCAGCTCGCAGGGGCGCTCGCGCTCGCCGGGCAGGGGTACGGCCAGGCCCAGGGGCGCACCGAGCGCGTCGACGATGCGGTACACGCCGCCCTCGTGGGCGTCGACGCGCGCGCCCAGGGCCGCCGGCAGGGCCGACAATGCGGCGGGCAGGTCCGCCTCGGCGTCCAGGAAGCGGGCGAGGATGCGAATCAGGCGCTCGTCGTCGCTGACCACGCGCCACCAGCCGGCTCGGGGTGCGGCGTGGCGGTCCAGGTCGTGCTGGAGCGTCAGATCGTCCACGCAGCGCGCGACGAGCGCGCCCCCGGCGTCCAGCGCCTCGAAGCCGAGCGTGAGGTTCTGGAACACGGGCTTGCCGGCCACCAGGCTCGGCTCCGAGTCCGCGTGCAGGACGCGCCGCACCGTACCGCCGCAGGCCGACGCCAGCGTGTGCGCCAGGTCCGCGCGGGTGCGCCCGGCGGGCGCCATCAGCTCCATCTCGAAGCCGCAGCGCCAGTTCGAGACGACCGGATTGGAAAGGGGGACGGCCATCGCGTCTGTGTAACGGCCGCGGTGCCGCGCATCAAGCACGGCCTACGGCGTGGGCTCCAGGGGGTAGCCCGCGGCCTCCCAGGCGCGCATGCCGCCCTCGAGGTAGGTGATGTGGCGGTAGCCCTCGGCCACGAGCGCGTTGCCGGCGATGAGCGCCATGTGGTCGGTCAGGCAGTAGACCAGCGCCGGGCGGCCACGGTCGTCGCCGATGTACGCCATGAGCGCGGGCGTGTCGGTGTAGGTGATGTGCACGTCCGTGCCCGGGATCTGCCCGGCGTCCGGTACGTGCACGTTGATGAGCAGGAAGTCGCGCGTCGGCAGCGCCTCGGCCAGGGCGGCGGGGGAGAGACCGGTCAGGACCGCGGGCTCGACGGCGGCGTCGGGCGTGAGCGCTCGTGCGTCGGGCGTGAGCGCTTGCGCATCGGGCGGCAGGGCTTGCGCATCGGGCGTGACCGCTTGCGCGTCGGCCGGCAAGGCTTGCGCATCGGGCGTGAAGACTTGCGCGTCGGGTACCAACGCTTGTGCGTCGGGCGTGAACGCTTGCGCATCGGGCGTGAACGCTTGCGCGTCGGCTTCGAACGCCAGCGCGTCGGGCGCCGGCGCGCTCGTCTGCGCGGCCTCGCAGGCCATCAGGGCGGTCCAGCCCCACACCCAGGTTCGCAGGCATGTGCGCATGTCTCGGCTCCTCCGTGGCCATCACGGCCCACCCTCGGCGCGCCTCGACCCGGCCGCAAGGCGCCGCGTGACGCGGGTCACGTGCGCCCGTGCGGGCGTCGCGAGTGGCCGAGGCCTGTGCGCCGCGCCGCACCTCGGGTACAAGGGGGCGTCCCGCCCAGGAGCCCCCCCGTGAGCACGCCCCCCGAGGAACCCATCGATGTCTTCGCCGACGGCGCCTGCAAGGGCAACCCCGGCCCCGGCGGCTGGGGCGCGCTCTTGCGCTGGCGCGGGCACGAGCGCGAACTCTGGGGCGGCGAGTCGCCCACGACCAACAACCGCATGGAGTTGCTGGCCGTCATCCGCGCGCTGGAGGCCGTGAAGCGGCCGCTGCCCGTCCGCGTGCACACGGACTCGAAGTACGTGCAGCAGGGCATGAGCACCTGGATCCACGGCTGGAAGAAGAACGGCTGGCGCACGGCCAACAAGGAGCCCGTGAAGAACGCCGACCTGTGGCAGGCGCTCGACGCGATCGCCGCGCGCTACCGCATCGAGTGGGTCTGGGTGAAGGGCCACGCCGGCCACGAGGGCAACGAGCGCGCCGACGCCCTGGCCAACCGCGGCACGGACGAGATCATCTCGGGGACGCCGCACCCTCGATGAGGCCGAGCGAGAAGGGATCCTTCAGGCCGACCATGGCCGTGCCGATCTGGCGCTCCTGCGTCTTCGCGTCGTCCGAGTCGCTGTAGACCACGGCGAAGACCTTGGCCTCGGCGGGGAAGACCACGCGGAACCGGGTGGCGGCGGGCGTGGCGGCGCGCTCGATCTGCGGGTCGACCTTGGGTTTACCCCCGCCCCGCGAGATGGCCGCGTCCGTGAGGCGCACGCCCCACTGCCAGGCGTGGCCCGGGCGCACGCCCTGGTCCGGCAGGGGGGCCTTGGGGTTCATCGCGTGGCAGGTCGACTCGTAGCTCAGGGCGCTGTCGCCGGCCCAGAGCTCCAGGTGGTCGTCGAAGATCCAGGACTTGCCGCCGCTGACGATCTGGTCGTCCGCCACCTCGACGAGCAGCTCGCGGTCGCCCAGGGCGATGACCCGGAGCCGGGCGTCGGCGGCCTCGGTGGGTTTGCCGTGGAGCACGTGGCCGTCCCCGCCGGCGCTCGTCACGTCCAGGGCGCCTGCCGGGAACGCGGCGGTGCGCCACCCCGCGCGGAGCGCCTCGACCTCGCCCGCGGCCGCGCGCGGAATCAAGGTGTAAGCCCGCTCCAACAGCGCGGACTTCATCGGGTCGTCGGCGGAGTAACCCTCGCAGGAGGGCACGGCCCAGCGCACGCGGGTCACACCCCTGCGCTCGTCGCGGGTCGTCTCCGTCGTGTTGGGGCCGAGTTTCCACCAGGCGCCGTTCGTCGACTCCACGAGGGTCAGCGCCGGTGAGAGCGTCCAGGTGCGGGACTGACTCCAGCCCCAGGCCGAGCCGCCCATGACCGAGAAGATCAAGCGACCGTCGCGGAACTCCAGGCCCTCCTCGCCGCCCGAGGCGCCGTAGCTGCACTCGCTCTCGGCGTGCAGCGTGACCACGGGGTCGGTCTGCACCACACGGCCCTCGGCCACGCGCAGGACCGCCTGGGGCGCGGGAAAACAAGGCCCGTTGTGGGTCTCCTCGAAGGGTTTCGAGGTGACGTCCAGGCCGGCGAGGACCATCGTCCGGCCGGCGGCGTCCTTGCCCAGGGCCTGCTGCGTCACGCCGCCGCACTTCTCACCGGCGGGGCAGAGCGCGGCGAGCACCGCGGCCTCGGGCAGGGGCGGGGTCGCAGTGACAGAGGCCGGCGCCGGGGCGGGCGTCGCGAGCAGCACCGTCAGCAGGGCGGCGATCGCGGTGAGGGCCACGCGTCAGGCCTGGCTGCCGTCGTCGCCGCCGTTCCCCTGCGCCTGGAGCGCGCGCACCTTGGCCTTGGCCTTGCGCAGCTCCGGCGACTCGTCGAGCTCGGCGTCCAGCAGCGCCTCCACGTCTTTGAGGCCGGCGGCGTCGCGGGCCTTGATGCGGGCCTCCTGCTCCTCGGCGGCCTTGCCCGTGACCTTGCGCAGTCGTGAAATGAATCCCATGTTCGTGTGCTCCGGCGGTTCGTCCTGGTGTCAGCGACCAGCGTAACCCTTCACGACGGCGCTGGCCACGAGCCGCGTGCCCAGGCGCACCACACCCTCGGCCATGGTCACGCCCAGCACCGTGCGCCCGGGCGTGATCTCGTAGGTCACGGTGTCGCCGGGGCCCACGGGGTGCCGGAAGCGCGTCTTCTCCAGGCCCGTCAGCAGGACCTCGGCGCCGGCTTTGTGCAGGCGCACGCCGTAGGCCATGGTCTGCGCCAGGCCCTCGAGCAGCAGCACGCCCGGCACGATGGGCCGCCCCGGGAAGTGCCCGGCGAAGAACGGCTCGTCCGCCGCGAACGTGCGCTCGGCGAGCACCTGCTCCGGCGTGCACACCAACACCCGATCGATGAAGAGAAAGGGCGGCCGGTGCGGAATGACGTCGATCGGGGGCGGCAGAGAATCGGTCGGGGTGGTCATCGGTTCGACCGACGAGCCTAACACGCGGCGCCCGGGCCATTGCGTTCGGGCGCGGAAAAGAGTGGGATGCGGGTCATCCCTGCCCGTGAACTCCAGGAGACCCCCGTGACTCGGCCGATGTCGCTCGTCCTCTTCGCCGGTCTGGCCTGCGCCTGCCAGCGCGGCGGCACCGAGGCCCCGCCGGCGCCCGCCCCCGCTTCGAGCGCCGCTTCGGGCCCGGCGTCCGGCGCCGCCGCCCCGGGCACCGCCGGCCCGGAGCCCGGCGCCGAGGAGCTGCCCCGGCTCGGCCTGCGCTTGAAACTCGACCCCGGCGCCCACCTCGAGGACGCCCTGGTCGGTGAGGGCGTGATGATCCGGGGCCCCGGGCTGGAGCTGCTGGTCGAAGCCGCCGGGCCCGCCCGCCCGACCACGCTCGAGGCCATGCGCAAGGACGCCGAGTCGTACGCGCCCCAGAACCTGGTGACCGAGACGCTGCCGGACGGCTGGGCCCTGACCTTCGACGCCGAGGGCGGCGTGGGCCGCAACTACTGGCTCGAGGCGCGCCGCGAGCTGGGCGACCAGGCGTTCTTCTGCGAGGCCACGACCTCGAAGCCCGAGCTGCGGGATGGCGCCCTCGCCGCCTGCAAACGCCTGACCCGCTGATAGCTTCAGGCTATCGTTTTCATCGGAACGATGTGTTGGCCGGCGGCGAGGCTCCCCGCCAGGATGGATCCATGAAGCCGCCGCGATGACCGCCGGCGGCCCTCCCAGGCCCCATCCGAATCGGAGAATCCCCATGTTCGCCAGCCCCGTTCAGCTCCCCGCCACCGCTCGCGAGTCCGTCGTCGCCACCCTGAACGCCCGCCTCGCCGACACCCTGGATCTGCACCGCCAGATCAAGCTCGCGCACTGGAACGTGAAGGGGCCGCACTTCATGCTCCTGCACGAGTTGTTCGAGAAGCTCGCCGACACGGCGGACGCGCAGGCGGACACGCTCGCCGAGCGCGCCGTCACGCTGGGCGGCCTGGCCCTGGGGACCAGCCAGCACGTCGCGGCGGCCACGTCGCTGGCCGAGTACCCGGCGAACACCACGCGCGGGCTGGAGCACGTGCGGCTGCTCGCCGACCGCTACGACACGCTGCTCGAGGCCCTGCGGGACTCGCGCCGGGTCGCCGAGGCGTTCGGCGACATCGACACGGCCGACCTGCTCACCGAGGCCGTCTCGACGTTCGAGAAGGAGGCCTGGTTCCTGCGCGCGACCCTCGAAGGCTGATTGCGCCGGACCCGCAGGATCGGCACCGTGGGGGCATGCGAACGCCTCCACCCACGCCGCTCTGGTCGCTCACCCTGGGGATGCTCTGCGCCGCCTGTGGGGCGGCGTCGAGCGGCTCGCGCACCGTGGACGCGGCGACCCCCGTGGACTCGGCGACCGCCGGCCCGGACGCCGCGCCCGACGGCCCGGACGGCGGCCCGCCGCCGCTCCCGGATGCCGCTCCTCCGCCGGTTCCGGACGCCGCGTTGCCCGAGCTCGACGCTGCCGCGCCCCGACCGGACGCCGACGCCCGCGTGTTGATTCTGGGCAACAGCTACGTCTTCGTCGGCCACCTCGACATGGCCCTGGCGGCGCTCTCGACGGGCAGTCCGGCGCCGCTGCGCGTCTCGGCCTACGCCCGCGGCGGCTATCGCCTGGAGCAGCACCTGACCGACCTGGAGACGCCGGGCAGTGAGCTCGCCACCCTGTTTGCGCAGGGCTGCGGCGGCGCGGACCCCTGGGACTTCGTGGTGCTTCAAGAGCAGAGCCAGATCCCCGGCTTTCCGCCCGGGCAGCCGGAGCGCGACGCCTCCGTGGCGGCGGCGGCGGCGCTCGCCCGGCACGTGGCCGACTGCGGCGCCCGGACGGCCTTTTTCGTCACCTGGGGCCGGCGCG
Organism: uncultured Myxococcales bacterium; assembly: GCA_903847385.1. Classification (GTDB taxonomy): domain Bacteria; phylum Myxococcota_A; class Bradymonadia; order UBA7976; family UBA1532; genus CAINDO01. The sequence continues at coordinate 16,992 of CAINDO010000180.1, forward strand.
TCGGCGACGCCGACAACCCGGGGCTGTTCCCCGACTTCGGGACGATGCAGGCGGCGCTGGACACGGGCTACGCGGCGATGGCCCAGGCCGCGGCCGCGGCCGTGCCCGAGGGGGCCCCGCCGGTGCGCCTGCCCGTGGGCCCGGCCTTCGCGCAGGTCGGCGCCGGGCCCGACGGCGCGGCGCTCTTCCCCCGGCTGTACGCCCCGGACGGCAGCCACCCCTCGGCGCTGGGCACGTACCTGGCCGCGGCGGTGTTCCACCGGGGACTGACCGGCACGGACCCGCGGACGCTGACGGACACGCCGGCGGAGCTGGCCGCCGAGGACCGCGCGGCCCTGCTCGAAGCCGCCGCCGCGGTCGAACTGCCCCCGACGCGCTGACACCGGCGCGCCGGGCCTGTGGTCAACCGGGGCCCGGTCGCGCCGAGAGCGCCCGGCGCGCCTCGACCCGGTCGTCGAAGGGCAGCACCTGCGCGCCGATGGTCTGCGTGGTCTCGTGGCCCTTGCCGGCGATGAGCACGACGCCGCCCCCGCGCACGGCGGCGTCGATGGCGGCGGCGCGGTCGGCGATGCGCTCGAAGCGCGCGCCCGGGGGCAGGCCTTCGGTCATGTCGTCCAGGATGCGCTCGGGGTCCTCGCTGCGCGGGTTGTCGCTCGTGAGGATGACGCGATCGGCCCCCTCGGCGGCCGCGCGGGCCATCTCCGGGCGCTTGCCCCGGTCGCGGTCGCCCCCGCAGCCGAGGACGATGGTGATCGGCTCGGCGGTGCGGGCGCGCAGGGCCGCGAGCACCCGCGCGATGGAGTCCGGCGTGTGCGCGTAGTCCACGAACACACCCGGTGCGACGCGCTCCAGCCGCCCCGGCACGCCCGCGAAGTCGGTCAGGCTTGCCCAGGCCTCGCCGACCCGGCCCGGGTGGGTGCCGGCGATCAACGCCGCCGCGAGGGCGGCGTCCAGCAGGTGGTGGTCTCCGAAGAGCGGCGTGCGCACCGTGAGGGTCTCGCCCGTCGGCGTCGCGAGGCGGGCGTCCATGCCGTCGAGCGACGGTTCGCCGAGCTCGGAGACGATGAAGTCACCGCCTCCGCCGGGCAGCGACACGGTCGGGGCCGGCACGTCCGGCGCCACCCGCGCGCGCATCGAGGCGCCCGCCGGCGTGTCCAGGCACAGCGCGGCCACGGGGGCCTTGCCAGCGGCGCGGGCGGCCTCCAGCGCAGGCCCGAACAGCCGCGCCTTGGCCTCGAAGTACGCCGCCTCGTCCCCGTGGAAATCCAGGTGGTCCCGCCCGAGGTTGGTGAAGCCTGCGGCGTCGAAGTGCAGCCCGGCCGTGCGCCCGATGGCCAGCGCGTGGCTCGACACCTCGAGCACCAGGGACATCGCGCCACGATCGCGGGCAAAGGCGGCGAACCGCTGGATGATCAGCGCGTCCGGTGTGGTGTTCGTGGCCTTCTCGGCGTGGTCGCCCACGCGGTAGCACAGCGTGCCCATCAGCGCCGGCACCTCGCCGAGCGCCCGCAGCATGTGCTCGAGCATGAACGTGACGGTCGTCTTGCCCTTGGTGCCCGTCACGCCATACACGCGCAGGGCCGCGCTCGGGTGGCCATGGAGCCGCGCGCAGATCAGCCCGAGCGCGGGGTCCTCGGGCGTGGCGAGCGCGAAGGGCGGCCCACCGCGGCCCGGCGGCGGCAGGGCCTCCGGGCGCGAGACGAGCACGGCGGCGGCCCCGGCGGCGATGGCCCGCTCGATGTGCGCGTGCGTGTCGCCGTAGTAGTTGCGCCGCGCTGCGAAGAGCAGGCCGGGGCGGACCTCGGCCACGTCCAGCGTCGCGCCGGTGACCTCGGGGTCACCCACCCCGTGCGGCTCGGCCAGGCCCTCGATCAGCGCGCGGAATCGCATCGCGGGCCCCCCTGCGGCCGCTCAGACCGCGTTCATGCTGCCCGGCCGCCGCTTGGCCGGCAGCTTCTGCTTGGGGGCCACGGTCGCGTCCGGGAAGCCGTTCGGGTAGTTGAGCTCGGCGTCCGAGGGGCGCACGTAACAGGGCTCCAGCGCGGCGAAGTCCGGGGGCGGGGTGCTCGGCACGGCGGCGGCGAACAGGGCCGCGCGTACGCGATGGAGTTCCGGGTCGTCGGGCACGTCCGCCGCGGGCAGGGCCGCGCGCAGGGCGTCCGCGTACAGCACCGCGCCGGGGCCCAGGAGCGTCACGCGCGCCCCGGGGGCCAGGTTCAGGTGCTCGCCGAGGCGCTCCGGCCGGCAGCACACGGGCGCGCTCAACGCCGCGCCGTCGGCGAAGATCTCGCCCCGCCGGGCGTCCACCACGGCGATCACGCTCGCGGCGGGCAGCGCCCGGCGGAAGGCCTCGACGGTGCGCACGCCGTACAGCGGCTTCTCCAGCGCCAGCGCCAGGCCCTTCAGCGTGGCCAGCGAGATGCGCAGCCCGGTGAAGCTGCCCGGGCCCACGCCGCAGACGAACGCGTCCACGTCCGCGAGCCCGACCCCGGCGGCTTCCAGCACGGCGGCCACCGTGTCCAGCAGCGAGGCCCCGTGCCCCGCGCCCCGCTGCTCGGCGCGCTCGGCCAGGATCGCATCCCCTCGCACGAGCGCCACGGACTCCACGGGGGTGCCCGTGTCACAACAAAGGAGGAGCCGTTCGCCCATCGTCAGAACGCGAAGCCACCCAGGAAGCGGCCCACGTCCTGCGTGAGCACGAAGAGGATCAGGAAGAAGATCACGCCGAAACCGACGGCCTGAATGCGGCGCTGCACCACGGCGGGCACGCGCCGCCGGATGATCATCTCCACGCTGGCCATCAGCACGTGGCCGCCGTCCAGCCCGGGCATGGGCACCAGGTTGAAGATGGCCAGGCCCAGGCTGATGACGACCATCAACTGCAGGAACTGCACGAGCCCGGCCTCGGCCTGCTTGCCGGCCAGGTAGGCGATGGTCAGCGGCCCGCTGAGCTGCTTGGGGCTCACGTCCCCGCTGAAAAGGCCGATCACGCTGAACACGGTCTCGCGCAGTTTGTCGGCGACGTCCGTGCTGGTGCGCTGCCAGGCGAAGGCCATCCGCGCCTCGTTCGGCACGGGCTCGGCCTCGACGAACGTGTCCGGGCGGGTGGTCAAGAGCAGGCCGGCGTCGATCTGCTTGGTCTCGCCGAAGTTCTTGTCCTGGTAGGCCACCATCGCCGTGCGCAGATGGAACGTCAGGGTCTGGCCGTCCCGGCGGATCTTCAGCACTTTGGCGTTCTCGGGTTTGTCCCCGATGCGCATGGCGATGAAGTCGGCGAGCGAGTGGGCGGTGCCGTCGACATCGACGATGCAGTCGCCGGCGCGCAGGCCGTCCGGCGTGTTGGGCGAGAGCGCCGGGGCCAGGCCCGCCGCGCCCTTGGGGTCCACCCAGGTGATGCAGTTGCTGGCGTGGGCCAGGCCCAGGGCGGCTTCGTCTCGGGTCCCCGTCGGCGGGGCGAAGCTCAGCGTCAGGCGCTCGGCCTTCCAGGTCAGCGTGCGCACGCCGTCCTGCGTGAGGTTGCGCAGCATGCGCCAGGTGGGCGTGCCCGGCGGCGGCTCC
>CAINDO010000181.1 GCA_903847385.1 uncultured Myxococcales bacterium
CGGGCGGCCAGATCGTCGGCGGCTCGGGCGGGTCCGGCGGCGCGGGCGGCGCCGGCGGTCAAATCGTCGGCGGGTCCGGCGGCGAAGGCGGCCAGGGCGGCGCCGGCGGCCAGGGTGTCATCGACGAATACGGCTTCGAGCTGCGGGTGCCCCCCACGGTCACCGTGCCCTGCGAGGGCTTCGACTGCAACGGCGCCACGGCCGACCTGCCGGCCATCGACTACGTGTGCACGTTCGTGGTCGAGGACTACGTCGCCGCGGCCTACTTCCAGTTCGACCCGCTGCTCAGCGGCGAGTTCTACCCCGAGTACCAGCCCGTCGGCGCGTGGCTGTCCGTCGACAACGCGCTCACGGAGATCACCGCCACCTACGACTACGGTGGCCGCCACCACAACGACGAGATCACCGCCCAGATCGACGGCATGACCTGGCGCTTCGCCCACTCGTCCTACGGCTTCGGCTTCCGCGCCTGTCAGCCCATGGACTGCCTGCAGCAGGTCGACGCCGGCGCGGTCGTGCAGGACGGCTGCACCGTCGACCGCACGCTGCCCATCGTCTGCGCGCCCGTCGAGGCCGACGGCACGCACCCGCCGCTGAGCGACACGTTCGCGCCCTGCAACGGCGACCCCAACTACCCGTAAGGAGAGAACGACGCCCTCGGCGCGCTCAGAGCGCCAGCGTCCCGTTCCGGTAGTCGGCCCAGGCCTGGTCGAGCTCGGCCTCGGTGTTCATCACGAAGGGCCCGCGGTGGGCGATGGGCTCGCGAATCGGCTTGGCCGAGGCCACGAGCAGGCCCGCCCGCTGCCCGTCCGCCCGCACGCGCAACACACTGCCGTCCCCCAGGATGGCCAGCGTGTTGCCGGGCACGGGCGCGTCGTTGATGCGCGCCTCGCCCGTGTGCACGAACACATAGGTCGCGTGCCCCGGCGTGGTCGGGATCTCGACGGGCGCGTCGTCCTCGAGCATCAACGTGACGACCGTGGGATCGGTCACGCGCTGCGCCACGGGGCCGGTGAAGTCGAAGGCCCGCCCCACGATCACGTTGGCCACGCCGCCGGCGCTCAGGGCCGCCGCCGGGATGCGGTCGCGCTGGATGTCCTGGTACTCCTGCGCCCGCATCTTCTCGCGCGCCGGCAGGTTGATCCAGAGCTGGAAGCCGGACATCAGGCCGTCCTCCTGCTGCGGCATCTCCGAGTGCACGATGCCGCGCCCGGCCGTCATCCACTGGGCGCCGCCGCCCCGGATGTTGCCGCTGTTGCCCTTGCTGTCGTGGTGTTTCATGTGACCGGCGAGCATCACGGTCACGGTCTCGAAGCCGCGGTGCGGGTGGTCGGGGAACCCCCGGATGTACGCCGACGGATCGTCCGAGTGGAACCGGTCGAGCAGGATGAACGGGTCGAGGTGCGGCAGCGCGCGCTGGCCGATCACGCGGGTCAGCTTCACGCCGGCGCCGTCCGTGGTGGGCACGCCGGGCAGGAGCGTCTGCACGCTGCGCGCGGTCACGCTGCGCAGGGCCGGCGCGGCGTTCGCGGCGGGCCGCGTACAGGCGCCGAGCAGGAGACCGGCGGCGCCGGCCAGGAAGCTGCGTCTCTGAAGAACCTGGGTGTCGGGCTGCATGCTTCAAACTTTAACCACCGTGCGCGGCGCTGGCAACGCCCGGCCTGCGCAGCTATCGTCCGCCCATGTCCGGCCGCGCCCGCGTCTTCATCGCCTGCTCCCTGGACGGCTTCATCGCCGGCCCGGGGGACGACCTCTCCTGGCTGCCCCCGCCGCCCGTGGACGCCGACGGCAAACCCGTCAGCGACTTCGGCTACGCCGCCTTCATGGCGGAGGTCGGCGCGCTGCTCATGGGCCGCAACACCTACGAGGTCGTCGCCGGCTTCGGGGGCGAGTGGCCCTACGGAGCCAAGCCGGTGCTCGTGGCCACCACGCGCCCGCTCGCGCCGGTCTCGCCCACGGTGCGGGCCGTCACGGGGGACGCCGCGACGCTGCTCGCCGCCGCCCGCGAGGCCGCCGGCGACCGGGACGTCTACGTCGACGGCGGCGTGCTGATCCGGCAGCTCCTCGCCGCCGGGCTGATCGACGAGATGATCGTGTCGATCATCCCCATCGTGTTGGGCGCCGGGGCGCCGCTGTTCGCCGGCCTGCCCGAGCGCTGCGCCCTGGAGTGCCTGCGCGCCGAGCACCTGCCCGGCGGGCTGGTTCAGGTCACGTATCGGCCGGTGAGCCGGGCCTGACGCCGGGCCTGACGCGCGCCGTACCTCAGGCGTTGGCCTTGGGCGGAATCCGCAGCACCTGGCCGACGAAGATCTTGTTGGGATCCTTCAGCATCGGCTTGTTGGCCTCGAAGATCTCCGGGTAGCGCTTGGCGTCGCCCAGCAGGTTCTTGGCGATGGCCGAGAGCGTGTCGCCGCCCTTCACGGTGTACATCGTGAACTGGGGCGCCGCGGGCTGCTCCACGGTGAGCTTGTCGTCCACGCGGGCGACGGCGTGGGTGTTGCCGATGGCCAGCACGACCTTCTCGCGGTCGTCGTGGGTGGCCACGGTGCCGGTCACCAGGGCGGTGCCGTCGTCGAACACCACGGCCAGGAACTTCACGGCCACGCCCGTCTCGACGACGCGCTGCTTGAGCGCCGTGGCCAGGTCGGCCTCGGCCTTGGGATCCAGGTTCTCGCCGGCGCCCTTCACGAACTCGATGATCGCCATGTCGTTTCTCTCTTTCGGGGGAAGCAGTCCAAAGCCGTCGGGTGGACCGCATGGCCCACCGAGCGCCGGACACTCCACTTCAGGGGGGTCGCGCGCGTCAAGGCAGATCGGCTCGTCGGTTCCTGCTACGCTCCGGCCCCATGTCGACGCGCCGCGTTCCCCGTCCCTCCCCGGCCGCGCGCCGGGCCGCCCTGCTCCTCCCCGCCGTCCTGTTTCTGGCCTGCGGCTCCACCTCCGGCACGGGCGAGCCCGTCGCCGATCTGGGCACGTCGCTCCGCGACGCCCTCTCGGTCCCGGACCCGGACTCGAACTATGCCCCGGACCGCCACGACGGCTTCGGCGAGCCCCCGGACGCCGCCGACGCCGGCCCCGATGCCGCCGGCCCCGGCCCGGACTCCGACGCCGACCCCCGCTTCGACCCGGACGCCGCCGGCCCGGGCCCCGAGGGCGACGCCCGCGTGTCTCCCCCGGACCCGGACGCCGCCGAGCCGCCCCCGCCGCCGCCCGTCTCCTGCGCCGGCTACGCCGAGCTGACCGACCAGGCCCTCGTCGAGGTCCTCCACACCGACCTGCACGACACGTATCGGCCCGTCGAGGTGATGCCCGATCAGGGCGGCACGCCCAACCGGTACACCTCGGCCCGCCGCCGGCTGTTCATCGACATCGCGCGCGAGGCGCGGCCGGACGGCACGGAGGGTGTCGAGTGCCTGTACACGGGCACGTTCTTCCCGCTCGCCCCCGGCGAGGAGCCCACGCACGACACGGTGAACACCGAGCACGTGCGGCCCCGCTCCACGCTGGACGTGGACCACGACTCGCTCATGTATTCGCACGAGCAGTCGGATCTGAATCACCTGTACCCCACCCTGCCCGGGGCCAACTCCACCCGCGGCAGCTTCCCCTTCGGCGAGCCCGTGAGCGTGACGAACAGCGACTGGGCGCCGGCGTTCTTCGGCACGGACGAGCGCGGGCAGCAGGTCTTCGCGCCGCGCCCCGAGCGCAAGGGGGACGTCGCCCGCGTGATGTTCTACATGACCGCGCGCTGGGGCCTGGACCTCGAGGACCACGAAGAGGCCGTGCTCAAGCAGTGGGACGCCGAGGATCCCGTCGACGCCCGCGAGCGCACCCGCAACGACGCCGTCGAGGCCGTGCAGGGCAACCGCAACCCGTTCATCGACTGCCCGGGGCTCGGCGCCGCGGTGCAGGACTTCGCCGCGTTCCCGCCGCTGGACACGAACGAGAACCTCGCCGCGCCCTGAGCCGGGTCGGCGTCACGTCGACCAGCGGCCCAGGTTCTGGATGGCCGCCCGCAGGTCCAGCGTCCGCAGCGGCTTGCGCAGGCAGGGGTTCGGCAGCGCCTCGAGCGCGGCGGTCATGGACGCGTCCGTGGGCCCGCCCGTGATGAAGATGAACCGCGCCGCCTGCGCCTGCATCTCGTGCGCGACCCGGGCGTGCAGCTCCAACCCGGTCAGGTGCGTCATCACCACGTCGCACAGCACGGCGTCGAACCGCTCCCGCGCCAGCACCACCAGGGCGTCCCGCGGGTCGCTCACGGAGACGACCCGCGCGGTGTCGCCGAGGGCGAACTCCAGCGCCGCCAGGATGGCCTGGTCGTCGTCGATGGCCAGCACGTGCAGCAGGCCGGCGTCGTCCTCCGTGGCCGTGGCGGGGGTGCACGAGAGCCGCACGTCGAACCGCGCGCCGGCGCCGGGGCTCGACTCGCAGGTCAGCGCGCCGCCGAACCCGGTGACGATGCCCTCGGAGATGGACAGCCCGAGGCCCATGCCCTGCCCGACGGGCCGCGTGGTGAAGAACGGGTCGAAGATCCGCGGCAGCGTGCGGGCGTCGATGCCCGGACCGTTGTCCGTCACGGAGATGTCCACCGCCAACCCGTGCTGCACGGCGCGCACGGTGACGCGGTTCTTCTCCGGGGCGTCGTCCACGAAACACTGGCCCGCGTTCACGAGCAGGTGCACCAGCACCTGGGTCAGCCGCGTGTCGTCCGCCGCCACCGGGGGCAGGTCGTCGAGCTGCACGTCCACGGTGGCCCGGCGCCGCAGCGCATGGGCCGCCATGTCCAGCGCCTGCCGCACGGCCGCCTCGACGGAGGTCGGCCGCACGGGCCCGCCCTCCTGCGCCAGCGACCGCAGCCCGCGGACGATCTTGCGCACGCGCTCGGCCCCGTCCCGCGCCTCGCGCAGGATCGCCCGGCACTCGGGCATCCACCGGACGACCTCGGTGGCCGAGCGCCGGTCGAGCTCCTCGAGCACATAGTCGAGGTTGCCCATCACGTAGCTGAGCGGGTTGTTGATCTCGTGCCCGACCCCCGCAGCCAGGGTGCCGGTAGCGACGAACCGCTCCTGCCGCGCCATGCGGTCCGCCATGCGCCGCAGGCGGTTCTCCTCGGTGATGTCCCGTACGACGGACATGGCGCCCGTGCGCCCGCCCTCCTCGTCCAGCACGATGGGGCGCGCGTCGATGGAGAGTGTGCTCCGCCGACCGTCCGCGTGGTGCACGAACACCCGCACGCCGGTCTGCGCCTCGCCCGTGGCGCGGACGAGCGCCTGCGGGTGCTCCGCGAGGGGGAACGGGGCGCCATCCTCGTGGGTGGACTGCCAGCCGGGGTCTTCGGGCGCGCCCGCCTCGAGCTCGGCCCGCGTCAGGCCGAAGTGCCGCTCGGCGGCGGCGTTGCAGTGCAGCAGGCGCCCCGCGGCGTCGTGCATCACCACACCCTCGGCCATCGTCTCCAGGAGCACGCGCAGCCGCTGCTCCCGATCGCGCAGGGCGCGCCGTTCGCGTCGCTCCGCGGTCACGTCGCGGGCGACACAGAACGTGTGGCCCGCCGACGCGCGGATCGTCCACGAGATCCGGACCCAGCGGCCGTCCTCGTGCCGCAGGCGGTTCTCACAGCACTCCACCTTCGCCTGCCCCGGCTGCAGCTCCGCGGCCCGCAGCAGCGTGCCCGGGCGGTCGTCGGGGTGCACCAGGTCGATCATCGAGCGGCCCCGGAGGGCCTCCGCCGGCCAGCCGAGCCGCTCCTGCCAGGCCGCGTTGAACTCCACGAAGCGGAGTCGTGCGTCCAGGGTGCACAGCAGGTCCGGCGCCAGGTCGAAGAACTGCCGGAACGTCTCCAGTTCGGCCTGCTCGTGCGCCATCGCCAGCGTCTGTCGGCGCATGCGCAGAAGCGCCACGGCCTGCTGCGCCAGCAGGGAGAGCGACTCCAGTTGCGCCGGCGTGAGCGTGCGCGGCGTGCGGTCGATCACACACAGCGTGCCGAGCACCACCCCGGACGGCAGGCGCAGGGGCAAACCGGCGTAGAAGCGGATGTGGGGCTCGCCCGTCACCAGCGGGTTGTCGTCGAAGCGGGGGTCGGTGGCCGCATCCGGCACGACGAGCGGCGCCCCGTCGGCCACGACGTGCCCGCAGAAGGAGAGGCAGCGGTCCGTCGACTCGACGTCCAGCCCGACCCGCGCCTTGAACCACTGGCGGCCGGCGTCCACCAGCGTCACGAGCGCGATGGGCACGCCGAGCAGGCCGGCGGCGAGGCGCACCAGCGCGTCGAACTCCGCCTCGGGCGGTGTGTCGAGCACGGCGAGGCCGTGGAGCGCTTCGAGGCGCTCGGCTTCGTCGGGGGGCAGGAGGGGCGCTTGCACGGCGGCGGATGCTCGACTTTCCGGAGGACTCCGGAGCGACCTCCGATCGATTCGACCGAAGACTCTAGAGCATGACGGAACACACGCTGCGCGTCACCTGAGCCAAACCCATGACTCGATACACACTTACCCCTAGACACATCCGACCTCGAGATCCTTTCGTTGCCCTGCGCGCGAAATCGCGCAACACTGCCTCAACCCACTGGAATCACTCGGGAAACCACCAATGGTGTCCGGGTATTTCCGTACGCACGAAGGCGCCCCCGCGGCGAGGTGTGACGAGATGCAATTGCTCCGCGACGTTCCCATGGGACGCAAGCTGCTGCTGATCCTGCTCGTCGAGCTCCTGCTGACCAGCATCCCCCTGGGCGTCTCGGTCTCGAACTTTCACGCGCTCGACCAGCGGCTGGAGTTCATCGTCAGCGTGCGCACCGAGGCCGTGAAGCAGGCCGGGCGACTGCACCGCAACCTCTACGAACTGCGCACGCAGGAGAAAGAGGCCGTGCTGACGGAGAACGGCGACGGCCGCCGCCGAGTGCTCAGCCGCATCTCGCTGCTGCGCGACGAGATCCGCGAGCGTTTCCGCGCCTTGAGCGACCCCCGCCTCGGGACCGAGTCGACGGACCGCGTTCGCACCATTCAGAGCGCCTGGGCCGAGTACGACCAGATCCTGGATCGCGTCGTGGACCTGACGGAGGCCGGGAAACACGACGAGGCCCACACCGTGAGCCAGACCCAGGGCCGCACGCTCGGCGAGGCCGCGGCCACGGCCGTGTTGCGCTTCACCGAGGAGCAGGACGCCGGGCTCGCCGGCGAGATGTCCGACGCGGACGCGGCGTTCAATCAGATGCTCACCACGGTGCTCGTCCTGGTCGCGCTGAGCCTTCTGGGCGGCGGCGTGCTGGCCGTGTTCCTGTCGCGCAGCGTCACCGGGGCCATCACGGGTGTGGTCCAGGCCACCGACCGCATCGCCAGCGGCGACCTGAGCGTGACCATCGCCCACGGCGGCCAGGACGAGGTCGGTCAGCTCGCCACGGCGGTCTCGCGCATGCAGGACGCCCTGCGCCTCACCCGCGCCGCGGCCCGCGATCTCGACTGGCTGAAGTCGGGCATCGCCCGCCTGAACACATTGGTGCTGGGGCAGGACGACGTACACAAGCTGGCGGACACGGTGCTGACCGAGGTGGCGCACACGCTCGACGCCAAGGTCGGCGCCCTGTTCGTGATGGGCGAGGCCGACGGCGCGCCGAGGCTCACGCTGCTGGCCACCCACGCCTACACCGTGCGCAAGCAGCTCGCCACGCACTTCGGGCTCGGCGAGGGCCTGGTGGGTCAGTCCGCGCTGGAGAAGAAGACGATCCTGCTGCAGGCGGCCCCCGAGGACTACGTGCGGGTCGTCTCGGGCCTCGGCGAGGCCGCGCCGCGGAATCTGTGCGTGACGCCGATCAAGTTCCGCGAGGAGATCCGCGGCGTGATCGAGCTCGGCACGATGGCCCCGATGTCCGAGCTGACCACCGAGTACCTCGAGCAGGCGATGGTGGTGGTGGCCGCGGCGTTCGAGATCGTCCGGGCACAGACCGTGGTGCGCGTGCAGCAGGAGGAGCTGCGGGCCAACAACGAGGAGCTCCAGGCCCAGGCCCGGGCGCTGGAGAAGTCCCAGGAGGAGCTGCGCGCCCAGCAGACCGAGCTGCAGAACGCCAACGTCGAGCTCGAGACGCAGATGTTGCGCGTGAAGGAGTCCGAGGAGCGCCTGCGCACGCAGCAGGAGGAGCTCGAGGTCACCAACGAGGAGCTCAAGGACAAGAACGACCTGCTCGAGCAGCAGAAGGTCGAGATGGAGGACGCCCGCGCGGCGCTGACCGTCCAGGCCGACGAGCTCGCGCTCGCCAGCAAGTACAAGTCCGAGTTCCTGGCCAACATGTCCCACGAGCTGCGCACGCCGCTCAACAGCCTGCTCCTGCTCGCCCGCTCGCTGCGCGACAACGGCGAGGGCAACCTGAGCGAGGAGCAGGTCGAGTCGGCCCGGGTCATCTTCGAGAGCGGCGGCGATCTGTTGAACCTGATCAACGAGATCCTCGACCTGTCGAAGATCGAGGCGGGACGCATGGAGGTCCGGCTCGAGAACGTCGCGCTGACCGAGCTGACCCACGCGATGAACTCGCAGTTCGCCCACATGGCGCGCAACCAGAGCCTGAGCTTCGAGGTCGTCGTGGCGCCGTCGGCCCCGCCGCAGGTGAGCACCGACCCCCAGCGCCTCGGCCAGATCATGAAGAACCTGGTCGGCAACGCGCTGAAGTTCACCGAGACGGGCGGCGTCACGGTCACGTTCGACCGGCCGGCGGCGGGCACGGACCTCTCGCGCAGCGGCCTGCGGCCGGATCGGACGCTCGCCGTCCACGTGAAGGACACGGGCATCGGCATCCCGCTCGACAAGCAGAAGGTCATCTTCGAGGCCTTCCAGCAGGCCGACTCCGGCGACCGCCGGCGCTACGGCGGCACGGGCCTGGGCCTGTCCATCTCCCGCGAGCTGGTGCGTCTGCTCGGCGGCGAGATCCAGCTCGTCAGCAAACCCGGCGAGGGCTCGGTGTTCACCGCCTACCTGCCCATCGACGGCCCGACGGCGGGCGCCCCGCCCGTGACCACCCCCGCCCCCGCGAAACCCGCGCCGCTCCCCCCCGCCGTGGTGGCGGCCGCCAAGACACCGACCACCGGCGCGTGGCCCCGCCCGAACCTGCCGCCCTCCGGGGCGCCCGCACCCGTGGCCGCGGCCACGCGACCCAAGCGGCCCACGCACGCGCTGCCCCCCGCCCAGGTCGAGGACGATCGCGAGGCGCTCCAGGAGGACGACCACGCCATCCTGGTCGTCGAGGACGACGCCCGCTTCGCCCGCATCCTGGCCGGCCACGTGAAGAAGCGCGGTTTCAAAGTCCTGGTGGCGCTCACCGGCGAGGAGGGCCTGGAGCTCGCCCGCGCCTGGCGCCCGAGCGGCGTGGTGCTCGACCTCCAGCTCCCCAACATGGATGGCTGGGCCGTGCTCAACGCGCTCAAGCAGGACGTCGACACACGACACATCCCCGTCCACATCGTCTCCGCGCAGGATCCCAGCCCCGAGGGCCTGCGCATCGGCGCCATCGGCCACGCCAGCAAACCCCTGCAGGCCGAACACATCGAGGGCCTGCTCGCCCGCATCGAGGCCGCCTCGGCCCAGGCCGAGAAGCTCGTGCTCGTGGTCGAGGACGATCCGATCATGCGCCGTGAGACGGTGCGCATCATCGGCAACGGCAACGTGAAGACGGTCGAGGTGGACACCGGCGCGGCGGCCCTCCAGGCCCTGCGCGACCGCAACTTCGCGCTCGTGGTGCTCGACCTGGGGCTGCCGGACATGCCGGGTCTGGATCTGTTGCAGCGCGCCACCGCCGAGAAGATCACGCTGCCGCCGGTGATCATCTACACGGTGCGGGAGCTGACACAGGCCGAAGAAGCCACGCTGCGCCACTACGCCGACTCGATCATCCTCAAGGACGTCCGCTCCCAGGAGCGCCTGATCGACGAGGTCGCGCTGTTCCTGCACCGCGTCGTGCGCGACCTGCCCGAGGAGAAGCGCCGCACCATCCGCCGCCTGCACGAGACGGACGAGCCCCTGCGCGGCCGCAAGGTGCTCGTGGTCGAGGACGACATGCGCACCATGTTCGCCATGGCCCGGCTGCTGGCCGAGCACGGCCTGAACCCCGTCAAGGCCGAGAACGGCGAGCGCGCGCTGGAGTTGCTCGCGGCGAATCCGGACGTCGACATCGTGCTGATGGACATGATGATGCCCGTGCTCGATGGCTACGAGGCCTGCCGCCGCATCCGCGCGCAGTCGAAGTATGCCCAGCTCCCGGTCATCGCCCTGACCGCCAAGGCCATGAAGGAAGACCGCGACAAGTGCATCCAGGCCGGTGCCTCGGACTATCTGTCCAAGCCCGTCGATCCGCCGCGGCTCCTGTCCCTGATGCGCGTCTGGCTCGGCCGATGACCGACGCCGAGGCCGAGATCGAACGCATCGAGGTCACGCTGCTGCTGGAGGCCATCTTCCAGCGCTACGGCTACGACTTCCGCGACTACGCCCGCGCCAGCGTGGAGCGCCGCCTCGCGCAGTTCCTGCAGGACAGCGAGACCCCGACCTACTCGGTGGCCCTCGGCCGCCTGCTGCGCGAGCCGGCCTACTTTCACAAGCTGGTGCCCTACTTCTCCGTGTCCGTGACCTCGCTCTTCCGCGAGCCCTTCTTCTACGAGGGCCTGCGCACGTGTGTCGTGCCGCTCCTGCGCACCTGGCCGCACTTCAAGGTGTGGCACGCCGGCTGCGCCACGGGCGAGGAGGTCTATTCGCTGGCCATCCTGCTGCGCGAGGAGGGCATCCTCGACCGCGGCCTGCTCTATGCCACGGACATCAGCCAGCCCGCCCTGGAAACGGGCCGCGCCGGGGTGTATCCGCTGGAGATCCTGCGCAAGGGGAGCGAGAACTATCACAAGGCCGGCGGCCGCGGCTCGCTCTCGGACCACTACCACGCCCGGGGCGATGCCGGCGTGATGGACTCGGCCCTGGCCCGGCGCATGACCTTCGCCCGACACAACCTGGCGATGGACCGCAGCTTCGGCGAGATGCAGCTCATCCTGTGTCGCAACGTGCTGATCTACTTCAACCAGGACCTGCAGAACGCGGTGCTGGAGCTGTTCCTGGAGAGCCTGGACAACGGTGGTTTCCTCTGTCTGGGCGACAAGGAGACCCTGGCGTTCTCCAGCGTCGCCGACGCCTTCGTGGCGGTGGACGACCGGGCCCGCATCTACAAGAAGCGCGTGCGATGATCGTGCCCCGGATGCCGACCCCGCGCCTGACGGACGCCGTGGTCATCGGCGGTTCCGCCGGAGCGAGCGTGCCGCTGCGCACGCTCCTGACGGGCCTCACCCCCGCGTTCCCCGCGGCGATCCTGGTGGTGATGCACATGCACCCGGACGACGGCGGTCTGTTGGCCGAGAACCTGGGGCAGGTGCTGCGCCTGCCCGTGGTCGAGGCCCTGGACAAGATGCCCGTGAAGCGCGGCCGGGTCCACCTGGCCCCGGCGGACTATCACCTGCTCGCCGAGCGGGATGGCAAGCTGGCGCTCTCCGTGGACGAGCGGGTGTGGTGGTCGCGTCCGTCCATCGACGTGACCTTCCAGAGCGCCGCGGCGGTCTGGGGCCGCCGTCTGATGGCGATCCTGCTCTCGGGCGCCAACGAGGACGGCGCCGCCGGTCTGGCCGAGGTGCAGCGCCGCGGCGGCCTGGCGCTGTGTCAGGACCCGGCGACGGCGACGATGCCCACCATGCCCGCGGCGGGCATCAAGGCCGCCGGCCTGCGCGGCGGCGAGTCCCCCGAGGCCCTTTCGCGACGACTGATGCACCTGGAGAGCGAGAAGCCCGATGCTCGATGAGTCCGAAGTCGTCATCCTCATCGTCGACGACAAGAAGCAGAACCTGTACGCGCTGGAGCACGTGCTCCGAAAGGTGCCGGCGCGGGTGATCCAGGCCATGAGCGGCGACGAGGCGCTCGCCCTCACGCTCAAACACGACTTCGCGCTCGCCATCGTGGACGTGCAGATGCCGGGCATGGACGGCTACGAGCTCGCCCACATGCTGCTCGGCGATCCGGCGACCTGCCGCATTCCGATCATCTTCGTCTCGGCGGCGTACTCGGATGAACAGCACCGTTTCCAGGGCTATCGAGCCGGCGCGGTGGACTACATCGTCAAACCCTTCGACCCCGAGGTGCTGCTGAGCAAGGTCAGCGTGTTCCTCGAGTTGGCCCGCTACCGGCTCGGACTGGAGAGCCTGGTCGAGGCCCGCACGCAGGCGCTGCGCGAGAGCGAGTCCAAGTACCGCACGCTCATCGAGAACGCCTATGACATCATCCAGTGTGTGAACGAGGACGGCTCGTTCGGGCTGGTGAGCCCCTCGTGGGAGCGCGTGCTGGGCTACGGCGCCACCGAGCGCCGACAGATGACCGCCGAGCAGGTCATCGCCCCCGAGGCCCGCGCGACGACCCTCGAAGTCATCCGCAGTGTCATCGAGACACGCTGCTCCATCGTGAACTTCCACAGCGTGCTCGTCGCCCAGGACGGCACGCACGTGCACGTCGAGGGCAACGTCGTGCGCGAGGTCTCGGCCACGGGCGAGGCCGCGGCGCAGTGTTTCTTCCGCGACGTGACGGAGCGCCTGCGCGCCGAGGAGGAGCGCGCCGCCCTGCAGCGCGCCGAGGCCGAGAGCCGCGCCAAGAGCGACTTCCTGGCCCGGATGAGCCACGAGATCCGCACGCCCATGAACGCGATCCTGGGCTACGCGCAGCTCCTTCGGCGCGAGGCCGGGCTCACGCCGCGTCAGTGCGAGCATCTGGACACCATCAACCGCAGCGGCGAGCACCTGCTCTCGCTCATCAACCAGGTCCTGGATCTCGCGCGCATCGAGGCCGGGCGCATGCCCATCAACGAGTCCCTGGTGGACTTCGGCGAGCTGCTGCTGGACGTGGAGCGCATGTTCCGGCTCATCGCCGTGGAGCGCGGTCTGGCGCTGCACATCCACGCCGCGCCGAACCTGCCCCGCACGCTCTGGACCGATGGCGGCAAGGTCCGCCAGGTGCTCATCAACCTGCTCGGGAACGCCGTGAAGTTCACGGAGATCGGCGGCATCGAGGTGCGCGTGAGCGTGCACCGGCCCGCCGGCGCCGCCCCGGACGTCGTCCGCATGGTCCTGTCGGTCAGCGACACGGGCTGCGGCATCGAGCCGGAGAGCGTGGAACACATCTTCGACGCCTTCCGCCAGGCGAGCGCGGGCACGCGCAAGAGCGGCGTCGGCCTGGGGCTCACCGTGAGCCGGCAGCTCGCCCGGCGCATGGGCGGCGACCTGCAGGTCTCCAGCGCCCCCGGCCGGGGCAGTGTGTTCCAGTTCGACTTCGTCTCGCGGGTGTCCGAGGGCGGCGGCGTCGTCGAGCTCGGCGGTGCGCTGGCGCCGAGCGACGCCGAGGGCCTCCCCACCCTCTCGGGCGAGGGGCGCGCCCAGGCGCGACGCGTCGCCGAGGCCGTGCCCGCGGCCCTGCGCGCGGCGATCCGCGACGCCATCGAGAACGGCTATCCCGACGAGATCGGCGTTCACATCCGCCAGGTGGCCGAGCACGCGCCGGACATCGGTCGCTCGTTGGGGGCCCTGGCCGAGCGCTTCGACTACGGCGCGCTGCTCGACCTGCTCTCGGACGAGGGCTGAGCGCCCACCCGGACGGCCGGCGCGCTCGGCAGCTCGAACCAGAAGCTGCTGCCGCGCCCGCCCTCGCTCTCGAGGCCGATGCGGCCGCCGTGGGCCTCGACGGCGAGCTTGCAGAAGGTCAGGCCGAGCCCGGACGAGTGTTTGACGCCGCGCTGCCGAGCGTTGACCTGGAAGAACTTGTCGAAGATGCGGCCGTGGAACTCGGGCGGGATGCCCGGGCCGTTGTCCCGCACGGTCACGCGGACACCGGCCGGCGTCGAGGCGACCTCGATGTGGACCTCGCCGGCCCGCTCGGGCACGTACTTCAGCGCGTTGCCCACCAGGTTGATCACCACGCGGCGCACGAGGCCGGAGTCGCAGAACAGGTGGCAGTCCCCGGGGGGCGTCGCGAGCGTGACGGCCCGGGTGCCGCGCAGCGCGGCCAGGTCGTGCACCGCCGAGGCGACGAGCGCGTTGAGCTCGGTGAGCGCGGGCGCCAGCGTCATCTGCGCCGACTCCATGCGGCTCACGTCCAGCAGGGACTTGATCATGTCCTGCAGCTCGCGGCTGGCGTTGAGGGAGTCGCCCAGGGCGTCGCGGGCGTCGTCGGCCAGGGGCTCGCTGGCGAGCCAGTCCAGGTTGCTCAGAACGGGCGTGAGCAACGAGCGCATGTCGTGCACGATCATGTGTACGAGGCTGTCGCGGACCTCTTCCAGGCCCCGCAGGCGATCGTGCGCGGCCTGGAGTTCCACCTGCTGCGAGCGGATCCGCAGGTGCGCCCGGACTCGGGCCTCGACCTCGTCGAACTGGAAGGGTTTGGTGACGTAGTCCACCCCGCCGGCCGAGAACGCCCGGACCTTGTCCGAGGTCTCGGAGAGCGCGCTGATGAAGATCACCGGCACCTCGGCCAGCGCGCGCTCGGCCTTCAGGCGCTTGCACAGCTCGAAGCCGGTCATCTCCGGCATGTTGATGTCGAGCAGGAAGATGTCCGGCGGCGTGCGCAGGGCGGCCGCCAGGGCCAGCGCCGGCCGCGGGAACGCCCGCACCCGGTACCCCTGCGCGCGCAGCATATGGTCGAGGAGCGCGAGGTTGTCCGGGGTGTCGTCCACCACCATCACCGTCGGACGCGGGTCCACGGACTCGCCCGACTCCGCCGCGCCGAGCGCGTTCATGCGGCGGTCCCCTCGCGCAACATCACCGGCGTCAGGCTGATCGGGAGGCCGTCGTACAGGGCCGCGAGGTCGTCGGCCACGGCCCTGAAGGCCTGCAGCACCCAGGGGTCGAAGTGCGCCGGCGACGTGCGGTCGTCGCCGTGGAGCATGACCCGCACGGCCTCGGCGTGGTCGAGCCCGGGTTTGTAGGGCCGCCCGGCGCGGAGCGCGTCGTACACGTCCGCCACCGCCATGATGCGCGCGCTCAGGGGGATGGCGTCGCCGGCGAGCCGGTCGGGGTAGCCGGTGCCGTCCCAGCGTTCGTGGTGGTGCCGACAGATCTCCAGGCCGATGGCCAGGAAACGGTTGCCCGGGTATTGCGCCAGCACGGCCGAGAGCGTGTTCGCCCCGATGACCACGTGGCTCTTCATCACCTCGAACTCGGCCTCGGTCAGGCGGCTGCGCTTGAGCAGGATGGCGTCGGGGATGCCGACCTTGCCCACGTCGTGGAGCGCCGAGGCCTTGAACACGTGGTCGACGAAGGCGTCGTCGATCTCGGGCTCCTGTCGGCACGGGGGCGGCGGGAGGTCGCGCAGCGCCAGCGCCAGACGCCGGCAGAAACCGCGCGTGCGGTCGATGTGGCCGCCGGTGTCGTCGTCCCGGGACGAGGCGAGCTGCACCAGGGCCAGCAGCGTGGCCTGCTGAGCGCTCGCCAGCGCGCGGGCCTTCTCGTCCACGTCCACCTCGAGGCGCATCTTGTGCTGCTCGAGCTCCCGGGTGAGGCCGTGGAGCCGCAGGTGCGTGGCCACGCGGGCCTTCACCTCGGCGAACTGGAACGGCTTGGAGACGAAGTCCACGGCGCCGAGCGCGAAGGCCGAGACCTTGTCCGGGGTCTCCGTCTGCGCGCTGATGAAGACGATCGGCACGTCGCGTGTGGTCGGGAGCGCCTTGAGCTCGCGGCAGACGTCGTACCCGCTCATCTCGGGCATGTTCAGGTCGAGCAGCACCAGATCCGGCGCACGCCGCCGGGCCGCCTGCAACGCCAGGGCGCCGCGGGCGAACGCCTGGACCCGGTATCCCTGCCCCCGGAGCATCTCGACGAGGAGTTCGAGATTCGCTGGTGTGTCATCCACGACCATGATGGTCGCGGCGGACGACGGCTCCGGTGTGACGAGCGTGAACATCGGGCGGACACATCCCCGGGTGAGACATCACCTTGCACAAGCACTCTGCATCATTGGAGAAAAAGTCGCAAGATTCACACTGGCGACATTCTCATGAATGACACCGGAGACACATCAGCAACACACCTGAGTCGCCGATGCCCATGGGATGAAAACACCTATCCCATGCGAGACACACCCGGGCAGAGTCAGCGACGACGCCCGCCCAGGACCTCGCGAAGCCGCGCCGCCAGCGCGTCCGCCCCGAAGGGCTTCTGCAGCAGGGGGAAGTCGCCGGCGGGCACGCCCCGGGGGGCGAGGGCGTCCGCGGTATAGCCGGACATGAACAGCACGCCGAGGTCGGGCCGCAGCGCCAGCAGCACCTGCGCCAGGTCCCAGCCGCTCATCTCGGGCATGATCACGTCCGTGAGCAGCACGTCGATGGGGCCGGCGTGCTCGCGGGCCAGCCGCACCGCCTCCGTCGGGGACTCCGCGGCCAGCACGGTGTACCCCAGGCGGACCAGGATGCGCCGCGTCAGGCGCATCACCGCGGGCTCGTCCTCGACGAGCAGGATGGTCTCCGTGCCCCGGGCGGGCGGCGCGGCGACGCTCTCGGTGCCGGCCGGCGCCACGGGGGCGACCCGCGCGGGCAGGTACAGGCCGAAGCGCGTGCCGTGCCCGGGTCGGCTGGAGACCTCCACGTGGCCGCCGTTCTGCTTGATGATGCCGTAGACCGTGGCCAGCCCCAGGCCCGTGCCCTGCCCCACGCCCTTGGTCGTGAAGAACGGCTCGAACAGGTTGGCCAGGACCTCCTCGGTCATCCCGGCGCCCGTGTCCGTGACGGAGAGCATCACGAAGCTCCGCCGCGGGGCGCCGGGGGCCTCGTCCGGCGGTCGCCGCTCCACGCGCGCCGTCTCGATGCGGATGGTGCCCACCCCGGCGATGGCGTCCCGCGCGTTCACGCACAGGTTGGTCAGGATCTGGTCGACCTGCGTGGGATCGATGCGGACCGGCGGCAGACCGCCGGGCACCCACTCCAGGGCGATGTCCTCGCCGATGAGGCGCCGCAGCATCTTCAGGAGCCCGCCGATCTTCTCGTCGAGGTCCAGGTCGACGGGTTTCGCCGGCTGCCGCCGCGCGAACGCGAGCAACTGCTTCGTCAGTTCGGCCGAGCGCTGCGCCGCCTCGAGGACCTCTTTGAGTTCCGCCTGGGCCGGATCGCCGGGCGCGAGCTGCTCCATGGCCAGGGAGGTGCGGCCGAGGATCACGCCGAGCATGTTGTTGAAGTCGTGGGCGACGCCCCCGGCGAGGCGGCCGACGGAGTCGAGGCGCTGGGCGGCGGCGAGCTGCGTGCGGAGGCGACCCTGCTCCTCCTCCGCGCGGCGCAGGTCGGTCACGTCGTGCATCAGGCCGACCACGGCGCCCCGACCGTCCTCCAGGTGAATCATGGAGGTCGAGATCATCAGCGTGCGGCGCTCGCCGGCGCGGGTCGTGATCTCCCAGGGCTCGCCCGAGAGGTTGTCGCCGTCGCGCATCCGGTCCATGCGCTCCACGGCGCGCCGCTGCAGCTCGGGGTCCGGGTACATGGACTGGTACCAGCCGAGCGTGTTGATCTCGTCCATCGTGTAGCCGGTGATCTGCGTCATCCGGTCGTTCCACACGGAGAACCGCACGAAGGGGTACTCGTCGACGGCGTAACAGACGGAGACGCCCTCGGAGGCGGCGGCGATGATCTTGCCCAGGAACTCGTAGCTGCTGTGCAGCCGGGCCTCACCGAGCTTGCGCGCCGAGATGTCGCGGGCGACGCAGTACAGGCGCGCCTGCCCGGCCATCTCGATGCGGGCGACGGTCAACTCCACCGGCACGTCCGTGCCGTCGAGCCGGCGGTGGACCCACTCGAACCGCTGGGTGCCCTGCGTCTGCACCCGGGCGACGATCTCCCGGGCGCGCGTGAGCGCCTCGCTCCCGTCGGGCAGGGTGCGGGGCGAGAGCGAGAGCGGGTGCCGCCCCACGAGCGCCTCGGGGAACGGCACGTCGAACAGCGCCGCGGCCGCCCGGTTGGCCAGCACGAAGCGGTCGTCCTCGCCCAGGATCCAGCTCGGGTCCGGCGACTGCTCGAACAGCGTGCGGAAGCGCGCCTCGCTCTCGCGCAGGGCCGCCTCGGCGCGCATGCGGTCGGTCAGGTCGTCGTGCAGGAGCACGACCTCGCGCAGCGCGCCGTCCGCCCCGCGCACGGGGTACAGCAAAGTGCGCACCCAGATCTTGCCGCCGCCGCTGGGCACCTCGGGGGTGGCGGCGCGATCGTACTCCAGGGCAGGGATCACCACGGGCTCGCCGGCGAAGGCGCGCTCGATCAGCGGCATCACGCCCCGCTGCCGCAGTTGCTCGTCCTCGAGCATGCAATAGCCCGCCAGCGCGGCGAAGGGCACGCCCCACAGCGCCTCCCAGGCGGCGTTGACGCGCAGCGTGTGCCCGCCCGGCGCGATGATCTGCGTCGCCAGGGGCGACTGATCGATCAGCGCGCGGAAGCGGTCCTCCGAGGCCACCAGTTCGGCCTCGTAGGCGCGTCGGCGCGAGATGTTGCGCACGAAGGCCACGACCAGCCGCCGGTCCGCGAAGGCTACGTAGTTCGCGGAGATCTCGACGGGCACGGCGAAGCCCCCGCGGCCCCGCAGCTCGACCTCGAAGTCTGCGGCGCCGAGCGCGACGATCTCCGCCCAGCGGGCCGCCCAGCCCGCCGCGTCCAGCGAGGGCGCGACGTCCGCCAGGCGCGTGGTGCACGGCGAGTCGGGCGCCGCGCCCACCAGGGCCGCGAAGGCGTCGTTCATGTAATGGAACGCGCCGTCGGCGTCGATCCAGCAGATGCCGTCCCGGGCGCGCTGATTGCCCAGGTGGTCGAGCTCCAGGACCTCACGGGCCGCGCGCTCCGCGGTGATGTCCTCGTACATGCCCAGGACGCCGACCACACGCTCACCGCTGGCGTCCACGAGCGGGACCTTCGAGGTCCGCAGCCAGATGCGCCGCCCGTCGGGGGTGGTCTGCGGCTCCTCGTAGGCCAGGCGCGGCACGCCGCTGTCCATCACGGCGCGATCGTCCGCCCGGTAGAGCGTCGCCTGCTCGCGCCACTCGAAGGCGTCGTCCGTGCGGCCGACCACGTCCGCGGGCGACTCGACCCCGGCGTCGCGCGCGAAGGCCGAGTTGCAGCCCAGGTAGCGCGAATCCGTGTCCTTCCAGAACACGCGCACGGGGATCCGCTCGATGACGGTCTGGAGGAGCTCGGCGAGGGTCGGCGTCAGCGTGGGGGTCTGCATGGAACACCGCGGCAGGGGCCATCATGATACCGCGCGCGCTCCGCGGCGGCGGCGAATCCGCGACGAATTATTCCTCCAGGGCGACCGCCGGGGCGCGCATGGCCTCGCACTGGTCGAACAGCGCCCGCAGCGCCGAGGCGGGCACGTCCATCTCGAGCGTCACGCCGTCCGCGGTCCGCTGGATGCGGGTGCCGCCCAGGATCTCGCCCACGAAGGGCGGCAGCCCGGCGGCGACCTCGGGCGCGGGGCTCTGCAGCGCGGCCACGCCGGCCTTCAGCACGCCCTCGGCGGCGTCCAGGGCGTCGGCGGGCTCGACGGGGACGTCGTCCGGCCCGGCGGGCTCCGCGGGCTTCGCGCCGGGGCCGGGGGCGTGCAGCGCCAGGCTGATCTGCAGGCCGCCGTTCACCACGGACACGTGGTAGTCGGCCACCACGCCGGACGCGCGCAGGGCCTCGCGCAGGCCGCCCCCGGGATCGCTGAAGCTCGAGAGCGGCTCCACCAGCGCGTCGGCCGCGACCACGCCGCGCAGTTCGCCGCCGCCGCCCCGGGCAAACGCCGGC
>CAINDO010000182.1 GCA_903847385.1 uncultured Myxococcales bacterium
GGCCGCGTCCGCGTCGGGCGGCCGCACGGCGTCCCCCGCGTCCCCCGCGTCCCGCGCCCCCTCGGCGTCCGGGCGGCGGGAGGCGTCGGCCACGGGGGCCGCGTCCGCGACGGGCGCCGCGTCGGAGGTCGCCTCCGTCGGTTGGAATGCGCTGAGGCAGCCCGAGACGAGCGCGGGCAGGGCGACCCAGAGGAGAACCGGAAGCTTCACTGCACTCACTCCGTTGCGGCATCCCGGGTGAACCACCACCACGCCAGCCCGCCGCCGATGCCCGCGACGCTGAGACCCAGGGTCACGGGCATGAGCACGGTGATGCGATCGTGTGCGTCGTGCGACAGACCCTGCCCGTTCTCGGACTCGTGGTAGCCGTACAGGCCCGCCGCGACGCCGCCGAGCAGGACCCCGCCGCCGACGACGAGCCACGGGGCCAGCCCCGGTCCCGAGGCCGGCGGGGGCGCCTCGACGGGCGCCACGACCACGGGGGGCGCGCTGGGCGGCGGCGCGGGCTCGGCAGACACCGGCGCCGGGTCGGTCGACACAGGCGCGGGCGCAGGCGCGGGCTGTTGCGCCTCGGCCCGCCGCTCCATCACCGAGATGATGGCCGTGATCTCGGCGTGGTCCGGCGCCGTGGGCGCGAGCTCGAGGTAGCGCCGGTAGTAGCGGGCGGCCTCGGCCCAGTGCTCGAGGCGCTCGTTCGTGCGGGCCAGGTTGTAGGCGAGCTTGACCGAGGTCGGAAACAGCGCGTAGGCGACCTCGAGCTCCCGCAGCGCCTCGGCGAACTGCCCCTGCCCGTAGGCCACGCGCCCCAGGACGTACCGCTGCGTGGCCATCGCGGGGGCCCCGGGCTCGAGGGCCAACGACTCCGGACTCCCCGCGGTCGCGAGCAGTCCGATGAGCAACAGAGTTCCAGAGGCGACCATCGAGCGATCTACCCGAATCCTACACGGTGACCTCCCTGGTGACACAACCGCCCCACCAGGTCAAACCTTGTAGTCACCCCCGGTTCATGCCACGTTCAGGGCCGTGAGCGACGAGACGATTCGCGAGTTCCGCGCCCCACAAGCGGTGCCGCTGGATGGCACGCGCCGGCCCGCGCCCGTGGACCCGTGGATCGGACAGACCCTCGTCGATCGCTACGTGATCGAGGTCAAGCTCGGCGCCGGCGGCATGGGGGTGGTGTACCGCGGCCGGCAGGTCTCGATGAACCGGCCGGTCGCCATCAAGCTCCTGCCCGGCCGGCTCAGCCAGGACTGGGAGGTCGTCCGGCGCTTCTTGCGCGAGTCCAGGCTCGCCAGCGCGCTCTCGCACCCCAACGCCGTCACGCTGCACGAGTTCGGGCAGTTGCCCAGCGGCGAGCTGTTCCTGGTCATGGAGTACGTCGAGGGCCGCACGCTGGAGCGCCACATCGCGGACGACGGCCGGTTCTCCGAAGAGCGCGCCGTCGCGATCGCGATGCAACTGCTGGACGCCCTCGAGGAGGCGCACGGGCACGGCATCGTGCACCGCGACCTCAAACCGGCCAACGTCATCCTCAGCCCGCGCCCGGGGCTGCCCGACTTCGTCAAGCTGCTGGACTTCGGCCTGGCGCGGGACGCCGACTCCGGCACCGGCCAGACCACGGCCGCCGGCGCCATCATCGGCACGCCGGCGTACATGTCGCCCGAGCAGGGCCGCGGGCACACGGTCGACGGGCGCTCGGACCTGTACTCCCTGGGTGTGGTGCTCTTCGAGATGATCGCCGGGCGGCGCCCCTTCGAGGCGTCGTCCAGTCTGGCCGTGATGTGGAAACACATGCACGAGCCCGCACCGCACATGACCGACCGCTGCCCGGAGCTCGAGCCCAACCCCACCCTCGAGGCCGTCGTCGCGAAGGCGCTGGCGAAACACCGCGAGCTGCGGTTCGCCACCGCCGCCGAGATGCGCGCCGCGCTGATGGGCGTCACGCGCCACGCCTCGGTGATCGGCGGCCTGGACCGGCCGACGCCGACCGTGGCCCCGGTGGCGGCGCTCCTGGTCGAGGCGGCGCCGAGGCCGCTTGCAGCGCGGCCCGGTCGGCGCTCGGCGTTCGTCTGGGGGGGCGCCGCAGCGGGTGTGATCGGGCTGGCGGTGCTCGGGGCGCGGCTCGGGGCGCCGGCGGCGAGCGCGCCGGTGGTGGTGGCCGCGGCGCCTGCGTCGGAGGCGGCGCCCGTGCCGGTTTCTTCGGCGGTGGCGGTGGCTCCGGCCACGCAGGCCGCCCCGGTGGCGAGTGTCAGCCCGCCTGCACCGGCGTCGGTGGCCTCGGCGGAGCCGGTGGTTCGCAAGGCGCGGCGGGCCGGGGTGACGAAACCGGCGCCGGCGCCCGCGAGCCTGCCGGTGACCTCGCTGTTCGACGAGCTTCGTTAGCCGTCGGGTGCGGGCGCCGTGAGCCACGCAGCGTGTTCCCGCGAGTGATGACTTCTCGAAGCCGAACGCCAGTCAAGACAGCTTCGGCATCACGCCGTCCCGACCTGACGGGTGTCGCCCACAACCGAGGCTCAACGCAATGGGCTCGCTCCGTCGTCACCGGGAAGCGGCGCATCTCTGCGAATGGCTTCTGCGAGGCGCCAGACCCCCGAGGTCGGGTTGCGGTTCGGCTCGGCGACCTCGTCTGCATCGGCTTGCAGGCGTTGAGCCCGTTTGACGGCGTCGCCATACCCCGCCGCGAACGCGGAGAACTCGACGCGCTTCTCATAACCGGCAACGAAGCCGCGCAGCAATTGTACGATCTCCAGACCCCGCCTCAGGCCAGGGCTCTCACGAAAGTGCAGGAGGAGCCACAGCTCGAAGCACGGATTCGAGACCGCGACCTCGATGCCGCCGGTGCGCGCCTCCTCGATGGCAGTCTTCAAATTCGGGTGTTGGTCGACGTCGAACACGCACCAGACAGCGTCGAATCGCAGATTGTCGTCCCGCTCCGCTCTCGCGCGCGCATTCGCGCGCTCACGCAGAGTCTTGGCGGCGCGGACGAGGGTGGTCGGCATCCCGTGGTCGGGCGGCACGACGACCTCGACCAAAGCGCCACGCGTCTGGCGGGCAAGCGCTTCGAGATAGTCCTTCTCTGTTCTCGCGCCTTCGGTGAGCACCAGGAACCGCTCCTTGGGCGCCCGCGTCGGGGCGCGACGCGCCTCGGGCTTCTTTCGGCCGGCGCCGCGGCTGCTCATCGCCCGGTGTCTCCGAGAACGGCGTCGAACAGCGCGCCGACGTAGGGAACGGCGCCATAGCGCCCCTGCAAGTAGCCGCGTTCGAGGTTCTCGGCGGCGCGGGGTTTGAAATCGGTCAGGGGGTAAAGGCTCGTGCTGCCGTCCGGTCGCTTCTCCGTCAGCCAGATCTGGTCGCGGCGCAGGCGCGGCTCGCCGACCTGATGGCCGATCAGCGCGGTGTCGTGCGTGGCGAAGAGGATCTGCGCGCCTCGGGGATTGAGCGTCGGGTCGCTGAAGTGCCGGAGCACCTGGTCCGCCAGCCGCGGATGCAGGCTCGCCTCGAGCTCGTCGACGATGAGCACACTCCCGGACAACAACACATCGAGCACCGCGGGCGCCATGCGCAGCAGCGTCGCGGTGCCTTTGGACTCCTCCGCGAGGGGCAACCATCCGTCGGTGCCCCCGTTGGCGTGATGCAGCATGATCTGTCGGCTCGGCTGCGCGTGTGGGCGCCTCGGAGCGTCTTTGTCCGGGGAACCGGTGCTGACGACCTTGAGGTCGTCGATGCCCACATCGGCCACCCGGATGAGCTCGCGCAGCACGTCGACCACGGTCGTCTCCGCGTCCTGGTCCGGGAAGAGCGACAGTTGTCCGCGCGACCGCCCTGCCCTTCGCAGGTTGCGGGTGATCCACGCCTCGAGCGAGTAGTCCCCGGCACCGCCCTGGGTGCCTCCGGGATCGCCCTCGACGTTGTGGGTTCGCATGTCCGTGAACCACAGATACGGTACGAGCAGGCGCTCGTGGTTGAACTGCGCAGCGGTAGAGAGCAGGAGCGCGTTGGGCCGCGTGGCCTCCTTCACGGCGCTGGGCGTCCCGCGCAGGGACTCACCGAACTTGATCGAGGCCCCCTCGCGCTCGAACCAGACGTGCTTCTTCTTGCCGGTCGGCCACGCGAAGAGCCACTCCTCGCTGAAACGG
Organism: uncultured Myxococcales bacterium; assembly: GCA_903847385.1. Lineage (GTDB taxonomy): Bacteria > Myxococcota_A > Bradymonadia > UBA7976 > UBA1532 > CAINDO01. The sequence continues at coordinate 4,137 of CAINDO010000182.1, forward strand.
GCGTCTTCGGCCACGAACCCGTACTCGAAGCGGGTCTCATCGACCACGAACGTGGCTTCGAAGACCGACGACCCAGAATCGCCCCACGCAAACGGCTCGCGCGGGACGCCTTCGTCCGGGGCCCAAAGACGGGCCGAATCGCAAACCGCGCGGCGCATGAAGTCGAGCGCGCGGAGCACGTTGCTCTTCCCGCTGGCGTTGGCGCCGTAGATGGCCGCCGCCGGGAGCAGTGGTGTCGTCGCGCCCGGAACGCGGCGTAGCCGCGCGTCTTCCTTTTCGGCCTTCGCGCTGGCGCTGAGCGTCAGCACCTGCTCGTCCAGCAGGGACCGGTGGTTGGCGGCACGGAATTCGATGAGCATTCAGGCGAACCTCCCGCCGCCCGGACGACCGGCGGCGCGCCCCCGAATCATCGGCCAAATGGGCGCATTCCGCAACGATCGCGCGGAATACGCGCATTCGCCGGCGTACATCGGCCTTCAAGCTCGATGCCGCGCCGGGTGTGGAAGAAGAGAATGCGCAGCCGCCGGGACTCGAACCCGGAACCAGGGCAGTTGGAGTGCTGAACGTCGCTCGGCGGCCCGGCGCTTGCGCGGCGGACGAAGAGTGAACGACGTGTTTTTCCCGCTCTACCAATTGAGCTACGGCTGCGTAGAGAGAACCGAAGAGAAGGTCACCGCGCCCGGGCGAAGTCGGCCATCACGGCGGGCGCGGCGGCGTCGAAGCCGACGAAGTCGAGCGACCCGGGGTCGTCCGGATCGGCGATGGTGAACTGCGTGGCCGTCAGGCCGACGACGGCGAGCTTCGCGGCGATGCCGGTCTTCTCGCGGTACTGGCGCAGCGCCAGGTGCGGGTGCACCTTGCCGAACCAGGTCTCGTTGTCGGTGTAGACGACGAACACATCGACCGCCCGGCCCGTGCGCGCGGCCTCGAGCATGGGCAGCGCACAGTCGGTGGCCCCCATCGGGACGTCCTGCACGATCTTCATCACCTGCGTCAAAGTGTGTTCGCGGCGAATGGGCAGATCGACGAGCTGGTGGGAGAACCCCATCAGCTCGCAGTGGCGCTCGACGCGCAGCGTGGCCATCGCCATCGCGGCGCTCGCCATGGCCGGCGTGAGGCCGGGCGACCCGCCGACCTCGCCGCAAGACATGGAGCCGGACACGTCGAGCGCCAACAGATGCCGCTTTCCGCTGGGCGTGATGGCGCGGAACGACAGATCGAAACACCGCTCCAGGGCATCACAGAGGCCGCGCTCGGAGGTCCAGGTGAGCTTGCCGGCGAGGCCGCGGCCGCTGCGATACACGCGCAGCGCCGACAGCACCGCCAGCGGGTGGATGCGCGCCCGCCCCAGGGCCGCGGCGTCCGTGAGCTTGCGACCCACGAACGCCGCGGCCTCGCTGCCGGGCGTCAACAGACCCACACTGGTCATCTGCGCCAGACCGCGCAGCATCGCGGTCAGGGGCATGTCCTCCAGCAGGGCCGCCCACACGGCCGGACTGCGCTTCCACTCGGTCGGCAACATCTCATGCGTGAACTTGTGGCGACGAACACTCGCGATGACCTCGGCCTCCGTGACCGACCGCGCGCGCAGCGCCTCGAACGCGCGGCAGGCCTCGGACAGCGCCTCCAGGCCGGCGTCCGTGGCCGTGATCTCCTTCGCGGTGAGCCAGCGGAACACGGCCTGCTGCGCCGGGGTGCGCGGCGCGGCATGCGACAGACGCAGCACGTCGCGGTGCGACCAGCCCTGGCGCTGCCCGTACTTGAGGACCTGGCGCACGAGCGCGTCCGTCCCCAAATCCAGGTACCAGGCGGCCACGGCGCGGCGCAGACCGCGACCCCACCGACGAAAACGCCCCACCGTCTCGGCGAACTGGAACAGATGCGTCCCGGTGCGACACACCCGCGGCAGCGCGTTCAGCGCGGCGCGGCGCATGGCGTCCGCGGGCGCCCCGCAGGCCATGGCGAGCGCAAAGAGCGCGGCGTCGTTCTTGGGCGCGCGGCCGGCGTTCGACACATCGGCGATGGTCTTCACCGTGCGGGCGCCGTCCAGGGCGAGGCAGGTCGTGACACAGGCCGCGTTCTCCAGCGCGAGCGTGCGCTGCGCGGCGTAGTAGGTCGGGCCGTCCGCGCCCAGAATCAGGAAACGCTCCAGGCGGGCGAAGGGGTCCAGGGCGAAGGCGCGGCCGCCGGCGCTGTTCTGGACCATGCATCGGGTGTTTCGGGTGGACATCGTCGGCTTCCTTTCTTGCCGGGATGACTCTGCAGCGGCCGTGCCAAGGCCCCGGCGACCGGCCCGCGCGCCGCGAAACCGCATGAACACACGGGATCGCGAACGAGCCCAGGAGCGCCTCACGATACGCCCGTATCGGAACTTATTTCTTGCCACCCGGCCGGGCTCGGGCGACTGATCGTCCATGGCGGACGAACCGACCCCACAGACCTTCGAGACGCTGTCCCTGAGCGCGGCCGCCCGCACGGTGTGGATTCTCGGCGCCGGCGCCTCGGCGTGCCCGCCCTACAAGGTTCCGACGCAGCTCGGCCTGCTGCAGCACATCGACAAGATGAAGCGCACGCCGGGCTCGACGCCGGAGCTGCGCGCGGAGTTCAAGGGGGCGCGCGAGCGGCTGCCCGAGTGGGTGCGGCGGGTGCAGCCCGGGCGCGACTGGCTCGACTGGCGCGTGTGCCTCGAGGAGGTCTTCTCGCACTACGAGCTCGTGCACGCCGACACCGAGAACGCCTCGCCGGAAGAGCGCGCCGAGGCCCGCCAGGCGCTGCACGACCTGCGGCTGGCCGTGCGGGCGGCGACGAGCGTGAGCGGACGCGTGGACGGCCCGCGGCATCGAGCCTTCGGCGACCGGGGCCGCGAGCGCGCGCCCTACGCCGAGCTGGTCGAGGCCCTGCTGACCGGCGCCGGCGACCACCAGCCGGCCAACTTCGCCACGCAGGGCCACGCCTTCGTGACGATGAACTACGACATCAACCTGGACCGTTGCCTGCTGTACCTGAAGGCCGGCGGCCTGGGGACGACCGTGGACTACGGCATCCCCCTGCGCGGGCCGGTCAACCCGGAGCAGCCCGAGGGCGACGAGCCGGACCCGGCCTTCACGCTGCTGCGCGTGCACGGCTCGATGAACTGGAAGCGCTGCCACGCCTGCAATGCCGTCGTGTCCACGGGCGCCTACCACGCCGAGATTCAGCCCGGCGAGCCCTGCGTGGCCTGCGGCGCCGCCGAGATGGGCTACCTGCTCGTCAACCCCTCGTACACCCGCGTGTACGACGACCCGGCCATCGCCGCCGTCTGGCGCCGCGCCCGCGCCGAGCTCATGGCCGCCGAGCGCTGGGTCTTCATCGGCTACAGCCTGCCCGCCGCGGACGTGCACTTCCGGTCGCTGCTGCGCGACTGCATCGCGCGGCGGCGCGCCCGTGGTCTCGAGACGCAGGTGGTCCACGTCGGCCGGCGCCCGAGCCCGAAGGAGAACAAGCCTAGGCCGGACGAGTTCGACCTGGCGGTCGATGCGTACTCGGCGTTGTTTGCGGGGGCGGTGCGGTTCTGGGATGCGACGCCGGGTGGGTTTGCGGATTTTGTTCGGGGGTTGCGGGGGTGAGGGGTGGCGAAGCGACCTCGCTCGGCGACTACGTGCGGGGTGAGTTGCGGACGGTCGACGTTCGGCATCGAGCCACTCCGGCGATGCCACGCGTGGCGGGCACCGGCCCCATTCCCAAGTGGCGCCGGTTGCACTTCCGCAGGTGGCCTCGTCGCGACACCGCGCGGCGGTGCGAGATGCCTCGATGAATCAGGCTCTCACTCCATCACCGTGTCTGCATCTTCTACCGGGTGCCCGGGCGAGTATCTCGTCCGGCGTCTTCCCATCGGAACGCCGAATCCAACCGGCTGGTCCAACAGTCGTCGGACGTCCGACGGCCGGGCTGGTGCATGCACCGCTGCAGACCAACAGACGTCGACACAACCGCGAGGCCTCGGCTCGGTCTGATGTAGAACGACCACGAGAACGCCGCTCCCGGAACTTGTCGCAAACGCCAATGCAAATCGAACCTCGCGATGCAGTACCAGAGTGCCTTGCCCGGTGATTGGGTCATGGAACCCTTGATGCACACATCCGGTGAGCCAATCGGTGTCCCCAAATTGGAATCGAAGTGACTGCTGAATCGCCCCGATCTCGTCGTCGAATTCGCCGTCGGCAATCTCACGATCCGCGAACTCGGTTTCGACCGCATTGTGTTGGGGGCCTCGTGCGTGCGCGTAGATCGGCACCGACGAACCGATAAGGAGAAATGAATCCATTGCCGCTATCGAACGGAGAGCGGACAGCGGGACCGTCGTCGCCCACCCGGGAACACGGGCGACGAGCGTAGACTCCGCGCCACGTCGACGTTTTTGCGTCTCCCTCCGTTGAACGATGCACTCGCCGCTGGTCAGAGCGAATACTCGCCACCTGATTATTCGGTCGATAGAGGTGAATGATACGCGATAGCACCATCGCCCCCGCACCACTGTGTCATCGAGGAATGCATCGACTACGCCCGCCAGAGGCTCAGCGACGAGCTGCCCAGCTGGCAACAGAGGACCCTTCCTAACGGACGATAGTGGATAGGGGCGAAACGACTCCATCTCGTCTGCTGCCAGTCCTGATTCGGCCTGAGTCAGTACCCGGACTTCACCCTTGGTCAGGACCCAGAATCGACCATGGAAGTGCCGGAGGGCTTCTTCGAGGTACCACGCAAGAATACGCCGTCGCTTCACCGAGGCCTTCGGCGAGATGATTGCCGCAGCGCGACTCACTACTGCGGATGGCGCATTGCTGTCACCGGCTGCAGGGCCGCTCATTGCTTCGCTTAGTGCTCCGACCAAAGAGCGGACATTTGTAGTCGCAAGCGGCGATTCAACCTCGGTTGGTGGACATGCAAATTCCAAGATCGTCCGGACCGCGTCGATCACGCGCGCCGCGATGGCATCCACATTCATTGTCTCGGGCTGCCAGGTAGCCAAGTAGTGCTTTGTATGTGCAACGACGTTGATTCCCCAGTGGGCGCACACAATGAGAGCTGTTACGTCTGCCTCCACTTCTCGAATTGCGTGGCGCTCAGAGACCCGGAAAAGGCCGTCGACCAACGGGCTCGCTAGGGGATCTCTGGAGACGTGACCGAGGATGATGTGTGCAACCTCGTGGGCATAGACGTGGGCAACTTGAAAGCCCGGAAGGCCAGGCTGTAAGTAGATCCACTGCCCATTGGTTGCCCCGAACGCACTGTCGGATACGCCACGCGGAAGGGTCGTCCTCAGTTCAATCGGCTCAGCTTGCTGGGCCCGCCAAGAATCGAACCTCTCGGTCAGCATCACGACAAGGTCGGGATTCACTGCGACGGGCGGGGGCGCGACCAGCGACGGGATCTCAGGGCCCTCCGTGTCCTGAATGTCGTACTCCGCGTAGCGGCGTTCCGCGTACTTCTTTCCGGTGCCGTCCGAGCGCTTGCCACTCGCATTGAATACCGAATAGACTGTCAGTGTCCGCGCGCGCGGAAGGAGAGTGCGTCCGGCCTTCATCCAGGCACGCCGTGTCATGACACGGGTCACGAGTTCCCCGCGCCCGCCTCTCGCTCCTGCAAGCAGGAAGAGGTTCGCCCAGAAATGGAACCGTTCGAGTGCTCCAGAGTGCCGCAAACGCAAGTAGTGGCGGATGCACTCGTCCGGCTGCGTCAAGAGCCGGGCGATGAAGTCGCGCCACGCCAAGTCCATCGATTGTCCGTCGGTTTCCATTATTCGCCTCCGTCAGGGAATTGGCCGTGGGTCGAGAGCCTAGGACACAGCCCCACCTCGGCACCATGCCCACGTTGCTGGGTCGGTGGGATTTCGGCTTCGGAGCTCAGAGCGCCAACCTCCGCAAGATCCCCGCCTCGACAAACCGCTCGAACTGCCTCGCCACGCGTTCGCCGAGCTTCCGGTCTTCGATCACGACGCCGGCTTCGATGTTCCGCTCGTGCGCGGCCTCCGTGAAGTTGGCCGATGTGAGCAGCGTCCACCGCCGATCGATCACGACGGTCTTCGCGTGCAGGACCGCTCGTTTGTGTCCCTCCGTCTCGAGGGAGCGCGGGTCGTAGAACACCTCGGGCAGCCGCTTGCCCGGCCAGACGTGCTCCCGCATCCGCGCCGCGAACTCGCGGACGAGCACTGCCGCGGGCGTCTCATCCAGATGCGGGCGGTGGACGTTCGCACAGACGCGGACCACGAGCTCAGGTTCGTCGTCCATGCGCCCCGCCAACTCGCCGAAGAGGGCTTCGGCCCGCTTCTTCTCGTCGAGCGCGAACGTGGAGATCAGCACCGCCTGCTGCGCCCTCCGAAACAACTCTTGCACGACCACCGACGTATCGCGCGCGTCGACCTCGTCGAGCTCGGGCGGCGACCAAACGAGTTGGACCCGATCGGCCATGCGCTGGCTGGCATCCCTCTCCTCGACGAGCAGGTGCAGGGCGCGCGCGATGTGGCGGACCGCCATACCGTCGCTCACCATGTCCGCCAGGGCCCCGCAGAGGGCGTCGATGTGCTCCTCTGGGACGTGTGACGCCAGCGTGGCCCGCGTGATCGGCGCGTCGATTCGACCCGCCGCCATCGCCTCCGCCAGACCCAGGAGCGCCGACCGTCCCAGCCGACGAAACGGGTTGCTCACTTTCACGCGTCGTTCCCGAAGAACGCGGCGCCGGGCGTCGCGACCGTGGGCACTACGAGTGCCCGGTCGAGGCACTCGTTGCGGTGCTCGCAGCTCGTCTCGGCAATCAACAGACAGCCGTGGCAAGCCGCGCCATGAAGGAATCGCTCCTCGTGCGGATCCGCCGGATCGTGTTGGGAGCAGACCGGATCGTTCGAGCACAACCTGCCCAACTCCAACGCGCGCTCCAGGTGTCGCCCGATGTTCTTCCCCATCTCGACAAGCCCGCCGAGGCTGCCCTCAGACCCGGGCGTCCCGGTGTAGAGCAAAATGCCGTGGCCCGAGGCGCCCGCGCCCCCCGTCGGGGACTTGCATGGCGCGTAGATCCGCTCTCGGATGGCGCTTGCCGAGTAGCCGCAGTCGAGCGACAGCGCGGTGATCATGAGGTGCGCAAGTGACTGGAGCATGATGTAGGGCAGGCCTGGGAAGCTCGCGGCGGGCAGGTTCTTGCGGCGCTGCCACTCGGCAAATCCGGCAATGAGTTCGGCGGCGCGGGCCTTCACCGCGGGTCGGTCGAGCCAAGCCCCGATGGCATCGTTCGAGAACGACAGAAAGACCCCTTCGCCCCGATTCTCGTTGGCGGGGAGCCACGTCAGATCACGAGAAAGCGGCGCCATCTCGACTTCGAGATCGAGCTCTCCGTTGATGTCGGGCAGGCTTGCCTCGAAGCGTGTGAAGCCGACCTGCACCGACACCTCGCGCAACCGATGAACGAGCACCAGCCGGTCGATCTTGCCTTCGGCGCAGTGGGGAAGCGGCCCGACAGGCTGGGCCCGGGCATAGAAGTTGCCCTCGGGTTTGTCCTCGCCGAGGGTGTCTTCCTGTGCCATCAGCGTCTCGATCTCGGCCTGCTTGATGCCCTTCTCTATCGGCGTGGCCCCGCTGATACGACGCTGGACCTCGGCCCAAACGACCGCATTCCCGAAGCCTTCGAGGGCCGCAGCGACCTTCGCTTTTCGCCGCTCGTTTGCAACTTCGGCTTCGGAGAGACACGTCTGGAGAAAGTCCTCCCAGACGCGGTCGACTGCATCTCGCAGGGCCCGATCGCGGTCTGGCAGCGAAATCAACCCGACGGTCTGCGAGAAATACGCGTTCGACGCCGAGCGAGTGAGCAGGCGGTTTGGTTTGTCGCACTTTGCCTGCACCCGCGGTCCGAGCCAAGGGCTCCGCCCGGCGCACCACCCCAACCCCGTGCCATCACGCAACGTGGCTTCTGAGAGGGGCCGCCGCTGATTCCCATTCTTCTCGTCGCGGACGTAGATCTCGGCGAAGTCGTTGCCGGCGCCACCCTCATCGAGCCACAGGTCCCCCGTGCGCTCGGTCTTGTAGTCGCGTCGCACGAAGCCGTACCACTCCACGTCGTTGATGTGGCCGCGCACGCAGGCCTGGACGAACCTGACCGGCACCACGGGTTTGACCTTCCGGTCGCGGGTCAAGTAGCCGCCCTTGACGAGCCGATCCCAGGGGAGCAGAGGCCGGGTGCGGTAGATCCGGCCATCGGGTGCCCGCCAGGTCTCGTCGACCTGCCCCAGGAACCACGTGGGAAACTGAAACACGTCGATGCCGCTGCGCGGTGCGGTCGGGTCGCCCGAATCCACCGGCGGTGCGTACAGCGCAAGCTCTGAAACGCCAAGCTTCTCGCAGAGCCAACTGACCAGGCGGTCCTCGTAAATCCGCTCTTTGTCGCCGGACCAGTATTCGAGGCCCGCGACGAGCACCGAGTGATTGGGCAGGTCGACCATCGAGCCGGGGCCGAAGGTCGTGAGCACCTGGCTCTGGCGGATTTCTCCCGTGGGCGGAACCTTTGGTTTCATTTTGCGTCCTCGGTGACGATGCCGCCGTCCGGATTGCGCAGCCACAGGTTCACCGAGGGCTCGACCTCGCGCAGACTCCGGTTCGCCTTGAACTGCCTCGCCTCTTTGGTCTGCTTTTCCAGCTCGGGATCGAGCGGATCGAAGAGCAGCGGCGGCGCGACACCGATCTCCCGTTGGTACTGCAAATCGCCCTTCTTGGTGGCGATGGACTGCCAGGCGTCGAGCAGCGCGTTCACGCGGTCTTTGACCTTCTTGCGCAGGGCCTCCGTCTCCTCGTTGCCGAGCTGGGTGTCGTGACCCTCGGCGCGGCGCGAGAGCACGTCGGCGACATATTCGAGCTCGACGCGATGTTTGTTCACGGCCAATGCACCGCGCGCGGGCGTCATGCCCGGATGCCCCAGCCGGGCGAGCGCGACGGTCACGGCGGCGATGCCCCGATCGATGGCCCGCGGCGAGAACGGCGTGACACTCGTGGCCTCGACCGAGCGGTAGAAACTCTCGTGCCAGGCACAGAATCGCTCGTAGTGGCTGCGATCCCTCGGCCGGTAGACGTTGAGCAGCGTGACCACGAGCCCGGGCCGCTGGTCGTCGCGCCCCACTCGGCTGGTGGCCTGGATATACTCGGACGCCGTCTTCGGCTGCCCCAGCACGACCATCAGCCCCAGGCGTTGAATATCGAGGCCGACCGAGATCATGTTCGTGGCGAGGGCCACGTCGACGCGCTCCTTGTCGCCAAACGGCAGCGCGAGGCGACGCTTCGTGTCGGCCACCTCGTTCGTGCTGACGCGGCTCGTGAGCTCACGGGGCTCGGTCAGGCGCGGCCGGTCGACGAACAGACCCGTCGTCTCGCCCACACGTCTGCGTCGAACGCCATAGTCGACGAGCCGCGTAGTCACCTCGTCCTCGACGATGCGGCGGCTGCCCCCGAGCTCCCGCAGGGAATTGAAATAGCCAACCAGCGTCATGTACGGATCGGCTGGATTGTCGGCCTGGGAGGCGCTCCCCCCGTTCTCCTTCCAGGCCTTCTGCGCGGCCGCCATCAGGGCAAGCGACGTGCGCAGCAGCACGACCTTCAAGTTTCGTCCCTGCGCGGCGATGCCGAGATAGGTGCGCGGATTGCGCTTGTCGGCGCCCACGGTCACCGCGAAGAAGGCGTCGCGCCGATTGGGACCGGGGGGCGGAAATACCTCGACCGCGGTGCGTCCGAACAGGGCCCGGATCTGTCGCTCGGCCCGTCGCACCGTCGCCGTGGACGCGATGATTTTGGGACGGGGCGCACCCGGGTCGAGAGACGTGCCCGCCAGGGCGTCGATGGCCGTCTCGTACAGGCCGACCATCGTGCCGAGGGGCCCGGAAATCAGGTGCAGCTCGTCCTGAATGACCAGATCGGGCGGTGGGAGCGGGCCCTTCAGCGGCGCCCCTCTTCCCGTCTTCATCGGTCCATAGAATCCGTCCGCATCGTTGCGCTCGACCCGCCCGAACAACCCGACGGTCTCGCCGACCCATGGCAGGCTCGCGAACTTGTCGACCGTGGCGATGATGAACGCCGGCAGCCTCCGATAGATCGGCTCATCGACCGCGAGGATCGGGATGCCGCGGGCCTGGCGGCGCCCGTGGAACGCGCACTCACGGTGGACGCACATCACTCGCAGGTCCGTCGGTTCGTCACTGTTCGGGAGCAGCTTGAAACTGTCCTTGGTGAACTTCCAACCGCACCATGGGCAGTTCTCGAGTGGCACCGGTGAGGGCTTGCGACCGGAGTCGTTCTGAAACGCGATGGTGCGTGCACGAGCTGAGCGTTCATTGCGGTCGCCACTGCGCCCCATGTGATTCGGCGTTGCCGCCTGCCCGACCCAGAGCCCGATCTCGAAGGGCCACGGGCCCAGCTTGGCCACATCCGCCTGCCGTTCGAGTTCGAGCGCGCACACGAGCGTCGCGGCGCGGCCGAGCTGATCGAGGGTGAGCAGGCGGAGCGTGTAGCGCATCAGCACGGACACGCCAGCCGATTGCACGGACGGATCGCGCAGGCGCCGCAGGACCATGGCAAACGCGGCCAGGCCCAGGTAGGCCTCGGTCTTGCCGCCGCCCGTCGGGAAGAACAGGAGGTCGACGACCTTGCGGTCCGCGTGGCTCGGGTTGGCCATGCCGACGATGTTGGTCAACAAGAATGCGAGCTGGAAGGGATGCCATCGCGGCGGCTTGTGGGTTGACGGCGCCGTCTCAGGCGAGTCGTGGGACAAACGCTGGCGAATGGCTGTGGCGATGGCCCGGTTCGCGATGCGGAACGCTTCGAAGATGGCCGGGTCGTCGAGCGCGTCGAGCCCGGCCTGAATGCGACCATGGACGCGCTGCGCGTTCTGGAGCAGACCATCGGCGACCTCCCTCCGGTCCGTGTCGCCGGGGCGTTCGTCGAGCTGCTCCTGCAGCCACACGGAGTACTGCGTCAGCATGGGCGCGATCTTGTCGCGCACCTCCTGGGGTGAAATGGCCGCGGCGAGCGCCTCCATGCCGAGCTCGACCTCGGGCAGCGTGCGCGGGACCACTTTCTCGACGTCAGCCGTCGGCATCCAGGCGGTGCGCACCTCGAGGCACCCGCACTCCGGCTCTCGCAAGGCCATCGCCGAGACGTTGTGACCGACCGCGTACTCGACGACGTCGCGGTATTGCAGGTCGGCCACCTTCTCGTCCCAGTCGGCGCTGCCCTGCCCGTGAAGATCGGGACGAGCGACGAACGACACGGCCGCGCGAATCGAGAGTTCAGGCTGGAAGACATAGGCCACGTCGCGCTGATCGTCGACCGCCGGCGTCCGGTGGTTCACCAGAAAGACCGAAACAGAGCGCGTTCCTGCCGGGACCAGACCGTGATCCCCGACCGAACGCACCGATACGACGAGCGAGAGCCCCTCGAAGCCCGGAACGCCGAGGGGGGGTCGGGTGCCGTCCGCGAGCGGGAGGGTGCACTCGGCCGCCCTGGGAACCCGACGCCACTGGCCACGCCCGGCCCGCTCCTCGGGCGCGGAATCGGAGTCGTGCTCGCCGTCCTGACTGGCACCCGGGCCCACCCCGAGCTTCGCGACGGGCAGATAGTCGGCCCAGGTGAGCTTCGCCATCAGCTCAGTCGTGTCGGCCGCCACCAGCACGGACAGGCCCATCGACGAGGGGAAAAAGCCGCGCCGAGCGGAGGCCGCCTCGGGCGCATTGTCGTCGTCCGACTCGACCTTTCGACCAATCAGATCGAGCGTGTCGTCGGCGTCGTCGTCGGCCCGCTGACTCGCTGGCGCCTCGTACGGCACCAGGAAGCCGGTGAGGTACCATTTCGACGGCGCAATGGGGAGGACCTCCTCGGCATAGCGGCCGTGCGGCGCGTGCCCGGCTCGGGGTCCGATGAGGTCCAGTTCGACGGCGTCGATGAGCTGAGTTCGGATGACGTTGGCGGTGGTCATAGCTTGAGATTCCGCCCTTCGAACTCGATGCGGTTCTGAGCGAGCAGCCTTCGGTACTTCGAGTTGGGCGAGAAGCGAACGCTGCCGCTCGCCAGCCAGATCCAGCGTTCGACGACTACGCCGGGTTTCAGCTGGCCTTCCAGGTGCGGCTTGGAGTGTGTCTTCTTGGCGATGACCACGCTGACCTCGCCGTCGGTCGCGGAGTGCACCTCCACCGCCACGAGCGTGCCCGAACCGCGCGCAGCCTTCATCCCGAGGACGTAGTCCCAGCGGTTCGCTTGCGGCGCAGCGGCAAGGGCCGCCGCGTCGAAGTCCAGGCTGTCGGCCACCTGAAGGGTGGTGGCCTGGACGCGGGCCGAGTGAGCCCCCATCGCCTGCAGCCCATTCTGGACATGGGGCAAGAGGGGGCTGGTTGGAACGAGTGAGCGCCGAAGGGCCATCAGACCTTTCCCTCGGGGATCCGAGCGACGGCGTCGCTCAGCGACGTGCTGAACTCGGTCAGGCCGCCCCAGTTGCCCTCGCCCTCGGCTTCTGAGCCGGGATCGAGCGAGGAAATGTCGCGGCTCGTGACCCGGTGGTCGGCGTCGTGAACCAGGTAGTGGACGCGCATGTCCTTGGCGATCGCGGCCTTCAGCTTGCCGGTGGCGGCGGGCGAATGAAGAGCCAGGGCCTTTGCGAGCTCCTTCACGGGGGCGCCGGGGCGATTGAACTGTCGAAGCGCCCAGACGACGTCCAGCACGAGGGGCGAATGCGTCGAGAGGACGACACGATAGCCCCGCCAGAGCAGGTCGATGACCAGCACCATGACTGTGGCGATCGCCCTCGGGTGCAGGCCCATCTCGGGCTCTTCGATGACCACCCAGTCGAGCCCGTCGACCTTGCGCGTTTTCCGCTCGGGGAGGACGCTGTAGAGGCCGAGCAGGAGCGGAGCGAACTCGCGCTGGCCCGCCGTCCATGTCATGAATGGGATGCCCGTATCACCGTGCTTCAGCTCCAGGCGCCGACGCAGCCCTTGGCTCTGCAGGCTGACCTTGCCCCCGTGGAACACCGACTCGTCGATGCGGTTCCGGATGTCCTTGACGAGCACGCCGTGCTGGGGGAACAGCGTAGCGAGCTTCGGTCGCGAGAGCTGGTCATAGAGCGCCTGTGAGAAGAGCCGGGCGACGACGGGGGTGTCCGCGCCGAGTTTCATGAACGGCGCGGGCCAGCCTTCGGACAGCAGAAGCGCGCGGTGCGCGGGGATGAGGAACATGGACGGCTTCGTGCGCTCGACCGTGGCTCCGTTTTTCCGGGTCAGGCTCTTCGGGTTGATCCGGCGGTCGTCGAAGGTGACCCTCGTGTCCGCCCGGAGGGCACCACGCATCCCCTCGCCGAAGTAGGCGTCGACGGCGTCCTCCGGGGTCCGGAGGTCAAAACCCGCCTCGCGCAAGGCATGCACGATCTCGGGCTCGTCGATCGCCAGCTTGAGCCACTGGAGCGCGAGGCTCTTGCCCGTGCCCTGAGCCCCCACGAGGACGGTCAGGTCGCCAAACTCGAGGTCGAGCTTCTCGATCTGTCCGAAGTTTTCGATGGTGAGGCGGTGCGGTGCGGTCGGCGTCATGGTTCGCCTCTTACCATTACGGTGGGTCGATGGGGGGTGACGGTCACGTCTCGCCCTCGTCCTCGCCGGGGAACAGCGACAGGGTGGCGTTCGGGCGGGCCCTCTTCTTTGCCGGGGGCTTCTTGGCGGCGGCGGGCGCGGTCTTGTCGAGCTTGCCGTGGAGGCCAGCGGCGAGCTCTTCCTGGTGGCGCTGCTGGTTCAGGTCGAGCAGGCGCGCGAGGACGTCGTCCCGGACGGCGTCGGGCCAGCGGTAACGGAAGGGCTTCTTCTTGTCGCCCCAGGTCTCCTCGTCGATCTCGTAGTCGAGAAAGAAGTCGCAGTCGGTAGCGATGTCGGTCCAGCCGTAGGCGTCGAGTACGGCGCGGTCCATGGCGCCGTGGAGCTCGCGGAGGTGGAGGATGTCGGGCGAGCGTTCGTTGGGATCGTGGAAGCGGTTATAGGTTTTGGTGAGGCCCTCGTTGTTGCGGATCATGAGGGCGGCGCGGAAGTCGTAGTAGGTCTGGCCGGCTGATTCGAGGGTCGGCGAGGTCTGCCAGTTCGGGGGGAACGGGAAGGTTTCGAAGCAGTCGGAGGGGGTGTAGCGGAGGTCGTCCTTCATGGACGAGCCGAAGAAGCGGGCCCAGATTTCGTGCGATCGAGACTGCAGGCTGGCAAAGGCAGCGAGTGTTGAAAGGGGGAACACATTCGCGGTGTGCCCATAGACCATGTTGTCCGGGAGAAACGCGAACTGCACCCGAGTAGAGACCTGGGAGTTCACCAGCACCCGATTGAGGCCGCGAATTGCGGTGTACAAAGGCTCCCGTGGATGTTGGAATTGCCACCACCACTTCTTCCCGTGGGCGCCTGGCCCCGTGTCTTCCCGCAGAAGGTCTCGCTCAGGTTTCACTCTCTCCCGTACGATCGAAATGAGATCGGGCCACGCTTCCGCCAAGTCGAGCCCAAACTGCTCGAAGTTGATCACGTACCGGTGGTGCCCGTGTGTGGGGCTCGTATTGACTTCCTCCCCGCCAACGTATGGGAATATTCGCTCAGCATTACGTACATCCTTCGCAATGAGGCGGTGCATCTCGGCGATGGGCGAGCAGGCGCCCGAGGTGTCCGTGTCGTCGAACGTGAACCCTTTCCCGTAGATCACAGAACCCCGGAAGCTCTTGCCGGCGTTTGCCACAAGGCGATGCGGATCACAATGGCCCCCGCCGTGAAACAGAAAGGCGCTAACAAACGACACATCTCGCCCGTCGAGACGGCGACTTGCGTTCCAATGCCCACGCCACACGTGCGCCACGCTGACAACAACAGCCGCGAGGCCCGGCCATTTCACTCTTCGCGTCGCCGCATAGATTTCACCACCGTGCGTCGCGATCCACCGGAGGCCGCTCGCTCTCGTGTCGCCCTGGGCAATAGTATTGGTCGCAATCAATCCAAACGCGCCACGGCAGCGAATCAACTGAAACGCGAGCCGGTAGAAGTGGGCAACGAGGTCGGCGTTGCCGTGTGATTCTGTGTTGCGGTGAAGAATCCACGCGAGCATCGCCCGTCCATAGTTCGCAGTGATCGAAGCTCCTCCCAAGAACGGCGGATTCCCAACCATCGCATCGAACCCTGCATTCTCCCGCCCGAACACCTCCGGAAACTCGATCTCCCAGTGAAACGGCAGCACCGGTCGCTCCCCGCCCCGCAGCGCCACGACGACCTCGGCAATCTCCCCTGGCCCCCCGCCCGCCTTCCACGCGTCCACCATCCCGCGATACACGCGGCGCAGCCCCTCGCGGTCCTTGTCTTTCTCCTTGCCGAAGTATGCCGCGATGCACAAATCCCCGATCAGGCGCACGTCGTGCAGGGCGTCCTCTGCCTCATTCCACGCGATGCGCCGGGCGTCGTACTCCCCTTCCCCCAGCGCATGCATCTTCTCGCGCCACACGCCGGCCGCGCTGGTGCTCGCGCTGACACCCGCCAGCAACGGCCCGAACCCGGTCTCGGCTGCGCCCCAGTGGAACGCCCCAATCTGCGCCTTCGTCAGCCCCACCAGCGAGTCGCCGTGTTTCAGCGCGTGGTCGAGAAACGTGAACGCGTGGTCTTTCGCGAGCGTCACCAGCCAAAGGGACAGCTTCGCCAGGTTCACGGCAAACGGGTTCTTGTCGACGCCGTACAGACATCGCTGCGCCACCAGTCGGCGCGCGTGCAACAGCGGATCTTCATCCGCGGGCAACTTCGGCGTCGAGTCATCGACCTCCCACGCCGACACCAGGGCCGCCGCGAGCTGCCGACAGGCCTCGACCAGGAAGGCGCCCGACCCCATCGCAGGATCGCACACCTTCAAGTCCAGGATCTGGTCTGGCGTCGGCCGAGCGCCCAGCGCCTCGAGGACAGGCCGCAGCGTCGTCCGCACGATGGGCTCGGTGAGTTCGCGCGGCGTGTAATGCGAGCCCGAGCGGCGGCGCTCTTCGCCCGGCTGCAGGAACAGCGCGCCCGGCGCCAGCGCCCGCGGCGTCTGCGGCGCGACCTTGCGCCCGAGCGCCGCGACGACGTCGTCCACCGTCTTCGCCGTCGAGAGCGCCGACACACCACCGGCGGCGAGGTCGCACTCCGTCTGCTCCTTGAGCCACGCCGCGCGCCTGTTGGCCGCGACTCCGAGCAGCGCATCCACGTCGAAGACCACGTTCTTCGGCCGCACGGCCAGCGCGCGCCCCGGCAGCGTGCGTACATCGAAGCCCATCATCGACTCGTAGACCGACCCGATCTGCTCCACGTCGAGCGCTCGGTAGGACAGGCGCTCGCCATCCAGCATGAGCAGCCCCGAGAGGACGTGCCAGATGGTGCCATCGGACACGCGCGGCGCCTCGAATACATCTCCAACCACGCGGCCCACGCCGGCCGGCCGGCCTTCGAGAAACGCATAGTCGTCGGGATTGAAGAGCTGCCCGTGGCGGGTGGGGAGCCGGAAGCCTCCGTGCGCCCCGCCGTCGTAGACCATGCGAAAGGTCGAGAGCAGCCAGGCATAGGCGCCGAAGCGCTGGTCCATCGTGTCCGGATGGCGGCCGGCGTCCTCGCGGAGGCGCTCGAAGAGACCACCGATGGCATAGTTGCGTGCATACACCGGATCGTCGGGCATCAGCCCCTGATCCTCGGCGTACAGCAGAAAGACGAGCCGCATGATCACGGTCAGCAGGCCGCCGTAGATCTCCTGCGGCTCAGTCTGCGGCAGGTCGAACAGCACACGGCCGTTCGCGGCCTCGTCCGCCGCCTGGAAGCCACGCAGCAACTCCCACAGCGCGCCCAGGACCTGCTCGGCGAGGCGGTTCGACACCTCGCTCTGGTACTTGCGGCTCTCGACCAATAGATCGAGCAGGCGCTGTTTGTCGGGCGCGCCGAAGACTCGATGCTCGGACAGCAGCATGTGCACGGCCGCGAGCAGCGGCCGCCCTCCCACCGTACACATCTCGGCGACGGGAAAGCCCATGTGCCCCGAGGACTCGCCCCGCGGCGCATGAACGAGACGCAGCTCGGCGCCGTTCAGCAGCAGACCGGCGGATACACCCGTGTCCCGCAGGAGCCGCTCGAAGCGCGCCTGGGGGCTCGCGTTCCAACCGGCGTGTGCGTTGTCGGTGGGCGACGGTACTTTGTCGAGGCTCAGCCCACACCCCACGACCTGAACCAGTAGCAGAGTTTTGCCCTCAGCCATGCCGTCGACGACCGCGAAGGTCGGGCGAAGCGTCTCGCCATAGTCGGGCAGGGCCACCGCGAGCGCATCGGGCAGCCGCGGGCCGCCGGGCGCGCCCGCGAGGTCCTCCGGCGCCCAGCCGAGCACTTCGAACGCGAACCTCGGGAAGTCGAGCAGCACCGGATCAGCGTCGCCGTGCACCGACGCCGGCTGCACGACGACGCCCAACAACGCCTGCTGAAGCGGGATGACGTTCTTGTCGAGGACCACCTGCGCCTTGATCAGCGCGGGGGGCGACACCACCAGGCCAACTGGCTGGACGAGGCCCAGCCAGGCCTTGTGAGATTCACGTTCGGGATCGAACTTCGACATTTCGTATTGAGCCCGCCGTCAGTTTGAGAGCGGCCAGAGGTAAACGACGCCCAACGCCTCGACCCGCGTGGCCTTCACGACGTAACTCTTGCGGATGCGCTCGGGCTCGGCCGCGAGTTCACTCGCGATGGCGCCGAGGCGTTCGACCCAGTGGCGCCGGTCGGCCGCGAGCTGTCGCTCCTCTTCCGGATCGAACGCGAGGCGCCCCTGCCGCGACTCTTCGTCGAGTTCGCGCTGCCGCGCCTGAATGCGCGCACGCTGACCTTCCAGAATGCCGGCCATGTCCCGCGCTTCGGTCTCGCCGCGCTTCGTCAGCTCGCGGCGCGCGCGCTCGACCAGCTCGGCGGCGCGGCGCTCCAGGTGCGGAGTGAGTTCGGCCACGTCGCGGCCGGCGTGGGCGCGAAGGTGTGCCTGCAAAGTGGCGTCGGCTTCGCGTAGCCGGGGCTGCGCGAGCCCCTCCTCGACGAGCTTCAGCACGTCGGCCTTGTCGCCTTCGCGCAACGGCCTCAGTGCCCCCTTGCGCTGTTCGACTGGCACCCACTCGGCGGCGGCCGCCAGGACCTCGTCGTGGAGACGCGCCCCGCCCTCGCCGAAGAGCGAAAGGCGACCGAGCAGCACCGCGCGCGGCTGGGCCTCTATCGTCCGCAAGACACACGCGCGGCGCAGATCGTCGTCGCGGAACCCCTGCGAGAGAAAGCGACCGAGCAGGCGCTGCACGACCCGGTGCTCGAGGTGCAGGTGAACGACCTCGCCATCGAGGTTGCCGGGATCGCGGAACACCACGGGTCGGATCGGTGCGTCCCGCCGCCACTCCGCCGGGGCCTGACCCTTCTTGCGGGGCGCGCGAAGCGTGTCGAGGGTGGCGGCCCAGGTTGGATCGGCGCCTTTGCGCTCGTGGAGGTGCGGGAGCAACCAACGAGCGCGATCGGGATCAGCGGCGGCCTTCACGCTGTCTGCGGCGTTCAGGCCTCCCGCGCCCGACGTCTCGAGGGACGCGGACAGTGCATCGCGAAAGTGCCGGTCGTCGAGCCCGATCCATTCGCGCGAGCGGTCCAGCCGGTCACGCAGTTCGGTCAAGTGGCGTTCGAGCCGGACGCGGCGAACGGAAGTCTCGTCCTGGCCCATCTCAATCTGCATGGTTCGGACGCGGCCGGCCGACCCGGTTGACTCAATTGGCACGCCTCCGGCCTGCCGGCCTACGGGCTCATCCGCGTCGGCCAGCTCGATGGCGTTCGCCAGGTCGTCCACGCGTTCGTGGGCGATGCCGCGGGAGAACGCCAGATCGATGCGCCGCCCGATGACCGGGGCGAGGCTGCCGAGCTCCTCGTGGATCTTCCGGGTCTTCGCCACGAGCACGTCGAGCACGCGATCTTCGGCTCGCTGCGGGAGCACGAAGTACATGCAGTTGACCTCGTCGGCCTGCTGCAGCTTGCGGTCGATGCGTCCGTTGCGCTGCTCGATGCGGCCCGGATTCCATGGCACGTCGAAGTGAAACAGATCCGCGCAGTTGTTCTGCAGATTCACGCCCTCGCGGGCCGCGTCGGTGGCGATCAGGATGCGGAGCGGGTGCTTCTCGGGATCGGCGTTGAACGCCGCCTTGATCGCCTCGCGCCGCTCCTCGCCGATGCCGCCGTGAAAGGTAGCGATGCGCTCCGACGCCCGGTCGGAGGTGCGGATTCGCTCGCTCAGAAGCTGCTGCAGGTAACGCTTCGTATCGGCGTACTCGGTGAAAATCAGGACCCGGCGGGGCTTCCAGGCCGCGCCATCCTTGCCGAGGTCGGGACACTGATTCTCCCGAATCCAGCCGAGCAGGTGCAGCACTCGCGGATCGGCGTCGTAGCGGGCGGCGCGCGCAATGCCGGCCATCTGGTCGAGCAGGGCGAGCTCGGGACCGAGCGCCGATACCTCGGCCTTCGACGACTGCGTCGCCGCGACCATCTGCGCCTCTTCCTCTCGCTCGACTTCTTCCTCGTCGAGATCCGCGCGCTCGGCGTCCGCGTCGGGCGTGGTGGAGAGCAGGTCGAGGTTGCGCGGGTCGACGGCGGGGGCTGCGGCGGCGGACAAAGACGAGGCTCGCGCTGCGGAGCGAGCCGAGGACGGGTCGCGCGGTGGGGGTTCAGTCAGCATTGTGCTGCGGTGAACGTCGAGCGTCCGCACGAAGGCCTCGATCGACGAAAGCAGGCGCTTCTGCAGCGACATCACGACCAGCATCGCGGCGGCCTGCTGCGACTTCGTGGCCCCCTTGAGCCGCGCTTCGCGCGCCTTGCGATAGTCCTGCAGCAGGCGCGAAAGCACGAGTTCAGGGGCGCTCGCCGGGAGGCGATCGATCTCGATGCGACCGACGTTTCGCTTGGGAAACTTCTCGCCGATGGCCCGCAGATCGGACTTGAGCCGGCGCACCATCACGGTGTCGCGAAGCTTCGCATCGACAGGCACGCCTCGGACGAAGCGCTGCGGGTCGAGCAGCTCGAGCAGCGCCGAGAAGCTGTTGCTGTGGCCATTGTGCGGTGTGGCTGAGAGGAAGAGCTTGTGCTCGAACTTGGGGACGAGGTCCCGGATGGCCCGCGTCAGCTTGGAGTCGACGGCGTACTTGCCACCGCTCGCAGGCGCCACGTTGTGAGCTTCGTCGAGGATGAGCATCGAACGGCTCGCAAACTCGCCCAGTGAGTCGCGGAGCGGCGCGGCGTAGACTTCGTCGCGCACCAGGGCGTGCGAGATGATGAAGCGGGTGTGGGTCTTCCACGGGTTCACGCCATAACCGCGCTCCTGGCGTACCTGTGCCACGTAGTCGCGATCATAGATCACGAACGTCAGCCCGAAACGCTCCTCCATCTCGTCGCGCCATTGCCGGACGACTGAAGGCGGCACGCACACGACGACCCGCCGCACCTTCTGGCGCATGATCAGTTCGCGCACGATGAGGCCCGCCTCGATCGTCTTGCCGAGGCCTACGTCGTCCGCGATGAAGAGGTTCACCCGCGGCATCCCCAGGGCCATCAGCAACGGTTGAAGCTGATAGGCCTTGACCTCGATACCGGCGCGAAACGGCGCCTGAAAGAGTTTCGCATCCGTTGAGGTGACGCAGTTCCAGCGCAACGTGTGCAAATAGGCCGAGAAGAGGCGCGGTTCGTCGAAGCCACGGCTGGCGATGCGGTCCCAGTCGGTCTCGCGCAGCAACCTTGCGTCGATCTCGCGCTCCCAGAGGACCTCGAGCGGCTCCCCCTGGGCGTCGTCCTCGATACAGGACAGGCGAACCAGCGTGCTGTCACCCGGTCGCGGCGGGGGGTCGAACCCCTCGACCAGGTACTGCCGCGAGCGGACGCGGACGATGTCGCCGGTCGACGGGATCACGTTGAGGCCACCTTGGAGGCCGTTCGGCGGGCGTGGGCGCCTTTCTTCAGGTACGGCCGCCACCTATCGATGCGCTGGGACGCGCCGGACACGCCCGTGCAGGAAACGGCGCCATCGGCGGCGAGTGAAGGTTTGCGCCCAGGGGCGGTGAGGAGATGATCGGCGGCCACGAGCCCTCGGGACGGTTACGATGGAAGCGCGGGACGAAACGCCGGCAGCAAGGAAGCCCGCGCGCGGTCATTTGACGCCGAGCCGGTTCGTGGAGCAAGACTGGACGGGTGTGCAGGGACAACTGGACGGGATGCCCAGGCCCAGGCTGGTCCTGGTCGCCCCGAGGGCTTTGGGCAGCGCCCCAATCAACGGGGTTCGGAGCCGACTCATCCCCGGCGCTCACGCCCGGGGCGTCGAGGAACCCGCCCTCGACCCCTTTCACTCAACCCCGACCCCCCACCACGCCACCGCAAGCGCTCTTCAGCCGCCCGGAGAGCTTCATCACCCGCCCCAAACCCTCCCCCACCCGCCACGAACCTCCCCCACTCACCCACGAACCTCCATCAGCCGACCACGAAGCCTCTTCAGCGGATCACGAAGCCTCTTCAGCGGATCACGAAACCTCTTCAGCCGACCGCAAGGCTTCTTCACCCGATTTGGACCTTCGTCACCGGCGGCGAAGCTCCGTCACCGGCCTGTGGAGCCACTTCACCTCGCGAGAGCCCTCGTCACCGGTGACGAAGCCCTACTCCCGGCTGAAGTGGCCTCGGCCCCCGATGACGGAGCTTGATCCACGGCTGAAGAAGCCTCGACGCCGCGTGACGAAGGTTCATGCGCCGATGACGAAGGCTTGCGGTCCGGTGAAGAGGCTTCGCGATCCGCTGAAGAGCCTTCCCGTTGCGCTGAATAGGCTTCGCGATCCGCTGAAGAACCTCCGCGTCGGCTGACGAAGGTCCGCGCGCCGCTGATGAAGCCTTGGTTTCCGTTGAACGGGTTCCGCCGGCGTGGAATCGTAGTCCGATGGCCACAAAATACGACCGACAGCGGATCAAGCGGCAGTGGACCCTCGTGCTCCTGCTCATGCGCAACCGCTACGGGCTGACGCTCGCGCGGCTGCGCGAGGAGCTGGGTGTCTCGCGCATCACACTCTGGCGCGACCTGCGTGCGCTGACGGACGCCGGCTTGCCGGTCGAGGAGCAACTCTCCGGCGGCGAGAAGAGAATCCTCCTGCGCACCTCGGACCTGCCGGCGCTGATTCTGACGCCGCTCCAGGTGCAGGCGCTCGACCTGTCGCGGCGCCTGCTCGGCCCGCTCGAGGGCACCGAGTTGCTCGAGGCCTACGACGACATCCTGCGCCGCGTGGGGCGCCCCGTATCGAACCCGCGCAGCGCGCCGGACGCCCCGGGCGCGGACGTGGCCAGCATCCGCCGCGAGGTCGAGGCGGGCCTGCGGGGGCGCGTCCGGCTCCGCATCTCCTTCATTAATGTAGGAGAGTCCGAGCCGCGGCTGCGCACCATCGAGCCCATCGGCTGGCGTTTCGTGCGCGGCGAGCTGTACCTGCTCGCCTGGGACGTGGAGCGCGGCGCGGAGCGCAGCTTCGCCAGCCACCGAATACGCGTCGTGGAGGCGCTCGCCGAGGCCGCCGAGCGGACGCCCGTCGACGACGACCAGGGCTTCTTCGCGCCGGCCGAGGGCCTGGAGTCGCTGCCGGAGCACGACGTGGTGATCGACCTCTCACCCATCGCGGCGGCGCACCTGGTCACGCGGCCGCTGCACGCCTCGCAGCGTGTCGAGCCGCGCGCGGACGGCGGCGCCCGGCTCGTGGCGCGCGTCCCGGGGCTCTGGTTTCCGGCGGACTGGGTGCTGAGCTGGGGCGGCGAGGCCCGCCCCCGGTCGCCGGCGGGCCTGGTCGACCTCGTCCGGGAGCGGGCGCAGCGCACGCTGGACGTGCTCTCCGCCCCCTGAAGAAAAAAAAGTGCAGGGGGTCGATCAGGTTGTTTCCGACACCTGAAACATGGGTGTCCGAGAGTGACCTCACGACGGCGACGGCAAATCGGCCCGATGGACGGGCCGCCGCTCGCTGCAGGAGTGGTTACGCCATGAGCGCGAACCTCGACTCGACCCTCATCCCCAGTGTCTCGACCCTCAACCGCGCGCCCACCCGCGCCCTGGCCCTGCTCACCGGCATCGGCAAGCTGGCCCACGTGCGCAAGGCCCTGCAGACGGACGGCTTCGGGCCGGACGAGGCGGCCGAGGGCTACGCGCTCATCAAGCGCGGCACCCAGCCCATCAACACGGTCCGCGCCGTGCCCCGTCGGACGGCGCAGGCCGCCCTCGCCGGCCTGGCCGATCAGGGCATGGCCTGGGTGCGCGGCGTGCACGCGGTGCTCGGCCGCCGCACGCCGGGCCTCGCCGCCGAGGTGTTCCGCGGCATCGACGACAGCCTCGCGCCCGTCGTGGTGGTCGGCACGCTGCTCGACCGCCTGTCCGCGCTCGTCGGCGACGCCCGCCCCGAGGTCGCCACCGCCCGCGCGGTCCTGGACCAGCGGACGCTCGGCGCCGCCAAGCAGGCCGAGCTCACGGTGCTGGTCGAGGAGGCCACCGCCCAGCGGTTCGAGGACGTCGAGGCCGGCCCCGACGAGAAGGCCCAGCGCGACGAGGCCCTGGCCGCGCTGCACTTCTGGTGGGCCGACTGGTCCGAGGTCGCCCGCCGCGCGGCCCACAACCGGGCGGACCTGATCGTGCTGGGCCTGGTGAAGCGCCGGCCGAGTCGCACGGTCGAGATCGACACCACCGGCACCGAGCCCGCCGCGGACGACCTCGTCACCCGCCACGCCGTCTGATCCGACACACCCCCGCCCCTTCGACACACCCCACCAGGCAACTGAGGAGCCCCAGTCATGCGTATCGTGGCCATTGATTTCGAGACCGCCAATCGTCACCGCCACTCGGCCTGTCAGGTCGCCGCCGTGCTCGTCGACGACGGCGTGGTGGTGGACATCGTCCACACGCTGCTCGACCCCGAGGGCGAGTTCGAGGCCCTGCACATGGCGCTGCACGGCATTCGCCCCGGGCACGTCGCCGGCGCGCCGCGGCTCGCGGATCTCTGGCCGCGGCTCGATGCCCTGCTCGCCAGCGCGGACCGGGTGATCGCGCACAACGCCGCGTTCGACCGCGGCGTGCTCGAGCAAACCCTCGCGCGGCATGAGATCGCCCCGCCGGCCCTGCCGTGGGAGTGCACGGTCGTGCGCGCCCGCCGCCTGCTGCCCCACCTGCCCGACCACCGCCTGCCCACGGTCTGCGCCGCCCTGGGCGTGTCGCTCACCCGCCACCACGACGCCGTCGCCGACGCGCTGGCCGTGGTCGACGTCGCGCTGGCGCTGGACGCGCTGGCCGAGGACGGTGGGCGGGAGAGTGCCGCGGCCTGAGGCGCGGGGCGGGCACCCAGGCGTCAGGTTTCCTGCACAGCCGACCTGTCCGGCACGATACTCGCCTGAATCTCTCCGTTGGGTTGCACCAGGTCCAGCTCAATTCTCGTATCAGCGATACGACAATCTCCGGGCCCGGGAACGCCTCGACGAGACGGACCTGCCCGCGCGACCACTTCTCCCCACGCCCGCCCGTAAGCAGCCTCCAATTGTCTCCGCAGTGCGGCGACAATTCCCGCCCACGGCTCGACGCAACGGCGGCGTCGTCGACGCCCTCTCCGAGGTCGCTGTCCGGGAGAGCGTCGCGGCCCGCGGCGCCCGCCCCCCCTACGTCCCCCTT
The DNA here is from genome assembly GCA_903847385.1 of uncultured Myxococcales bacterium. Taxonomy (GTDB): domain Bacteria; phylum Myxococcota_A; class Bradymonadia; order UBA7976; family UBA1532; genus CAINDO01. The sequence continues at coordinate 28,859 of CAINDO010000182.1, forward strand.
GCCACCGACCCCACCCCGCGCGACTGATCGCGCATGACCCAACGTCCCCTCTCCGGTCTGGAGCGCGTGTGGCTGGCCGCCGATCGCATGGCGCCGCCCTTTGTGAACCAGTGCGTGCTCACGGACCTGCCGGCCTTCGACACGGCCCGCCTCGAAGCCGCCGTCGCCCGAGCTGCGGCCGTGCACCCCGGCGTGTGTGTTCGCCTCTGCGGCCGGCTGCGGAGTCTCCGATGGGACGCAGACGGCCCGCCGCCCCGCTTCACGACCCCCGCCGACCCAGCCTGGGCCGCCCCAGACGAGCGCGACGCCCCATGGCTCCGCACCCCGCTCGACCCCCGGAAAGGCCCAGTCTGCGAAATCGTCGCCCTGCAAGGCGCCACGCCCGCCACCCGCCACATCATCATCCGCACCCACCACGCCGCCCTGGACGGCCGGGGCACGCAGCTCTTCGTCGAGGACCTGCTCGCAGCCTACGCGGGCGAGGCCGTGCGGGGCGCCGAGTCGGGGCCGACCTACGACCTGGATCTGGCCCGCACACACGCGTCGAAGCCCCGCGCGGAGCCGCCCGCGGACGCTGCGTCCCCCACGGGCGCGTCGGGACCGGGGGACGCCCACCTGTGGCGCCGCGTCACGCTGCCGAAGCTCCCGAGCCCGGTGCTGCCACGCGTGCTCCTCGCGCTTGCCCAGGCGGCGCGGGCACAGGGCGCGACCGGCCCGCTCCGCATCGGCCTGCCCGTGGACCTTCGCCGATACACGCCGGACCTGCGCGCCAGCGCGAACCTCACGGGCGTGGCGCCACTGACGCTCCCCGACCCCCTGCCCTCGCTGGACGCGCTGCGCGTGCTTGTGGACGCCGCCGCGGCAGGCCCCGACGCCGCCGCGCACGTGCTCGCCGCCGACACGCTGCGCGGCACGCCGGTGTGGCTGATGGCCCTCGCCGGCCGGCTCGCCGCGCCGAGCCTGCGTCGCAAGGGGCGCTACCCCATCTCGGCGAGCGTGAGCAATCTGGGCCGCCACGCCTACGCGCTCGATGGTCACCCGATCGCGGCCTTCTGGATTCCACCGCCGAGCCCGGGGCTGCCGCTGTTCATGTCGACCTGTGGCAACGCGTCGGCGCTGGAGCTGTGCGCGGGGTCGCCGGCGGGGGTGGGCGGCGACGGCCGCCTGGACGCGCTGCTCGCGAGCATGGTCGAAGCCCTGCAGTGACGCGCGACCGTTGCGCAGGCGCCGGCGTTCCGCTTCACTCGCGCGCATGAAACTCTACAACAGCCCCCTGTCGCCCTTCGCCCGCAAGTGCCGCATCGTCGCCCTGGAGCTCGGCCTGGCCGACAGCCTCGAGCTCGTGGCGCAGTCGGTCAGCCCCGTCACACCGGACGCGAAGTACCTGCAGAACGCCAACCCGCTGGGCAAAATCCCGGCCCTGCTGCTGGACGACGGCCGCGCGCTGTACGACTCGCACGTCATCTGCGAGTACCTGTGCGCGCTCGCCGGGGACACGCGGCTCGTGCCCGCCGGCGACGCCCGGTGGGATGTGCTCACGCGGCAGGCCCTGGCGAGCGGCATGACGGACGCGATCATCCTGGTCCGCTACGAGACGGCCCTGCGCCCGGAGGCGCTGCGGTGGGCCGACTGGTCCGCCGGCCAGACGCGCAAGTTCGAGGAGGGCCTCGCCCAGTTCGAGGCCACGGCCGCTCGGCTCGACGGCCCGCTGGATCTGGCGCAGATCGCCCTGGCCTGCGCGCTCGCCTACACGGACGCGCGTTTCCCGGACCTGGGCTGGCGCGCGCGGGCCCCGGCCGTCGCCCGCTGGCACGCGGAGATCGAGCGCCGCCCGCACTTCGTGGCCACCGCGCCCACCGCTTGACGCTTGCCAGCCCGGCGCGGGCGGGCGATGCTCCGCGTCCCTTGAGGGAGGGACAGCGATGGGTCTGGTGTCGAAGTGGGCGGAGACGTCCGCGTTGGGGGGAATGCAGGGGCCGGCGCACTGGGCGCGGCCGGCGTGGCGGCCCACGGGCTCGCCGGCGCGGCTGGTGTACGTGGTCGTGGGCGCGTTCCCCGATGGTTCGGGGCTGCGCATCGACCGCGCGCTGAAGGACTCGCCGGTCGCGACGGCCCTGCAGGCGCGGCTGGTCACGCGCGAGGCGAACGCGGCGTTCGTGTCCAACTGGTCGAGCGGGGCGTTCGGCGCGCTGCTGAAGGACCAGCTCGGGGCCGAGGTCGCCGAGCGCGCGGCCACGGCGCCCGCCGTCCTGTTCCTGCAGGCGGAGATCCCCGATCCGAAGGACCTGGGCTACCTGCGGGACGCCCTGCAGTTGTTGTCGCGCGCGCTGAACGAACACAGCGTCGCCGTGCTGGACATGTACGGCGCCCACTGGCTCGCGCCGGACACCGTGCGGCAGACGGCGACCTCGACGGGCTTCCGCGTGCGCGAACACCTGTACACCGTGGCGGCCAAGGACGAACGCGGCGGCCTGTGGATGCACTCGCGGGGCGCCATCAAACTCGGCCGCCCGGAGGTCGAGATCCGCGGCATCCGGCCGGACGCCCGCGCGCTCAAGGGCGCGGCGCTGGTGCTCGAAGGCGCGCTCAAGCTCCTGGCCGAGGGTCTGGAGCCTACGGACGGCGGGAATTACGCCATGCAGGGCTTCAACAACCACTTCACCGTGGTCACGAGCCCGGACGACAGCCAGAGCACGCAGTACTACAAGAACCGCTCCGTCGCGCTCTACGACTGCAACGCGCTCACGGGCAAGCCGGAGCAGGTGCTCTCCGCGCTGCTGGGCGAGGCGGAGCAGCGCGTCAAGGCCTGAGCGGGGGCGGACTTATTTGCCCTGCACGCGGATGGTGCCCTCGGGGCCGGCGTCCGACCCGGTGCCCTGCCCCGACTCGCTCGTCCCGGCGTCGGGCGTCGGCGTGCAGGTCTTGCCGGGCTCGAGATCGGCCTTCACCTGCACGACGAGGCAGCTGCTCGGCTGGCCGCAGTCTCCGGACTTCGTGGGCAGGGCGACGGCCGTCACCGCGCCGTCCTCGGACGCCCCGACCAGCGTCAGGTTGACCCAGAAGGTCTCGCCGTTCACGCCGTTGAGGGTCTGGGACTCGCCCTGCGCCTCGGAGCGCGGCGCCTCGAGACAGACCCGGCCCTCGGCGTCCGTGGGGCCCCAGTTGTAGAAGCTGCGGTCGCGGCCGCGCATCTCGACCGTCGCCTTGTCCTCGGGCTCGCCGCAGGCGTCCAGGAGCTCGACCACCACGCAGCTCTTGGCCTCTTGCGGGTAACCCATCGCCACGGTGCCGGCGGCGCGCTGGATCGTACACAGCCAGGCGCCGCCGATGGTCGTGTTGACCGGCTCGCCGTTCTCGTCCACGCCCCCGGGGATCTCGGTGCCCGGCGGCACCCCGCGGCGGATGTCGCCGAGAACGCGGGGCGGATAGGGCTGCGACGTCAGGCGACCGTCGCCCCCCTCGCCGGCGGCGTCGACCGTGCCCTGCTCACCCGCGCGCCAGCGACCGAGCACGGGGTCGAGCTGGTACGTGTTGAACTCGATGAAACCCTCGGTCTCCGGCGGGATGACCGGGTTCAGGTCCTGGAGTTCATCGAACGAAGGCGCGGGCAGCGAGACGCAGATCGGGAACGGGGTGGCCAGGGCGGCGAGCGCGCTCCCGTCCTGCCGACGGTAGTCGGACTCGGTCAGGGCGAGGAGCAGGAGCGGGCGGCCGTCGACGTCGAAGAACTCGCCGGGGATGACCTCGAGGTCGTCCTGGCCGGCGATGCCGCCGACCCAGCCACGGGCGATCTCCCCGGCCGGTGCGCCGGCCATGACCGTCGTCCCCTCCGAGACCGGCTCGGGGCTGCAGTCGGCCTCGCCGCAGATCAGCTCGGTCAGCGGCGCCATCTCCAGGTTCAGCGCGATCTCGCGGCGGGGCGAGGGCAGGCGGAGCGTGCGGGTGGTGGTGGCGAAGCTCTCCTTCTGCCAGCTGATGACCACGCGGTCGCAGCCCGTGTCGGGGACCTCGATCGCGTAGTCGCCCATGTCGTTGGCCGCGGCCCGGGACTCCACGCTGCCGCACCGCGCGACCACGGTGACGCCGTGCAGGTACGACTGGTTCACCGTGACACGCCCCTTGAGCACGATCTGGTCGCTCGCGGCCTTCGTGTCGTCGCACGCGGTGAGCGCGCACGCGGCGGTGGCCAGGGTCACGAGGGCGAGGCGATCGAGCGAAACGCGGGAGCGGCGGCGCATGCGGTCTCCGAAGCTGAACGCGGCATCATAGCGCGTCGGGCGGCGGCAGAGAACGACCGGATTGACGCGGCGCCCGCGGTGCCCATGGTACCGGCTCACCCGAACTCCCCGCGAGGCCTGGATGTTGCGCATTCTCTACGCCGCCGTGCTGTGGCTGCTCCTGCTGATCCCGGTGCTCGCCCGCTTCGCCCTCGCGGCCGTGCGGCGCAGGCCGAAGGTCCTCGAGGTCGTGCTCGAGGGCCACCACGCGCTGCGGCACGTGCCGGCGCCGTTCTTCGCGCGATCCCGTGCGGGCGTGCCCCGCCGCGACCTGGCCTACGCGCTGCGGCAGGCCGCCCGCGACCCCACCGTGCAGACGGTCTGGGTGCGCGTGGGCCACCTGACGGGGGGCTTCGGCGAGCTGCACGCCCTGCGCGAGGCGCTCGTGCGGGTCAAGGCCGCGGGCAAACGCGTTGTCGCCAGCCTGAACCACGGCGACACGCGGGCGCTCTTCGTGGCCAGCGTGGCCGACGAGATCATCGCGTCGCCGCACGTCACGCTCGACGCCCGGGGCATGGCGCTGGAGATGACCTTCTTCGGCGGGGCGCTGGACAAGGCCGGCGTGGGCCTGGACGTGATCACCGCCGGCGCCTTCAAGTCGGCCATGGAGCCCTTCACGCGCACGGGGCCGTCGCCGGCCAGCGCCGAGGCGCTCGAGGCCCTGCTCACCAGCCTGTACGACCAGGTGATCGCGGCCCTGGGCGCCCGAGCCGGCCGCACGCCCGAGGCCATGCGCGCGGCGCTCGAGGCCGGCCCGCACCTGGCCAGCGAGGCGCTCGCGCTCGGGCTCGTGGACACCCTGCTCGAAGAGGAGGCCGTGCCCCCGCACCTGGGCTGCGGCGAGAAGGGCCCGGCCCTGCGGCTGCGGGTGGAGAGCTACCCCGGCCCGGCGCGCCCCTGGCCGCGGTGGCGCTACCGGCGCCCCCGGCTCGCGCTCGTCGAGGTCCACGGCAACATCGTCGATGGCCGGACGGACGACGAAGAGCCCGAGCCCGGCGCCAACGCCAACGCCGTGTGCGCGGCCCTGGACCGCGCCCGGCGCAACAAACGCATCCGCGGCGTGCTGCTGCACGTGGACAGCCGCGGCGGCAGCGCCACGGCCAGCGAGCGCATGTGGCGCAGCGTGAAGGCCCTGGCCGCCGAGAAGCCCGTGATCGCCTGCATGGGCGATTACGCCGCCAGCGGCGGGTACTACGTGGCCTGCGCGGCGCATGGCATCGTCGCCGCGCCGGGCACGCTCACAGGCAGCATCGGTGTCATCAGCGCGAAGCCCGTGGCCGCGGGTCTGTTCGAGAAGCTCGGCATCACACATGCCCGTTTCGAGCGCGGCGATAACAGTACCATGTACAGCCCCACCTCCCGCTTCACCGAGGGCCAGCGGGCGGCCATGGAGCGCACGATCCGACACTTCTACGGTCTGTTCCTGTCTCGAGTGGCCGAGGGCCGACACAAGCAGACCGAAGACATCGCGCCCGTGGCCGAGGGCCGCGTGTGGACCGGCGCGCAGGCCCTGGAGCGCGGCCTGATCGACCGCCTGGGCGACGAAGAGGCGGCGCTGGTCTGGCTGCGGGAGCGCACGCAGAGCCACCCCGAGGCGCCGCTGCTGGTGATCACACCGCGGATGCCCTGGCGCAAGCGTCTGATGCCGCGGCTGGCCGGGCAGGCGGGTCTCTTCGGACAGTTCGCCGAGCTCGCGTCGTTCACGCGCCTCGCCGCCGAGTCGCCCACGCTGGCGTTCTCGCCCTGGCGCTGGGGCGCCTGAGCGGGGGGCTCAGCGGACGATGACACCGCCGCCGCCGCGGATCGGCGTGATGGACGGGGCCCGCTTGATCGCCTGATTGCACACACCGCCGTTGCTGCTGACGGCGTCGACCTCGGCGTCCGTGTTGGGCTCGTAGAGCGTGAGGTCCTTGCAGACGACGTTGCACGGGCCCGTGGTCGTCGTGCCATTGGTGTTGCGGCGCAGGCAGGTCTCGTTGGGCAGGTCGCCGCCCTTCACGAGCTCGCCCTCGGCGGTCTCGAGGGCGATGGGACCCTCGCCCTCACCACAGCCCGTGAGGGCGGCGGCGGCGACGAGGGCAAAGGACAGAGCGGTCAGGCGCAGGGCGAAACGGTGCATCGGGGTCTCCTGGGGTTGGCCGGCTGATTCCGGGGGTGTGCCGGGGGATACCGGGGCCGGGAGGTTCCCTTTTTCGGGGCCGGTGTTTTTCGTTTCGGCAGTCGAGGGCACCCGACGAGACAAAAGCCCGCTTGACGCCCCGCCATATGCGCATCCAAACTGAGCCCATGCGCATCGCCGTCAATCTCAGCGTGTCGCCGGAGCTCGTCGCCGCGGCGCGGGCCCGGGGAATCAACCTCTCGCGCGTGCTCGAGCAGCGACTCACCGAGCTTCTGGCGACCACGCCGAGCGACCCGTTCGCCGAGGAGAACGCTGAAGCCGTCGCCGCCTACAATGCGCGCGTCGCCGCGGCGGGCACGTTCTCGGACGAGCACCGGAGTTTCTGAGGCGTGGCCCAATGGGATGTCCACCGGAACCCGTCGCCACGCTCTCGGCACCGGATTCCGTACCTGTTGGACCTGCAGGCCGACCTTCTCCGCAGCCTCCAGACGCGTACTGTCGTACCGCTCTACCACCCAGAGGTGTTCGGACCGCCCGCCCGCAAGTTGAACCCCGTGATCGTTGTCGAGGGGCACCCGGTCATCGCCTCGTTCGCCGAGATCGCCGGGGTCCCGCTCAGCGCCCTCGGCGAGAAGGTCGACCGCGTCGAGCGCGACCGAACGACGCTGGTCGCCGCGCTCGACTGTCTGCTCAGCGGGGTTTGACCCGCGGCCCCAGTTGGGCCTTCAGTCCTGACGAGCCCGCCTGATGCGTCGCACTTTGTCGCCATGGAGCGTGACGTTCTGGCGCCCTCGCTCCGTCAGGACGGCACAAGTCGCGGTGTCCGCGTCGGGATCCTGGGAGACGAACTCCACGAGCGTCAACTCCTCCTGCGCGGTCGGCGACCGCTTGACGTTGTTGCCGGCGGCAAGGTCGGGCAGGTCGCCGCAGGAAGGCATCGTGGCCGCGCTCCATCACGGCCTGCATCAAGGCCTCGCGGCTCTCGAAGTGGCGGTAGGCGGCCATGGGTGAGACCTCGGCCCGGGTGGCGACGGCCCGCATGGTCACGGCGGCCTCGCCCGCTTCGACGAAAATGGCCCGGGCAGCATCGATGATCTTCTCGGCGGCGCTCACGCGTCACCCGCTCGAGGGCACCCGCGTGCCGACTGCGGACCTTTCGACACTCTCCACGATCACGGAGGGGACCGGCCGCATCGTCGTCCAGCGAACCTCCGACCCGCTCGGTGCGGTCGAGGTGGCCTACGCCTCGTTCTTCGACACGGAGAGCCAACAGCCTTGCGATCCTGCGCTGGAGTCCGATTGGTTGCAATGTCACGCGCGAGGTCTCCCGTCGGTCACCGACTACGCCGACGACGCCCGCACCCCGACGCCTGTCACTCGGTGACGGAGTTGCACGCCATCGGGGCGCAGGTCATGAACGACGCGCCGTACCCGGTGTATGGCTTCGAGGGTCGAGGCGGCCCCTGCCGACTGTTCAACATGAGAAGCGGGCCCGACTTCGAGATCGGCCCCCAGGTGCCGACCCCGCCGCTTCAGCTCTTGGAGTGAGCGGCCGGCTGCTCGCCGGCCGAGGTCGAGGGCGGGTGTGGGCTTGCCCTCGCCCTGGGGCCGTGTGATGGTCTCGCCGTGTCCGACCCGCTCCCGCCCCCCTCGAACGACGCCCGCACGGTGAAAGAGGTCCACGACCCGCTGATCGGCGCCCTGCTGGGAGACCGATTCATCATCGAGCGACGCCTGGGCGCGGGCGGCATGGGCGTGGTGTATCTGGGTCGCCAGCTCTCGGTCGACCGGCCCGTGGCGATCAAGCTGCTGCCTGCGCAGCTGAGCGGGGACACAGAGCTGGTCCGTCGTTTCATGCGCGAGGCCAAGGTCGTCAGCGCGCTGTCGCACCCCAACACGGTCACGCTCCACGACTTCGGCCAGATGCCCACGGGCGCGCTCTATCTGGTGATGGAGCTCGTTACCGGCGAGACATTGGAGGCGCACCTGCAGCGCGTCGGCCGCCTGCCCGTGGCGCGCGCCCTGACCATCGCGGGCCAGCTCCTCGACGCGCTGGAGGAGGCCCACGGCCGCGGGATCATCCACCGGGACATCAAACCCGCGAACATCATGCTCAGCCCCCGGGCCGGACAGCCGGACTTCGTGAAGCTGCTGGACTTCGGCCTGGCCCGAAACGATGAGGACAGCACGGGAGACACGACGCGCACGGGCGCCGTAATGGGCACGCCGGCCTATATGTCGCCCGAGCAGGGCCGCGGCCATCGCTGCGACGCCCGCACGGACCTGTACTCCCTGGGGGTCGTACTCTTCGAGATGGTCACGGGCGAGCGGCCCTTCTCCGGGCCCTCGAACCTGGCCTTGCTGCTCAAACACTTCAGCGAGCCGGCGCCGCGGCTGGTGGACCGCCGCCCGGATCTCGTCGGGCAGCCGGGACTCGAGCACATCGTCGCGCGGGCGCTGGCCAAGGAGCGCGAGGAGCGCTTCGCTTCGGCCGGGGAGATGCGCGCGGCGCTCGACGCGGTGGCCGAGTCCGCCACGGCCCCGCGCCCGCCTCCGGTGGTGCCGGCGCCCCCGGCCGGCCCGACACACGTCGCGGCGACGGCGGATACGATGCCGGACCTCTCGCGGCCGGCCGTCTCCAAGCCTGCGGTCCCCGCGCCGGCGGTCTCGGAGCCTCCGGCCACCAGCCCCGAGCTCAGCGCGCCGCGTTTCTCCCGACCGCCCGAAGAGGCCGCCGCCGCGGTCGACGCCGCCCCGGCCGGGGATGCCCCCCGTGGACGCAGCCCCGCGCTCATGCTGGGCCTCCTCGCCGTCGGCGCGGTTGCGATCTGGCTCGTGTGGCCGGGCGCACGCCCCCCGGCCGAGCCCGCCGCGCCCGTGAACTCCGCGCCCACGGCCGCGCCCC
>CAINDO010000183.1 GCA_903847385.1 uncultured Myxococcales bacterium
CTGCCCGAGCCCGCCGAGCACGCCCCCGACCCCGCCGAGAGCCCCTGGTTCCTCACGGGCCCGGACCTGCCCTCGCTGCCCACCTACGAGGTCGAGGTCCACCTGAGCCCCATCGCCGCCGCCCACCTGGCCGCGCGCCCCCTGCACCCCACGCAGGTCGAGCACCCCGAGCCCGACGGCACCGTGCGCCTGACCGCCCGCGTCGCCGGCCTGTGGAGCACCCTGGAGTGGCTCGCCGCCTGGGGCCCCGAGGTCCGCCCGATCGCCCCGCCAGAGCTGGTCGAGCAGGCGCTGGAGCGGGCGCGGGCGTGTGTCCGGGCTTGGGGGGGTCAGGTCGCGCCAGCGCTCACGCCGCCCGCGGCGGCCCCTTGAACACATACCGCCCGTGCCATTCGGCGAAGGCCTCGTCGACGCTCCGATGGCCGCGCAGCGGACGGCCGAGCGGCGCGCCGGCCAGCGCGAGCATCGACTCGACGACGGGCCCGGCGCCCGTCAGGTGTTCGGACACTTGAATCCGCAGGTCGGCGTCCACCGTGAGCGCCCCGGAGTCGAAGGCCTTGTGGTGCAGCGAACACAGGCACACGCCGTTCTCCGGCGCGTCGGGCCCGCCGGCCGAGTGCCATCGCACGTGCGCCGCCTCGACGCCCATGTTGCTGTTGCCGAGGCGCGCGTTGAAGCCGCACATGGCGCACCGGCACTCGTAGATGCGCAGGACGGTCTTGCGGAACTCCGGGCTGCGCCGGGAGATCGGCCGGTCGGTCAGCGCCTGCCACTGGAAACCGACCGCGTCCAGGATGTCCGCGTGCAGCGACTCCGGGAAGTTGCCCTCGAGCACCACCCGCGCCGCCTCGTTCAGCAGCGTCGGCCGTGACCGGAGCACCGCGGCCAGCGCCGGCGAGAAGCCCCCCGTCGCCTCGTGGGCGCGCAACACACCGTCGCTCAAGTCGCCCGCTGTGTTCTCCTCGGCCTTCAGGCTCGCCTCGGCGTCGACCACCCAGAGATCCCCGTCGTTGCGCAGGCGCCAGAACGGGTACTGGGGCCGCGCCGGGGCGCCCTGCGGCCCGAAGTCCTCGATGAGCGCCTTGAGCCTGGGCGCCACCTCGCGGTAGGCGAGGCGCGTGGCGTCGGCCTGCAGCCCCGCGAGCGCGAGCAGCACCAGCAGCGGCTTGTGGGGCGCGCGCGCGTCGCCCCGCGACCACGACCGGATGCGCTCGAACCGCTGCAGAATGGCCGAATCCGAGAGCTCTCCGACTTCGCTCAACGTCGCCTCCCGTGGTGTGGGGGGAGCCTCGCATGGGCGGTGCGGGGGAGGCAACCGTCCCCGCGCCCGAACCCGGCCCTGGGCCTTGCTTGGCAACTGAACATTTGTATAGTCGACAACATCACCCAACGCCCCGGTGCCGAGATGACCTATCAGTTTGGTGTCCAGAAACTCCCGATCTACGGGACCTCGGGTGTGTTCGCGGTCCCATCGAGCCGCGCCCCCGAGTCACCTCGTCGCATCACCGCCCAGTACGTCCTGACCAAGATCCGACCCGGCCAGCAGGGCTTGTGGGAGAACCAGCTCGCGTCTCAGATGGCGCCGTGGCGCGAGGTCTTCAAGACCGAGGAGCTGTCGTTCGACGAGCTGATCCAGCGCGACCTGGACGACAGCCGCGTGGCGCACGATCTCATCCCCTATCTCCTCGGTGAGGTGGGGCACAACGCGCGGTTCTTTCCGCCCATCCTGGTGGCGCTGGTGCCGCGCAAGCAGGGGCAGACCGGCATCTCGCCGACCTACCCGGCGCCGCACGACGAGGGCGACCGCAAGCACTTCGGCAATCTGTTCGACGTCGGGCCGATCTCCATCAACGGCCAGCGCAGTCCCCTCGCCCAGCTGAACTACAACCCCCAGCAGACCGCCATGATCATCGTCGATGGCCAGCATCGGGCCATGGCCGTGCTGGCGCTGCATCGACAGCTGAACAAGTCGTGGGGGGCCGATCCGTTCGCGCCCTACTACGGGCACATTCAGGTCACGGCCGAGTCCGTGGCGCACATCGAGCTGCCGGTCTGCATCATGTACTTCCCGGAGCTGCACGCCGGCGCCACGGAGTTCAGCGACGCGGGCATCACTCTGACGTCGGTGTGCCGCGAGATCTTCGTGGTCGTGAACCGCCAGGCGCGCGAGGTGAGCAAGTCGCGCGAGCTGCTGCTCGACGACGAGGACATCGCCGCCTTCCTGATGCGCCGCACGCTGTCGATGTTCAAGGGCCGCGGCGTAGACGACCTCGGGGCCCGCATCTTCGAGTTCGCCTTCGGTGACGCCGAAGCCGACACCGGCTCGCAGGTCGCCTCCGGGCAGCTCCAGATCTGCACGGCCGTCGCGCTGCACAAGATGCACGGGGCGGCCTCGTTCGGACTGCCGGCCTGCTACAGCTTCAACAAACCGGCCGATGTCACGAACGGCCAGAACACCCGGAATCCAGGTCGGCCGATGGAGCTGCTGATCGGCGCCGATGTTCCACCGTGGGGCGGCCTCAGCCGGCGCTCCGCGAAGAACCACTCGCCCAAGGACCTCGACAAGGTCGTCGAGGTCCTCGGCGCGCTCACGGAGGCGATCGTCATCCCCTTCTTCGACGAGCTGCGCCCCTACCGCGCGCACCACGAGGCCCTGCGCGAGCTTCACGTCGCGCTGAGTGATCCGAACGCGGCGGCCGACCCGGTCCAGAGCAAGTGCAAGACGCTCCTCTTCGATGGGTCCGGCACCCGCCACACTTTCGACGAGCACGCGGGTCGGCTCCTCGAACGAAAGAAGGACCTGACCGATCGCGTTCAACCCGTGCCGCCCTTCCTCACTTCGCAGCTCACGTACTGCGACGCCGTGCGCAAGGCGCTCGGGGAACATGAAGATGCGATCCGTCTCAAGCGGGCGTTCAAGCTCTTCAACATCGATCCGGTGGCGTTCCGCAACCGGGAGAAGGAGGTCGTCGAGGCCGAGTCGAAGCTGGTCCGGACGCGCGGTCGGGCCATCTCCGATGCCGTGTTCACGCAGGCCTTCCAGCTCGGCTACCTGATGGCCGTCCTGTCGACGGTGGAGCGCCTCGTGGAGCCGGGAACGACCTGGCAGGACCGTCTCGTCTGCACGCACTTCGTGTCGCGGCTCTTCCTCGCCGGGACGAACGCGTTCTTCGCGACGTCTGCCACGGTCCACAAGTCGTTGTCCGGGTACGTCACCGAAGCGCGTGCCCGCGCGTTCGAGGCGTCGGAACAGGGCTTCCGCGGCCTGCTGGCGGCCGGCGGCGTCCGGGAACTCAACGAGAAACAGTGGGAGTTCTTCCGGTGGGTGGTGCTCGAGATCGTCCACGGCCGGGGCGCCACCAGCGCCGTGAAGGCCGTGCTCACCGACACGCAGTACGGAGAATGGCCGGCGCGATACGTGGAGGAACTCCACACCATCGTCGAGCCGATGCTCGACATGCGGGCACGCTACTTCGACTCCGCGGTCCGGTTCGCCCTTTCGCAGGCCGTGTTCACGCGTGAACTCGACCTCCTGCGCGCCGCCAACGAAGCCGCGAAGCTGCCGGCGACGGAGGTCCAGGCAGCGGAAGACGCCCGCAAGGCCGCGAAGGAGAAGGAGATCCGCGACCTCGCCGCCGACCACCTGAAGGCCAGCCTCGGCAACTACGACAAGAAGCCGGCGAAGTTCCTCGAACGCATCTCGGCCCTCCTGCCGGACGCCGACGACGACGACGCCGACGACGGCGACGACGACGAAGACGACCTGCCCGCGACCCAGGACGACTCGGCCGACGACGACGCCTGACGCGCCCCGATCATCTGCGTCGCCGAGCAGCACGTGCGGAGGGCCCTGCCCCCCGCACGGCCCACGCCCGCGAGCGTCGTTCAGCGCGGCCACGCCGACGGCTGGCGGGCTCGACCATGCGCGTTGCCGGCGACGATGGCGTGTCGTAGAACCCGCACGTCGACATCATTCGAACAGGTGACCACGTGGACCCGACCACAATTCGCGCGACGAACTTCCGGTCGCTCGAGCGCATCGAGTGGACCCCTCAGGGCCTATGCCTGCTGGCCGGCGCCAACGGCGCTGGAAAGTCGACCGTACTCGATGCGCTCCGGTTCTTGCGCGAGCTCTTCAGGCAGGACCATGAGAGCGCGTTTCGGCTCGTGGGCGGGAACAACTTCCGTCGCCACGGGGCGCCGCGCGAGGACCCGGTGGTGTTTGACGTCTCGGTCGGGAATCTCCGCTGGAAGCTCAGATTTCCGATGTCCGACGACGGCCTGCGCGGCAGTTACGGCGAGGAGCTGTACCACGGTGACGAGGTCGTCCTTCGGGCCGCGATGTTCCAGGACGTCTGGTACCTCGGCAAGCGGACGATGGAGTTCGGCGACCGCTGCTGCGCCCGCACGCTTTGGGACCAGGGCGAGAGCCCATGGATGGCGCCGCTCGTCGCCGCGCTGACCGGAATCCAAGTCTACGGTACGTTCGACCTCGACAAGGTCAAGCAGCCGCAACAGGCGGACATACACACAAGCGCCCTGCATCCGACCGGGGAGAACCTCTGGTCCGTCCTGGCAAACTGGAAGAGCGCACCACTGCGCTATCGCGGTCAATTCGACTGGGTGGTCGCGCGGGCGCGTGCCGCGTTTCCGGACATCATGGGGACAATCGAGATCGACCGCGGTCAGCCCTTTCTCTTCCGCCCAGGCGCATCCGACCCTGCGGACGGATTGCCTCCCAGCCGCGCAGCGGACGGACTTCTGACCGGCCTGCTGCAGCTCACCGCGCTCGCGAGTGCGAAAGAGGGCTCGATCATCGCCTTCGACGAGATCGAGAACCAGCTCCACCCGCATGCGATCCGATCGATTCTCGCCAGCGCCCGCGCCCGCGCCGAATCACATGGACTGACTGTCATCGTCACGACGCACTCGCCCGTCGTGATGAACACGTTTCGTTCGACGCCGACCCAGTTCTATGTGCTTCAGCCAGGCCAGTCCGTGCAGCCCGTGCCGATCACCGAGCTTCACGACGAGGACTGGCTGGCGGCGTTCGAGTTGGGTGATCTCTACGACCGCATGGACTTCGCCGCGCCACTCGGCCTTCCGAAGGCGCCGACGCCGTGAGAGTCGCGCTGTTGCCCACGGGCCGAATGGAATGGGACGCGTTGCCGGGCGCCCTCCGGCGCCTGTTCCCCGGTCACGACTTCTATTGTCTGCCGACGCGCGTCGAGGTCGAATCGGGCGGTGCGGAGTACCCGGCCGCTTCTTTCACTTCGTGTGATGTCACTCGACTTTCCGGGCGCCGAAACAACGCCGACAAACTCATCGAACGCGCATTGGCAGAGGCGCTCGGTGACCGACACGCCGAACGACCGGCGCTCGTGGTGATCCTGGACGACACCGAACTCGAAAATGCAATGCAGCCCGCCGCGGTGGTCGGGGTCGTACGTGAGGCCGCGACGCGGATTCTGGACCGCGAACTCAACAGTGCACATCGCCGTTCGAGGTTCGAGGAGGCGCTCCGGTCTCGCGTTTCGTTTCATCTCGCGAAACCGATGATCGAAGCGTGGCTCTTTCCGGACCCGGCAGCACTGCGGCGCGCTGGCGTGCCGGCAGACCGGGCCCCGAGCCTGGACGCGACCAACGACCCGGAAGCATTCCAGACCGCGGACGCGGTCTATGACGGCGACGACGCAGCAGACTGCCACTGTTGGCACGCGCTCGCCGAGAAGAAGAAGATCGACCATCGACCGCTGTGGGTTCGGGCCGCTGCGCGTCGAAAGCATCACCCCAAGGCGTATTTGTCGTGGCTGTGCCGAGCGCCGGCCGAGCGGAATTGCAGTACGTACTCGGAGACCGGCGGCGGGACCGAGGCCTTGGCCGCGCTCGACTGGGGAAGACTCCTCTCGGACGCGCGGGGTGCCCGGTTCGTTCGAGCCATGGTGCACGACATCGCCGATGCCCTCGGAGAGACGTTCCCGCATGCGGGCGACCTCGCGCCCGAGACGGCACGTTCGAACCGTCCACAGCGACCGATCCTCAGGAACCTGTGACCGTAAGTCGACCCGCTGTCGCGGCTCGAGCGCCCGAAGACGACGCCTGACGCGCCCCCCGATCACCCGGGTGCAAACACCTGCACCACGCCCCGGGCAAGCTGAGCGGGTCAACAGCGGCGACGGCAACCCTGCCCGAATTCACGGGCGCCCGCTCGCCGATTCGAGGTCGCGTCGATGAACGCACTGCTCGACTCCCTGCCCTCCTCTGCCACCCTTGCCCGCCTGCCCGAGCGGGTCCTGCACCTGATCAACGGCCTGGGCAAGCTGCCGTACCTGGCCTCGGCCATGGAGGCCGCGGGCTTCACGGGCGACGAGGCCGCCCTGGGCTTCTCGCTCCTCGACCGGGCCACGAACCCGGCGGCGCGGGTGGCCCTGGCGCCGCCCACGAACGGCGCGCAGGTCGGCGCCGCGCTGCACGCCCTCGCCGGCGAGGGCATGGCCTACGTCCGCTGCGTGCGCGGCACCCTGGCCCGGCACGCGTCGGACCTGCTGGCCTCGGTCTTCGCCGACGTCGACGCGGAGCAGCCGCCGGTGCTGCTCGTCCACCGCGTGCTGACCGCGCTCGGCGCGCTCGACACCGACCCGCGCCCCGAGGCGGCGGCCGCCCTCGCGCTGCTGGAGCGCCGCGGCCTGGGCGCCTCCCGCCGCGCCGAGCTGGCCGCGCTGGTCCGCGTGGCGACGGCCCAGACCC